>JAZDEW010000064.1:0-81064 GCA_043808425.1 Candidatus Omnitrophota bacterium
TCTCAGTCCCCATGTGGCTGACCACCCTCTCAGGCCAGCTACCTGTCAAAAGCCTTGGTAGGCCATTACCCCACCAACTAGCTGATAGGACGCGAGCTCATCTCTAAACAAAAACTCTTACGAGCCTCCTTTACTTATAGCTGCTTATGCAACCATAAACACATCGGGTATTATCCTCGCTTTCGCAAGGCTATCCCCGACTTAGAGGTAAATTACTCACGTGTTACTCACCAGTCTGCCGCTATATCTTCTTTTCTTTGACAAATCAGCCTTACGGCTTCATCATCTCAAAAAAAAAGTATCGCTCGACTTGCATGCCTAATCTACGCCGCCAGCGTTCACTCTGAGCCAGGATCAAACTCTCCGAAGAATATTGTTTGCGGAGAAGTCTCGCCTTACGGCGGACTCTCCGAAAAATTTCGAAAAATTATGTATAATGGCTCTAATGATTCATTTAATTTCAAACCTCATGAATTGACCCTAATAACTCCCTTCGGAATTACTATGGCCTCGCTTGGCAATTCAATTATCAAAAGAACAGTTTTTATTCGCCATAAAACTGGGCGGACAAAAAAACGTCCCGACAAAAATGTCGGGACGCAAATTCTATTTTACTCGCGTCCTTATTGTCGATGCGGATTAACGTCTAAAAATTTTCAACTGCGTTTTAATTTTCTTCACAAGCTTTAACCCTTTTAATAGGGAATATGTATTTTAATACAAAACCATTTTTTGTCAAGAACTTTTTTTATTTATTTTATATTGCATTACGATCCTAAGTGCTTAATGCTATTACAGATTAACCCCATATCCGCTCAACGCGCCATCAACTGCGAAATCTTAAAAATCGGCAAAAATAAAGCAATAACAATACCTCCGATCACAATGCCTAAAAACGCAATCACCAATGGCTCTATCAAGCTGGTTAACGCTCCGGCAGCCGCATCAACCTGATCATCATAAAAATCAGCAATCTTAGAAAGCATTTTTTCTAATTGGCCTGTCTGTTCGCCAACACTGATCATCCGAGTAACCATGGGCGGGAAAACTCCGCTCTTGGCCAAAGGCCGGGAGATCGGCTCACCATTGCGCACACTTTTAGAACAATTAACTACTGCCTCCTCCACCACTTTATTGCCTGAAGTTTTACTAACAATATCTAGGGCGCTTAAAACTGAAACTCCACTCTTAACTAAAGTAGAAAAGGTACGCGAGAATTTAGCCACCGCCAGCTTGCGTAGAAGAGGACCAAAAACCGGGACCTTTAATGTAAATTGATCAAACCGATATCTGCCTTTTTGCGTCTTTAGTAACCTTTTAAACGCATATATAGCGCCACCTAACAATAGTATCAAAAACAAAAAATATTTTCTCAAAAGATCGCTGGCAAAAATCAAAACCTGGGTAGGCAAAGGCAGCGTCCCTCCCAGTGTGTCAAATATACCTTTAAACGTAGGAACAACTTTAATTAAAAGTACAGCCGTAATTAATATCGCCATACTTACCACTACTGCCGGATAAACCAGGCTGGAAATTATTTTACGATTCAAGGCGGCCTGCTTTTCCATAAAAGTAGCCAAGCGATCAAGAATTTCATTTAACATACCCGAAGCTTCTCCGGCTTTTACCATATTCACAAAAAGATCAGAAAAAATTACCGGATGCTTAGCCAGGCCATCGCAAAAACTCACACCTGCTTCAATATCTTGACGCACTATATCCACAATCTCCCGCAAGCCCTTATTTTCAATCTGCTCAGCCAATATACCTAAAGCGTTAACCAGGGGAATACCGGCGTCAATCATCGTCGCCAGCTGACGAGAAAAAATAACTAAATCATCAAGCTTTATCTTCTGGTCAGGCTTCTTTAAACCAGCTTTGGAAATCTTAGCGAACTCCACGGAGAAAACCACCATTTCCTTTTTATGTAAAATATCCGCAACCTCTACCTCTGAGGCAGCCTGAATTATTCCACTTATAGTCTGCCCATTCTTATTTTTTGCGGAATATTTATAAGAGTTCACCCCTCGTCCTTCCTGCCTGCCGCCAGGCAGGCTTTCTTATTTAATTCTATGAACCGCGTGACTTTAATATTTAAATATTTAGAAGGCGCGAGGTTCATAAATTATTTACCACTTTCAAAAATACATCCACAATTTTTGGATCAAATTGAATACCGCTATTACGCCTAATCTCCAAAATTGCCTCTTCTTTAAACAGCGGCTTCTGCCGATAAGAACGCGCCGAACGCATGGCTTCATAAGCATCCGCCACATGAATAATGCGCGCGCCTAACAGGATATCATCGCCTTTTCTACCTTCCGGATAACCAGTGCCATCATAATGTTCATGATGCTGCCTTACTAAGTCTACCACCCCATTTAAAAAAGTCAAAGGTTCTAAAATCTTGGCACCAATAGCCGGATGCTTCTTAATTTGCTCCCATTCTAAAGCAGTCAAAGCGGAAGCTTTTAACAGAACACTATCTTCAATACCTATTTTACCCAAATCATGCAGCTCGCAAGCCTGACGGATTAATTCAACATCTTTAACAGAAAGCTTCAATTCATTAGCAATAATAACGGCATAGCGCGCTACATTCTCCGAGTGGCTATGTGTATAGTGATCTCGCGCATCAATGGCTTGCGCCAAAACCCGAATTGTACGCATATAGGTAGAACGCAAATCTTCATACAACCTGCTTAAATTACCTGTAGAGTCTTCAATTCTTTTAGCTAAAAGAGTGTTTTGCCTTTCTAACGCTTGATTGTTTTCCCTTAACCCTTGATTTATTCTTCGGCTAGCCGTCAATAATGTATGCATTTTGGCGCCTTTATCGATAATAAACTTTAATTTATCTGGGTTTGCAGGCCAAAGCATACTTTCAAAAACCCCTAATTCCTCAAACCCACTTACTAAGCTATCCTTCTGTTCATCAAGCAAAATAATTACAGTGCAATCAGAATCAACTTTTCTTAACTCCAACAGGCGGGAACCAATTTCTGCTTCTGGAATAGCATATTTCACAAAAACTAAATCACAAATACTCTTGCTTAAACTCAAAGCTGCGGCTTGAAAAGTAAGCTCTACGGCCACAAGATGCTTTCCTAAATCAAAGAGCTGCTCTTTAAAATGACTAGAAAAACTCTCCTCATTACAAATCAAAAGTATCTTAATTCCAACGGCCATAATTATTCTTCCGTAGTAATTCTTATTGCCTCATCCAGGGTAGTTAGTTCTTCTTTTACCTTAAGATATGCATCATCCCGTAAGGTTTTCATCCCCATCTTCTTCACCGCATACTCTTTAATTTCATCAATTGATTTTCTGCGAATAATCATCTCCCTTATCGCATCATCAATGAGAAACGTCTCCAATACCGCCACTCGTCCAAAGAATCCAGTATTATTACAATACTTACATCCTTGCGCGGCATAAAATGTAGATTTATCGTAAAATCCTATTTTTTTTAAAAAATCATTAGAAATTTCTATAGGTTTACGACACTTAAGACAAATCTTACGTGCCAACCGTTGAGCACAAAGCAAAATTACACTAGAAGCCACCAAAAACGGTTCAACCCCCATATCAATAAGACGGGTAACGCTAGAAATAGCATCATTAGTATGCAAGGTAGAAAGCACAAGCTGCCCGGTGAGCGCCGCTTTAATAGCAATATCCGCGGTTTGGGCGTCCCTGATCTCTCCGATCATAATCACATCCGGACTTTGACGCAAAATAGAGCGCAAACCTAAAGCAAAATCTAAGCCAATATCTGGCTTAACCTGCATCTGAGTAATCCCTTCTACCTGGTATTCTACGGGGTCCTCAATAGTAACAATATTTCTCTCCGCGGTGTTTAATTGATTTAGCACGGAATAAAGCGTGGTAGATTTACCCGAGCCGGTAGGACCAGTAACCAACATCATGCCAAAAGGCTTAGCTACTGCTGCTTTAAAATTCGCCGCGGGCTGCTCTGAAAAACCCAGCTTATCTAAACCAATAGAAAGATTTCCCTTATCTAAAGCCCGTAAGACAAATTTTTGGCCAAAAGTAGTTGGTAAACTAGAAACCCTAAAATCAACTTCCCGCCCCTCGGTCTTAACCTTAAATCTACCATCCTGAGGAATACGATTTTCCGTAATATCTAAATTAGAGATAATTTTAAGCCGGGCTAAAATTGCATTTTGGTTAATCTTAGGGACTCTTAGGATGTCATGCAATGAGCCATCCACACGATATCTAATACGCAGACAATCAACCTCCGGCTCAATATGTATATCCGAAGCCCTCCTTTTTAAAGCCTGGGCTAAAATAATATCGACTAACTGCACAATCGGCGCTTTTTCGCTTTCTAAAAGCGCATCAGACAACTCCAGCTCATCAGTTTTAAATAGCTCTAAATTTTTATCTGAACTTGTAAAGCGGCCCAAAGCTGATTCATCAATGATATTTTGTATATCTTTAGCTTCCTTACGATACTGGCTATCAATAGCATGATTAATCTCATCTTCAGGACTTAAAACAATATCAATATTGCATCCGGTAAAATTACTTAAATCATCCAGCGCAAAAATATTTAAAGGATCTGACATAGCCACGGTAAGAGTAAGGCCAATTTTAGACAAAGGAATTGTATTATAAAGCTTGGCCATGCGTTCGGGAATTAAATTTATTATCTCGGCATCAAATCTAAATTTAACCAAACGTAAAGTCGGTATATAAAGCTGTTCCGAAAACAAAGACAATAAAACTTCTTCAGTAATGATCCTCTCGTCAACCAGAACCCTTCTTAAGGGGACGCCCTTTTCTTTTTGCAAGCTTAAAGCACGCTCTAATTGCGCCTTAGTAATCTGCTGGCTTTTAAGCAGTATTTCTATTATGTTTTCTTTTAATGAATGCATATTTTAATGTAAATGTGTAGTTAGCTCATAGGTCATAGCTCATAGGAGCAACTAAAGTCTATCAGCTATCAGCTAACTTACTCATCCGGCGTAGTCACCCGTAAAACCTCTTCAATTGTCGTATACCCTTTTAAAACTGCCTCCAGCCCATCCTCACGCAAAGTTCTCATCCCTTCCATGCGCGCCTGCTGTTTAATAAACTGCTCCTGCGAACCATCGAGAATCTGATCTCGGATCTTCTGGCTAAGCTGCAAAACTTCCGCGATTACGGTTCTCCCGGAATATCCAGAATTAAAACAATGCTGGCAACCTTTGCCTCGATAGAATTGTAATTTACCGATCTTCCTGAAATCTAATTTTAAGCTCTGAGCAACTTCGTCTTTAAGAATATAGGCTTCCTTGCAATATGAACATATTTTACGCACTAGCCTCTGAGCAACAACACAAATTAAGGAAGAATTAATTAAATAAGCCTCCACCCCCATATTCACTAAGCGCACCACCGCTCCAGCGGCAGTAGTAGTGTGCAATGTCGAAAGAACAAGATGGCCGGTTAAAGCACTTTTAATCGCGATATCTACGGTTTCATAATCACGGATCTCTCCGATCATGATAATATCCGGGTCTTGACGCAAAATAGAACGCAGAGCGACAGCAAAACTAAGACCAATTTCCGGCTTAGCCGTTACCTGGTTTATGCCCTCCAGCTGAAACTCCACAGGATCTTCTACAGTAACAATATTCTTATCTGGGCTATCTACGGATTTTAAAACCGCGTAAAGAGTAGTAGTTTTTCCGCTTCCGGTTGGCCCACAAACTAAAATCATGCCATGGGGCAATAAGGATACTTTAGCCAAAACTCCTAAAATATGGTCACTAAAACCCAGCTTCCTCATATCTAAATTTGCCTGCGACTTATCCAAAATACGTAAAGCAACCTTCTCCCCATAGCTAGACGGCAAGATAGAAACACGAAAATCTATCTGGCGGTTAAATATCCCCACTTTAAAACGTCCATCTTGGGGAAGACGGTGTTCAGCAATATCCAGCTCCGCGATAACTTTAATCCGCGATACGATTGAGGCATGCATTGTCTTGGGCAGCGCCTTCTGTTCCCGCAACATGCCATCAATACGAAAACGTATGCGTAATTTTTTCTCAAACGGTTCCACTAACACGTCTGAAGCCTTCTTTTTTATTGATTCCTCTAAAATCATATTCACCACTTTGATTATCGGAGCTTCATGGCTAAGACGATCTAGCTCCTGATCGCTAAAAGATGTTTCCTTCTCTTCTTTAATCAGTTCAATAGAAGAAACGGTCATCTCCTTAACCAAATCATCAATAATCCCTTTGGAAGTATCCGGATAGGATAATTCAATAGTTTGATTAATATCCACAGCAGAAGAAATTATGGGATTTATTTTAAAACCGGTGAGAGACTGTACATGATCAATGGCAAATATATTTAACGGATCAGCCATGGCCAAAGTAATTGTATCCCCCATTTTAGATATAGGAATAATTTGGTAATGGCGGGCAATATTAACTGGAATTATTTTCACAATATCCAGATCGATTTTGAAACGTTTTAAATCAAATAAAGGCAAACCTAAACCTTCACTTAAAGCGTTAATTAACTCATTTTCCTTAACAAATTTGAGCTCAACAACAATATCACTAAGCTTTCCGCCTTTAGCGGCCTGCACCTTAAGCGCCTGCGCAAGATGCTCAACGGTAATAAGTTTATTATGAATTAATATTTCCGTAAGCCGATCTTTAAGTGATAGCATATTTTAGACTATAGACTATAGACTATAGACTATAGTCTAATTCATTCTTTATAATATTTCTCAATTGCTCTTTTAACATCCGAAGCGGTAGAGACAAAGGCCTGTACGCTACATCCGCTAAGCAGCTCTACATCTTCTATGGCCTGGATGTTTAAGGGATTGGACATCGCCAAGGTAAGATTATTACCGATCTTATCTATTGGCACGAGCAAATACTGCCTGGCCACCCTGCCGGGAATAATGCTGGTAATATCCTTATCCACATCATAATTACCTAAGGGTAGATAAGGAAAACCATACTGGGCGGTCAAAGTCTGAGCAATATCATCCTCTTTGACAAACCCCAGCTCCACAAGGATCTCTCCGATTAACCCGCCTTTTTCTCTTTGAAGACCCAAACCTTGATCCAGCTGAGCCTGGCTAATCAGCCCACGGTCCAACAACAGCTCACCCAATGGTTTATTATTAATTCTCCTGATCACTTAGTAAATCCTCATTTAAAAAACCACTACTCGATTTTTACCACTTTCCTTGGCTTTCTTCAGCAGCTCCTTAGCCTTAGCCACCAATTGCTCTACCTGCACTCCATCTAAAGGGTTTTCGCTAACCCCCGCGCTAATTGTAAGATATTTGCTACTATCCAGATCCGCGCAGAAAGCTAATTGAACTTTTTTGCATATCTTTTCCGCCACCTCTTGAGCTTGGCGTTTGTTTTTCTCCGGGAGTATAAGCGCAAACTCATCATCATCACTCCTAGATGCTCGATCAACTTCAGTAATAGAATCAAGTATCAAGCAAGCGATTTTTTTTAGCGCCGCTTCTCCTAAAATTAGCCCAAATTTTTCAAGATAATTTTTAAAATTATCAATATCAAAAATAATAAAAGCGCAAGGACGCTGATAGACTATTGCCCGCTTAATCTCATCTTGCAGGCGGCTCTCAATAAAAAAACGGTTATAAAGCCCGGTAAGGGAATCTTCTATCTCTAGCTTCTTAACCCGATGCGCTAAAATATTATTTTCGATAGCCACGGCAATCTGTTTAGAAAATATATCCAAAAGCTCGATATCGTCTTTGCGATAAATAAAATTATCCCGGGTATTGGCGATTGCCAATACCGCTTTAACGCTGCCTCTTAAGAATATAGGCATCGCTAAACAATTTTTAACCTGAAATTTAGTTAAAAAATCAACCGTAAGATTATCATGCGGCGAATTCTGTTTATCCAAAACAAAAAGTTTATTCAAATTAAAAGCTTTATTATAAATGTCATCTTGAGCGCTGATCTCAATAGTCATTAAATAGTCTGATTTTCCCCCATCGGCCACCTTCATAGAAAAAGATTCTTTAAGTTCATCTTTAAAAAGTAAAAATGCCATTTCGGAATTAGCTAAAGCCCGGGACTTTTCAACCGCAATTTTTAAAATTTCCTCAAATTTTGACCCCTGAGAAATAAGCGCGCTAATCTGCATTAAATTGGAAAGAACCATTATTTTTTTCTGAATTTCAATATTAATTTCAGTCGTCTTTTCACTATAACTTTTAAGCTCATCCATATTGTTGCGGATACGCTGCGTAAGCTGGTTTAAAACATTACCCAATTCCTCGACTTCATCGCCACGCTGTACCTTCAGCCTACGATTCATATCTCCGGCAACGATAATTTTAGCTTCGTTAGCGATTATAATTAAACGATCAAAAACTTCCTTAATAACTAAAAAACCAACGATCGCCAAAAACGCGCTCACTGCCAAGTAGATGGTAATATCCAGCCTAGCTTTAGATTTTTGGAAGACGTAAGTAGAAAGCAAATACACGCAAACTAAAAACGGCAGGATAGACATTAGCTGAAACGCCACCAACAGCTTTTGCTTAACGGTACGAGAATTTAGCGAAAATTTGTTCAGTTTATTATCCATAGTCCTCCAATATTTTAAATTATTGACTAATAATTATACCTCTTTACTCTTTATCTGGCAATAGATTTATTAAACTCACTAAGTAAATATTCCTTATCAACCCCGGTATCAATAAAATCCCAGGGAAGTACGGCGGTAGTTGATTTTTCATCAAGATATTTCAACGGATCAATGCCAGTTTCAGAAAATGCCTCTAACCACTTAGCAAAGGAAAAATAATCGCTCCAGGCGTCAAACTTAGCTCCTTTTTTATAAGCCGCCAGAATAACCTTACCCAAAAGCCTATCCCCGCGAGAAAGCACTCCCTCTAAAAAACCCATTTGGGAATCATGAAAATTAAATTTAAGCCTCCTATTCTTGCAATGGCTTTTTAGATAATCTTGCTTCTCTTTAACCGCTTCCAGAGAATCCATCTTTTGCCATTGTAAAGGCGTATGTGGTTTAGGAATTAACGGGTTAATGCTAATATTAATTTGCGCGCAGGAGCCGTTAATTTTTCTTTTTTCATCCGAAGCAGCCTGGGCAAAATCAATTATCCCCTGTAAATCTTCCTGACTTTCACCGGGTAGGCCAATCAAAAAATATAATTTTAAATGCTGATAACCTGCCCGATATGCCTGAGCAATAGCCTGAAAAAATTCAACTTCTGAAAAATCTTTAGCCAAGGCCTGACGCAATCTATGCGTGCCTGCCTCAGGCGCAAAAGTTAATCCGGTTTTCTTTATTTTAGCGATAAGCACAGACACATTTCCTAGCAACCTTCTGGCTTTTAATGAAGGCAGCGATAAATTAACCGCCTGCTGGCTAAAGCTATTAGTCAAATTAGAAACCAGAGTTTCTATTTCCGGATAATCACCTACGGACAAACCCGCCAAAGATAGTTCTTCGTATCCGCTGGAGGCATAGCTAAGCTTAGCCAAGGAAATTATTTTTTCCCGGCTTCTTATTCTTAAAGGGTAATATTGAGACCTGGCTTGACAAAAACGGCACTGATTTGGGCACCCGCGCATGATTTCTAAAGTAATCCGATCATGAATTATCTTTACATTGGGCACCATCCAATTACAGGGAAAATAAGCTGAATCAAAATCGCTAACTATACGTTTTTTTATCTTTAATGGCAGGCCTAAAAATCTGGGTGAAAAATTAACTAGTTCTCCAGCAACATTATAATCCGCCACATAAAGAGCTGGCACATAAACACCCTCAATCTTAGCCAGCTTGAGCAAAAGATCTTCTTTGGTTAATCTTTCCGCTTTATAATCATCCTTATATTTACGGTATAAATTCACAAGCTCTACAATCGCCTCTTCTGCTTCTCCGATAATAAACAAATCAAAGAACTCCGCCATCGGTTCCGGATTCAGCGTACACGGCCCTCCGGCAATTACCAGGGGATATTGATGGTTACGTGATGCAGATGCCAAGGGCAAGCCCGCCAAATCCAGGATGCTTAATATATTAGTATAGTTTAATTCCGACCCAAGAGAAAATCCCAGCATATCAAAATTAATCAACTCCTGGCTTGATTCCCAGGAAAAAAGACGGCGTTGGGCGTTTTTTAAAGACGCTTCCATGTCCGCCTCCGGAGCAAAAAACCTTTCACAAACCAAGCCGGAGATATTATTTAAAACCCCATAAATAATCCGCAATCCTAAATTACTCATCCCCACTTCATATAAATCCGGAAAACCTAACGCAAAACTCAAAGCGCAAGAATTGAAATCTTTTTTACCGGCATTCCATTCATTGCCAAGATATTGGGCAGGCCGATGCACGTTAGCCAACAAATCTTCAATCATTTAGAATACATTCCTTGTCCGGTCAATATTAACCAAAACCCCTAAAGCAATGAAGGTAATCAATATACTAGAGCCACCATAGCTCATCAGCGGCAAAGGCAACCCCACCACCGGCGCCAACCCCATATTCATGGCAATGTTAATAAATACTTGCAAAGCCAATAAAAGCGACACGCCATAAGCCAACAGCTTACCAAATGAATCGCCTGTCCTCTGCCCGATGATAAAACCCTGACGAATAATCAAATAATACATCAAAATTAACAGGCTGCTGCCTAAAAACCCCCACTGCTCAGAAAAAGTGGCGAAAATAAAATCTGTATGTGATTCTGGTAAAAAATATAATTGGCTCTGCGAGCCGCGCAACCAACCCCGGCCAAATAACCCGCCCGAACCAATAGCGATACGCGATTGGATAATCGTATATCCGGCGCCCAAAGGATCAATATTCGGATTAAGAAAAACTAATAACCTCTGTTTCTGATAATCGTGTAAAAAATGCCAGAAAAAAGGCAAGGGTAAAATCGATACCGAAAGCAATATGTAAATATACCTTATTCGCACATTAGTTAAATAAAGCAATCCTACAAAGACCAGCATCAACATTAAACCGCTGCCTAAATCCGGCTGCTCAATAATTAAGAACATCGGTATCGCCACGAATATGAATGGTAAGATTATGCCTTGGAAAATACCAAATTTTCCCGACGACAGAGACGTATCATCAATTGATTTACGGCTAAAATATCTGGCTAAAAATATTATCATTGCCAGCTTAACAAACTCCGAAGGCTGAAAATTAAACCAAGCGAACTTAAGCCAACGCTGCGCCCCCAGCCTAACCACACCCAAACCAAAAACTAAAAGTAAAAAAAAATAAAGCTAACCCATAAATAAAATAGTTAGCATCCCAAAGTTTACGATAATTAAACCTGGCCATAAAAAAGAAGCAGGCCAGCCCAATAACTAACCAGAGTATCTGGCGTTTATAAATATCCTGCCAAGAAGTACCTTCTTTTTGGTAAGTGCTGCTATAAATAGATAAAACTCCTAAAATAGCAATAATCAACGCGAGAATTAAGATTTTAAAAAATGAATTCCTCATAGCAACCCCTGATTATTCATCCCTTCAATAATTTGTTTGGCCATAACGCTGGCAGAATAGCCCGGCCCGCCGTTCTCTAAAAAAACGCAGATTACATATTTAGGTTTATCCACAGGAAAAAAACCCACAAACCAGGCATGTGTCGCGCCCCGAGATACCTGGGCAGTGCCGGTTTTCCCGGCAACCTTAACCGGCAAAGTAGATAAAACATTTCCGGTACCCTGAGCATCAGAAACTACTTTAGCCAGCCCCTTAGCCACAACTTCAAAAGTACTCTTCTTAAAAGGTACCGTAATCTGCCTCTTTTTCTTCATAGAAAAATCAAGGCCGCCCATGGCTTTAATAATATAGGGACTTAATAAATATCCGCGATTTGCAAACACCGCCAACATATTCGCGGCTTGTAAAGGGCTAACCAGGCAATCACCCTGGCCAATGCTTAAATTTGCCGTGTCCCCATCGAACCAGCTCTTAAATTTATTCAGCTTTCTCCATAAAGGAGAGGGGATAAAACCGCTAGTTTCGCCAGCCAGCTCAAAACCTATTTTTCTGCCAAAGCCTAATTTTAAAGCATAATCATAAATATTCTGCGCGCCTAGAAGTAAACCTGTCTTATAAAAAAATATATCGCAGGAACGGGAAAGTGCCTGGAAAATATCCACTGAACCATGCACATCCCAACATTTAAATCTCCTAGCCCCCACCATGGTTGAGCCCTGGCAGACAAAAGTCGTAGAAGTATTTATTTTTTTTAATTCCAGCCCGGCGGAAGCCACTACCATTTTAAAAACCGAAGCCGGCGGAAAGCTTGATCCGATAGCGCGGTTGATTAATGGCGCGCCGGGATCATTAAAAAGCGCGGAAATAATCTTAGCGCGTTTATACACAAAAACCTCCGGATTAAAATTCGGATAACTCGCCAAGGCCAGAATTTCTCCACTAAACGGTTCCATTAAGATTACGCTGCCTTTTCGACCATTTAATTTTTCTTCGATAATCTTCTGAATTGATAAATCCAAGGTCAATACAACATCTTTACCATTACGCGGAGGTTGAAAACCCAAAACGCGCATAAATTTTCCCCGGTGATTTACTTCAACCGACAGCCCTCCCTCTTCCTGCCGCAGATAATAATCATATTTCTCCTCTACCCCGCCAAATCCGACAATATCTTTAGTTTTATAACCATAATCTTCTAATTTGGTTAAGCGCCAACGATCAATCTCGTTGACATAACCAATCACATGCGCGGCTAGCGGGCCATACGGATAATGACGCAATGGCTTAGGTGTAACAATAATACTCGGTTGTTCACTCTTCTGTTCACCTAATAAAATTGCATCTTTAAGCTTAATATTCGTCGCCACGGTAACCGGCACGCTGGAAGAAATAAAATTCCTTTTAAATGTCGCCCTCAACTCTTTAACTTCTACGCCTAAAATACGGCTAATCAAAGTTAAGACCTGATCAAGATGGTTTAGATCTTGAGAAATAATCATTACATCATAAGAAATTTTATTATCCACAATAATCTCGCCGTGGCGATCCAGGATATTGCCTCGGCTACCGAATTGAGATATCAACCGGATACAATTTCTATCACTAAGGCGCCGAAACTTAGCCCCTTGCCGTATCTCAAGGTTTAAAAGCCCGAAAATTAAAACACTAAACATAATAATAATAAATAAATTTAAAATATTTCTTCTTTCCATGATTTAATAAAAACTCAGTAAGTATGAGGAGATCTTTTTTGTAAGCTTAAAAATTAAAGGTGATAAGGCCGTTGTATAAATACTAACAATTATCAAGTTGCGTAAAAAAATGCCTGGCGGCATAATATTTCCGGTCACCACGCTTTGCAGCCCAATGATAAGATTATTTAACAAGGCTACCACCAAAACTATTGCCCAACGCACATAATCATTTTCAGTAGATATCTGACGGTTGAGCCGATATAACAAATAACTCCAGATGCTAAAACAAACTGTATTTATTGCCAGCGTCCAAGGCAGGAATACGTCTTTAGCCAATCCGGCTAGTATACCAAATAATAAAGCGGTCTTAAAATCCGTATAAAAAACTAAAGCAATCATAAAAATCAACAAAAGGTCTGGTTTACAATAAAAAAAGTTTAAAAAATTTGGCCATACTAATTCTAGGGTAACTAGAATTAGTATGGCCAACAAAAAAAATAACTTTTTCATGGAATAATCACCAATACCTCTTCAAGGCTGGCAAGATCCACAATCGGCTTAATCAAGGCATAGCGGTTAAGTCCGGAAAACTCTCGTTTGATATTTACCACTCTGCCTACAAGCAAGCCCTTAGGATAAATCTGGCTTAATTCCGAAGTAATAATAATATCCCCCGCTATAATCTGGGCCTCATCCGGAAGATAGCGCATAATTAAATTAGTGCCCAAGGTCCCGCTAACCAATCCTTCTTGCCGACTGCGCTGTACAATGCTAAAGATGCCTTGATTAGGATCATTAATTAACTGCACCTTACTAGTGCTATCCGAGCTTTCTACTATTCTCCCCACTAATCCCTCAGGGCTAATCACCGCCATTCCAGACTTAATTCCGCTATATCTACCTTTATCAATAATCACGCTAGAAGACCAGCTATCCGGCGAGTGGCCGATAACCCTAGCGGCCACCAGGCGTAAAGAAGATTTCTGTTTAAAAACAAATAAATTATTAAGCCGAATATTTTCCTGGCTAATCTCGCGTAGATCAAACAAACGCCAACGTAACAAACTAATATCGTTTTGTAATTTTTCCGCTTGAACCATATTACGATGATAAAAAATAATACCGGAGATTTCGTGCTTAATTAAACCAATAAGAGAAAGATGGGGTTTGAATATTTTTTGCGCTGGATTTTTAAAACAAGATAAAGAAATAGCTACCAATAAAACAAGGCCAATGGCTAGAATAAAACTAATTAAGGTTTTACGGGGTAATTTAAACACATTTAATTAGAAAAACAGGTGACTTCACCTGGCGCAGATTGGTATTGCGCCAGTGTCGCCTCGTGGCGAAGATTTAATTGCGTATTTCGGTTTTAACCGGCACGGTAACTTTCTTAAGATATTGAATTTCACTTAATACAATACCTGTTCCATTAGCTACCGCCGTAACCGGATCATCAGTGATATGCACAGGCAGGCCCGTCTCTTCAGAAATTAATTTATCCAGCCCCCTTAATAATGAACCACCCCCGGCCATAACAATCCCGTGGTCAATAAGATCCGCCGCTAACTCCGGAGGAGTTCTCTCTAAAGATATTTTTATAACTTCCAGTATGGCACGTAAAGTTTCTTGAAGGGATTCACGAATCTCCTCACTAGTAATGGTAACGGTTTTAGGCAAACCCGCAACCAGATCCCTACCCTTAACCTCCATACTCATCTCCTCTTCTAAAGGGTAAGCAGAACCGATTTTGATCTTAATCTCTTCAGAGGTACGTTCACCGACCATCAGGTTATATGTTTTCTTAAGATACTCAATGACCGCTTCATTCATTTCGTCCCCACCGATACGAATAGACTTGGAAAAGACTGTTCCGCAAAGGGAAATTACGGCAATCTCTGTAGTACCTCCTCCAATATCAATAATCATATTCCCGATAGGTTCCTGAATAGGCAGGCCTACGCCGATAGCCGCCGCAATTGGCTCCTCAATCAAAAATACCTCTCGCGCTCCGGCCCGCTCCGCAGAATCCTTTACTGCCCGCTTTTCTACCTCCGTAATACCGGAGGGAATAGCAATAACAATTCTGGGCCTGACTAAAACTTTACGATGATGCACCTTCTTAATAAAATAGCGCAACATAGCCTCAGTAATCTCAAAATCAGAAATAACTCCATCTTTCATCGGCCTGATCGCAATAATATTTCCAGGAGTACGCCCGAGCATGCGCTTGGCTTCTTCTCCTACCGCTAAAACATGCGAAGTTCCTCTTTCGATAGCAACTACAGAAGGCTCACAAAGCACCACCCCTTCGCCCTTAACAAAGACTAAAGTCGTCGCAGTGCCCAAGTCAATTCCCATATCATTAGAGAAAAGACCTAAGATATAATTAATTCCTTTCTTTAGTTGCTGACTTAATTTATTCATTTTTTCTCCCAAAATTACATGATTAGAAATTTTAACAGAGATTAAGCCCTTTGTCAAATAGAATCAACACCTTATAGCTTTTCTCCTACACAGCCGTGAGAACCCAATATCATATCTTAAAAATCTCAGCCTAAACATCTTAACTAATTTCTAGATAAACTTTTTAAAGTAGCCAAAAAACCGGGAAAAGACTTATTAATACAGCTAACATCATCAAGCCTAGACTCACCCTCCGCGGCTAAAGCCGCCACCACCATACTCATGGCAGTACGATGATCTCCAAAACTTTTAAGCTCAGCCCCACAAAGCCGGCCCTGTCCATTAATAACAATATTTTCTCTCCGGCCAGTCTTTTTTACCCGAATATCTGCTCCCATCTTCCTTAAATTAACAACCATGGAATTAATTCGATCCGTCTCCTTAACCCTAAGTTCACTAACCCCTTTAAATATACTGCGCCCTTGGGCAAAACAGGCAGCAACCATCAAAATAGGAAGCTCATCCACTAAAGAAGGTATTTCACGAAAATAAACTGTCGTACCCTTAAGCTTGCTACTCCTTATAATAAGATTGCCCCGAGGCTCAAAATTTTCCGCCTTATGGCATTGGGCATGAGAAGACAAACCCCGCCTTGCCGGCAAGAAATCTTTCTTTAGCTTCTCAAATTTAAAAGTAACAACTTTTATTTTAGCCTGCATTCTTTTAAGCACATTGATTATTCCGCTACGGCTAGGATTAAGGCCAACCTGCTCAATAACAATCCTGGCTTTAGGAATAATCGTAGCTAGAACTACAAAAAAAGCTGCCGAAGAAATATCCCCGGGAATATAAATTTCACCCGGGCTAACTAAGTTTTGGCTGGAATTTAAGGTTATGCTATTATTATTTACAGCTACATCGGCCCCGAAGATTTTAAGCATACGCTCAGTATGATCACGGGTACTTAAGCGCTCAATAACTTGAGTTTTACCTTTAGCGAATAAACCGGCTAAAAGAATCGCGGATTTAACCTGGGCCGAAGCAATCTTTAAGTGGTAGACAATGCCCTTAAGATTTCCTCCGCTGATAATTATCGGCGCATACTCTTCCTGAGCCTTAATCCTGGCAATAATCCGCGCCCCCATCAAACGCAAGGGTACGTTTACTCTAGACATGGGCCGGGCAGAAAGATATTTACCCGCAACTATTTTAGTTTTAAAATCCATCCCGGCTAAAACACCTAAAAGTAAACGTAAAGAAGTTCCGGAATTATTTACAAAAACCGGCTGATGAGGAACTTTCCATCCTTGCCTGCCGCAACCGTTAACAAAAACTACCCCCTTCTTGCGCAATATTTTTACTCCCAAAGCGCATAAGGCATTTAAGGTAGCCAAAGAATCATCATGTACGGGAAAATTATTAAGAATGGTTTTGCCGCTAATTAAGGCACTTAAAATTAACGCACGGTGGGCAATAGACTTATCCCCGGAAAGAGTAATACGGCCAGTCGGGATAAATTTATTCTTGATTAAAAAAGGCTGACGCGAGATTGAAAATTTTGCCTCTAAACGATCGACGGATTTTCTAATACAGCTCACTTTGTCTTTTGCGTTACCTGATCATTTTCTTTAATCAAATCTTTTAACTCCGCAGCAAAACCAGCGGCAGACATAGCTTCATGGACCTTCTCTACTTTTAAATCTCCAATAGTCTTACCCAAACGAGATACTAAAAATTCATCACCTATGCTTACATGATCTTTGCTGCCCAAATTAATCACCGCGAAATTAAATTCTTTATTTACAATTATCACCTTACCTTCTTGGCCCTTGGCCAAAGAAGGCTGATCTTTTTTAGCAACCTTGGCGACTTTCGTCACCGGCGCATTAATTTTCTCATCAGCCAATTTAGCTTGAGCTGGAGCAGCATCAATAGCCGACTCAGACGCTTCCGGGCTGACGATCACCTTGCCCAACTCTACGCCTCCTGCACCCGTTTCTAAATCTTTAATTTTTGTCTCCAGATCAATCTTCTGCTGTTGCATGATTTTTATTTGCTCATTAATTTTCTTGCTATCTTCCTGAACCTGATTAAGCCTTTTTTCAAGATCCTTGCGCAATAATTGCTGCTCAGAAAGTTCCGCCGTAATCTGCCCTAACTTATTAAATGTTTCCTCATGCGCTGATTTTTCCGTAAGCAACTCACCCGCTAAAGAATCCGCCTTACTTTCGGCTTCTTGTAATTTTAGCTGAAGTTCCGTAGCCACCTTTTTAGACTCTTCGAGCTGACTAACCGTTTGGCGTTGACGATTTTCCAGCTCCATAATCTGCGCTTGAAGCTGGACATTTTGCGCATGCTCTTTTTGATATAAATAAAATACCCCCACAGCAGCTGCTAATGAAATAACAAATAATACAATTAAGACCAATAACCGGATCGAGCCATTACGATTCATTTTTCCTCCTCATTTTTTCTCAACCTCCGGCGCTTGGGAAAAATAACCCTCAAGCTCCCGCGAAGGGAAAGATTGCTTTGCTTAAATTTCTTAAACCCTAACAAATATTTCGCTTACAAGTACAAAAGCACTAATAAATCAATGCGCTAATTCCTCCCAGGCTTACGCAGAAAATTTCAAAAAAATTCCTAAACAATTAACCGGGGAGGCCCTCCTTATAAGGAAAAACTCCTTTTCTACTTCTTTCTTAGTCATTACTATAACATTGGTTAGGTAAAAATCAAGAGAAATTCTTTTTAATAAATTCTAGAAATTCTAAAGGAATTTTACTGGTGAAATGTATAAGCTTCCCGGTAGAAGGATGAATAAAACCAATCTCTTGAGCATGTAAAGCCAACCGCGAAAAATTATCTCCCTTTCCATACTTAGCGTCGCCAAGTATCGGATAACCTAAGTAGGCCAAATGCACCCGGAGTTGATGTGTCCTGCCGGTGAAAGGTTTTAATTCCAAAAAGCTATAATGCTTAGAACGCTTTAGCGTCTTATAAAAAGTCTTGGCATATTTAGTATTTTGCGTAAACGAAACGGCCATATTTTTTCGCTTTAAAGGATGCCGGCCAATGGGGGCCTCAATCACGTCTTCATCAAACTCCACCCGGCCACTAACAATAGCGACATATTTACGCTGAATGCTGTGTTGGGCAAACTGCTTGACCAATTTTAAGTGGCTGGCATTATTTTTAGCAATCACTAAAAGCCCGCTTGTTTCTTTATCTAGGCGATGCACAATTCCCGGACGGTTTTTATTTATATCAGAAAGTTCCGTAGAGCGGCCCAACAAAGCGTTAACTAAAGTATGCTCCCGATTTCCCGGAGCCGGATGCACCACTAATCCCACCTGCTTATTAATTACCAATATATCCTTATCCTCATAAACAATATCCAGGGATATCTGCTCCGGTAAAAATTCTATTTTTTCTTTCTCCGGTAAGAAAACCCGCAAGGCATCACCCGGACTTAACTTCTGATGCGGCTTATTAACTATTCGCGAGTTTAATAGGACTTGCCCATCATGGATAAGCTTCTGAATATTTGTACGCGATAAACCTAAATTATTACATAAAGCATAATCCGCCAAGAACAAATCCAGGCGCATCTTTGTATCTTTGGCTTTAACTTGTAATAATAATTCTTCCACAAACTCTTCCCCGGGCAGACCTGAGCCTGTTTACCGTAAATTATTTAACCAAGGATTATTTTTTCTTAATCACACGCAACCTGAAGAATACCCCCAAAGAGAGAAAAAACATCACCGAGCATAAAATCTGGAAAAGAGTTAATCCAAAAAACAACCTTGGGCTATCGTTACGGAGGAATTCAATAAAAAAACGCTTTAAAGAATAAAGAAAAAGATAACCACAGAAAATCTCTCCCGGCCAATGTTTTCTATCTTGCTTAAATCTCAAGATAACAAAAATCAAAAGCATAAGCAGCGAAGAATACAGCTGGGTCGGTATTAAAATCTGATCAAAAGCTTTAAAATATAGTCCAAATTCAGATTCCCGGCCAAAACAACAACCATTTAATAAACACCCTATTCTGCCAATCGCCTGGCCTAAAGCAACAAAAGGAACCAACAAATCTAAGCTCCTGAGCAAATTCATTTTATGTTTCTTAATAAACAGGGCTGCCGCGCTTGAACCAAAAACTAAGCCACCGAACCAGGCCATGCCTCCATGCTGCAGCATAATGATCTCCAAAGGATACTGCAAATAGAAACGAAAATTAATGAGCACATAAAATAGCCGTGAACCTATAATACCAAAAATAAAAACATAGAATAAAAGATTGAATACCTGCTCGCTGCTCATTTGCTCTTTTGCCGCCTGTAGAGAACTTAAATAGGCGCAAACAAAAAAAGCCAAAACCAGCATCAAGCCATAAGCATAAATCGTAAAAGTCCCTATCGTGCAAATTTCAGGCAGCATTTTTATTGAATAATAATTCCCAACTTAATACAAACGCAGCGATGGTAATCACCGAATCCGCAATATTAAAAACCGGCCAGACCCGCAGGTCCAAAAAATCGACTACAAAACCAAAGCGCAGCCGATCAATCAAATTACCTACAGCTCCCCCTAAAATCAAGCTTAAAGACAGCTTAAATACATTTGAATTCGTTTTATTTTTTAAATTACAGAGAATAAGCACAATCGTAAAAAGCGAAACCAGCACAAATAAAAAAAGCTGATTCTGAAAAAAACCAAAAGCAGCCCCACGATTATGCACCAAAGTCAAATTCAAAAAATTTTTTATTACGGAAACCGGAGTATTTAATTGCAGAAATCTTAAAGCAAAAAACTTAGTAAGCTGATCTAATGCAACAACGCCTAAAACGATGATCAAAATCATCTCCTAAAACCCCCGCGCGCGCGCTTTTAGAAGCCTGGCAGATTTATTTACCCGCCAACGCTTGGCTTCCGCCTCCGCTTCCACGAAGCTTCGGCGGATGCTTCCAAGCACATTATGCAAAGAAGTATCGGCGGATCCGCCTTTAAAATTATTTTACGACATCCGTCGCAGCACTCCTGCGCGAAGGCGATCAATTAAAAGCTTTATTTCTTTTCCCTTTTCTGCTGGCATTTAATACATAACCGAGCGGAAGGAACTGCTTTTAATCTAATTTTAGTAATGGAAGCCTTGCAATCATCGCAAATACCAAAAACACCTTCTTCTATCCTCTTGAGCGCGTCATCCAGCTCATAAAGAGATTTTCTCTCACTAGAAGCCAATCCCAAAGAAAACTCACGATCATAATTATCCGTAGCCACATCCGCCATATGATAAGTATAACCGGAAATATCCCCAGAGGCCTCTTTTTGTGATTTTCTTAAAATATCATCGGATATATGCTTAAGATCGCCGAGTATCTCTTCTTTCTTCTTCAGCACAATCTTCTTAAAATCCTTCAAAGCGCTTTTAGAAAATTTTTTTTTCACTTTACTTCCCCCCTATTGCCTTGAGGCAATGATCACAAATCAAAGGATGCGCCTGATTCTTTCCCACCTCTAATGAATAATTCCAGCAGCGCAGACATTTGATGCCCTGCGCCTTCTCTACCTCAACCGAAAGATCAACAGAATTACTTTTATCCAAAGTGACCTTAACCTGTGAAACTTTAAAAATCTCACCCAGCTCCATACTACAGCTTTGTAAGAATGTATAACGATCTTGAGTTTTTGTCAATATATTTATTTGCGCGTCAAAAGAGCTGCCAATTACCCCGTTCGTACGCATCTGTTCTAAAGCCTTGGCAGAGATGGTAATTAAATCTATCAGTGGCTGGAGCAATCCCCCGACAGCCCGCTCCGGTTCAGTTAACGCATAAAGCTCGGGCCAGCGCAAAAAGTGCACACTGGAAAAACCAGCATCCTTATCCTCTTTAGGCATATTCTGCCAAATCTCCTCCGCGGTAAAAACTAATATCGGAGAGATAATCCTTACTAAGCATCTAAGCACTTCATATAATACCGTCTGCGCCGCTCTTCGCGGAAGCGAAGAGGCTAAAAAAGTATACAACCGGCCTTTAACCATATCCAAATAATACATGGAAAGATCTTCATTACAAAAATCATAAATTGCTTTATAGGCTTTGTGAAACTCAAAATCATTATAAGCTTTATCCACTACAAGGCACAATGAATTTAGGCAGCCAAGTATCCAAATATCAATTTTTCTAAAATCCTGATGATCCGTCTTATGGGTATTCGGATCAAAATCGTATAAATTACTGAGAATAAAACGAACGGAATTTCTAATTTTACGATAGGCCTCAGAAAGTCGCGTTAGAATTACCGGTGAAATCCGTATATCTTCATTATAATCGCTAGAAGCCACCCACATTCTTAAAATATCAGCGCCATAAACCTTAATAATTTCAAAAGGGGAAATCACGTTACCGCTTGATTTAGACATTTTACGGCCCGCTCCATCAACTACAAAACCGTGCGTGAGTACATTTTTAAAAGGCGCCTTACCCTCAATACACACCGAGGAGATAAGCGAAGATTGAAACCATCCACGATGCTGATCTGAGCCTTCCAGATAAAGGCTAGCCGGAAACTCTAACTCTTCCCTAGCTTTTAACACTGCCTGGCTACTGACTCCGGAATCAAACCAGACATCTAAAATATCTGAGCCCTTAGAAAAATTCTTTCCCTTACAATGCGGACAACTTAGATCCGGGCCAAAGAAAGCTTCTATCGGCTGCTGAAACCAGCAATCTGTTCCACTCTTAGCCGTTAAGACGGCAAAATTCCTAATTACCTGAGTAGATAAAAATTCTTCCTGACAATCATTGCAGATTAAAGCCGGAATAGGTACGCCCCAGTAGCGCTGGCGCGAAAGGCACCAATCCGGGCGCAAAGAAACCATCGCGGCAATTCTTTCCTGGCCTGCAGGCGGAATCCATTTAACCTCTTGGCGAATTATCGAAAGCAATTTATTTTTTAAAGCATTATGTTCCATGTTCAAAAACCACTGCTTGGTTGCCCTAAAAATTACCGGGGCCTTGCAACGCCAGCAATGCGGATATGCATGCACAATATTAGAATTAAAAAGCAGGTCCCCGGTTTTTTCTAATTGTTCAAGAATGGGCTGCTGGGCGTCATAAACATGCAGCCCCTGGAATTGGCCGGCCGTAGAATCAAAAACTCCCCGGGAATTTACAGGCATGATTATATTTAATTTATATTTAATTCCAGTAAAATAATCTTCATTGCCATGGCCCGGAGCAGTGTGCACTAAACCCGTACCTTCCAGGCCGGAAACATAATTAGCTAACACGACCTGTCCCTCCCTGGATGCAAAAGGATGCGTATAGAGCACCCCCTCCAAATCCTTTCCTTTGAGCTCTTTAATCAGCGTGTATTTAGTCAGGCCACTATTGGTTATAAAACTGGACAACAAATCTTTGGCCACAATCAAATTTCCTTTATCCGTATTAATATAGAGGTAAACAAAATCCGGATGTACAGCCACCGCGACGTTAGCCAACAGCGTCCAAGGAGTAGTCGTCCAAATAACTAAAAAACTTTCCGGGCCAAAATCTTCCGTCGGCTTAATTCTAAATCTTACATAGATGGATAGCGAGCTGCGCTCTTGGTGCTCTACCTCTGCTTCTGCCAAGGCTGTCTCGCACTTAAAACACCAATTCACCGGCTTTAACCCATGATATAAATAGCCTTGCTCATTAAGCTTAGCCAAAGCATTAAGAATGCTTTCTTCGTAATCATGGCTTAAAGTAAGATAGGGATTCTCCCAATCCGCAAAGATACCCAACCGCTTAAACTGCTCCTTCTGCGTTGTAACATATTTATGAGCATAAACAAACGCCTTCTGACGAAAATCCAGCTGCGAAATTTTAGACTTATGGGTTTTCAATTCCTTAAAAAGCTGGTGCTCAATAGGCAGGCCATGGCAATCCCATCCAGGAACATAGGCAGAAGAATAGCCACGCAGGGTTTTATATTTGATAATAATATCTTTTAAAATTTTATTCAAAGCATGGCCAATATGAATATCGCCATTAGCGTAAGGCGGGCCGTCATGCAAAATATACTTCTGTTTACCGGAAGAATTAATATTTATATGTTTATAAATATCCAAGGTTGTCCAGTTCTGCAAAAAAAGCGGCTCGCGAACAGGCAGATCAGCCTTCATCGGAAAATCTGTTTTTGGTAAATTCAAGGTATGTTTATATCCAGAATTATTTGACATACTTACCTATGATTATATTCAGCTTTTGCTTAACTTTTAAGGGAATTAATTTACGATCCGTAACAATGGCAAATTTTAAAGCCTGTCCACAACTGCATTCGCGCTTAGAACTTAAATCTTTAATTACTTTACAGATAATTTTCTTAGCTTGCTCAATATTTTTCTGCAGATTACTTATCACCATTTCTAAGGTTACGCTGGCATGGGCCGGATGCCAGCAATCATAATCGGTAATACAGGCAAGCGTGGAATAGCAAATCTCAGCTTCCCGGCAAAGCTTGGCCTCCGCCAGATTGGTCATGCCAATAACATCCATGCCCCAGCTACGATAAAGCTTGCTCTCCGCTAACGTAGAAAACTGCGGGCCTTCCATATTAATATAAGTTCCGGTTTTATGCATACTCAAGTTCAAAGCTTTACCAGCGGTGTATATACCGGCGCTAAGCTGCGGACATACCGGATGGCTAAAAACAATATGGCTAACAATTCCCCGGTCAAAAAAACTCATATCCCGGCCGTAATTTGTGCGATCCACGAATTGATCCACCACCACAAAATCCAGCGGCTTTAATTCCTCCCTTAAGCTCCCGCAGGCAGTGACCGAAATAATTCTTTCTACCCCTAATTTTTTCATGGCAAAAATATTAGCGCGATAATTTATTCCACTAGGTGAGATACGATGGCCTACCCCATGGCGCGGTAAAAAAACTACCTCTTTGCCCGCTAATTTTCCTATGGTAAATTTATCTGAGGGCTCTCCAAAAGGAGTCTTGACCTTTAGTTGTTTAGTAATTTTCAAGCCTTCGATTTTATATAAACCGCTTCCGCCGATAATGCCGATACCTGACATATCTACTCCTTTTTTAATAACTCCTGAGCGCACTGCTTAGCCGCTAGCGCCGCCTCAGGCCAGGAACCTCCGTTAATTATAACCTTAAGCGCCGCCTCCGTTGTCCCTCCGGAAGAAGTAATCATCTTGCGCAACTGAGCGGGTGAATTACCCGTTTGTTTGACTAGATGAATAGTAGAAACAGTTGTACTCGCAGCTAGCTCTAACGCGATTTTTACCTCAATTCCAACCTTAAGCGCCGCCTCATTTAAACGATTAATCCACTCTTTTTTAGATTTTATAGAAATTTTCAGAGGATCTAACTTTTTAATTTCCATATCATAAAGAATATACGCCGGCCCGCTACCGGAAATAGCCGTAACAGAATCAATCTTATCTTCTTTTAACTCCCAAACCTTTCCCAAGATTTTAAATAATTTTTTCGCCAACAACAAATCTTTTTCTTTAGCATGCTTACCTTTGCATATGCTTGTTTCGCCTTCGGCTATTTTTACCGCGATATTCGGCATAGCCCTTACGACCTTAACTTTTCCTAAAACCTTCTGTATGTAGCCCGTAGTAATACCCGCGGCAATACTAATAATCAATTTATCCTGAATAAAATTTTTAATTTCCTTAAGCAACAAATCAAAATCCTGCGGCTTAACGGCTAAAATAACAACTTCAGATTGCCCGACTAATTCCCTGAGATTATGAACCACGGTTATATTTTCTAAATCAATTGTTTTTATTTTATCAAAAACGTAAACCGCGTATTTAAACCTAATGCGTTCGCCAATTGCAGAACCCATATTGCCGAATCCGATAATTCCAATCTTTTTCCTTGGAAAATTAAACATTATTTTATCCCGTTTGCCCCTTAAATAAATGAAGCATGATCAGGCCTGTTTTGAAATAACGGGCGGGAAAATATTGCCCTGCCCAACCTGATAATATCCGCGCCCTCTTCAATCGCGACCTCAAAATCATCAGACATTCCCATCGAAAGCAACCAACCAGGATTTAACTGATCACGCAACTGCCTAAGTCTAGAAAAATACGGCCGGGCTTCACTAGCATTATCCACCAACGGAGCAATGGTCATTAGCCCTTTAATTCTTACATTAGAGAATTTTATAATTTCTCTACAAACCTGTGCCAACGCTTCCGGCTTAAGTCCAAACTTCCTTACCTCCAAAGATGTCTTGACCTCTAGAAGAATGTCCTGAATTTTATTTATTTTAAAAGCCTGTTGATTAATTTGGCACGCCAAGCTAACACTATCAACAGAATGAATTAAATCGAATATTTTTAAAGCGTCTTTTACTTTATTTGACTGCAAGTGCCCGACCATATGCCATTTTATAGTCGATGGTCGATGGCCGATGGTCGAGGAGAGCTGAGGGCTGATGGCTGATGGCTGACTATATTTCAAAAAGGCTTCCTGCACCCTATTTTCGCCAATATGGTTAATCCCCAAACTAGCTACTTCTTGTACCTCTTGAACACTCCTGCCTTTAGTCACACAGACGATCGTAATTTTGCCCGGATCAATTTTAGTCCTGGCGCAAGCTTCAAACACGCGCTGATGGACTTTTTCAATGTTCTCTTTAATCATAGCTTAAGCCGATACGTTATACACAATAACCCAAGAGGGTCAATTAAAAGAAGCTTCGCCGGCAGATCTGACGGCTTTCGCGGCGCCTGGCGGAAGACAAAAACCCAGCCTAATATTATGACAAAAAAAATTAAAAATATTCCTGATAAACTTCTTTAAAACGATTAATTGTTTTAATTAACAGATTTTTGGCAGGCTTAACTAAAGCTAAATTTCCCACAGTTTTATTTTCAAGATCCTCACAAATCATCCCCAGGCAGGTTAAATAAGTCAGATACTTCTGTCCGGATAAATCACTATTCTCTTTGGCTAAAGAAGCTATCTGGGGATGATTAATCCGTCCGATAACTACCGGCACCCCGATCACGCTCTCCATCATCTCAATAAATCCCTCAGTCAATAAAGTCTTGCCCACCATAATGAAATGACTGATTTCATGAAGCGCAACTTTTGGCTCCACCGCTTCCTTAATCTGCGTACAAATTAAACGGCTAGCATTAGTAACCATAACCGCTACATCACGTTGTTTTATTGGTTTATAAAATTCATTTTTCCTAACTAAAATTTCTTTATCCTCCTGGATATGGCTAATATCCCCGATGATCCCGTGAGTACGCTTAATATCTTCGGCCAACTCAAAATTAATTTTTAAGCCTCCCGAGAGTTGCTGCGTCATACTATTACCACCTAGAGGCAGAATTTGAATACTCTGCAAAAGGCCATCTTTAAAAATCAGCAGTTCCGTTACATCGCTGCCACAATCGCAAAATACGCTTACACCACGTTTTTCTTCTATGCCAAATACCGCCCTGCTCGTGGCCAGTCCCGAAAAAGAAAGGCTCCCAATCTCATATCCAGCCTGGCTAATCACCCGGCTTAAACTCTGCAAAGGTGCCAATCTAGCGCAGACTAAATATAAATCTACTTCTAATCTATGGCTATATAAGCCGATAGGATTAATCACATTATTCTTAGAATCAATAGAATAGCTCGAAGGAATTACATGAATTATTTCATCCTCTAAACTAGAGCCAAGGATACGCGCCTGTTCATTAGCCGTAGCGATATCCGTGGAAGTAATCACCTTATTACCACGCTCGGCAAGAGGGATAATCGCATGGCTGTGTTTAGTTGAAATATCCTTACCTGAAAAATTAATATGGATCGACTTAATTTTTAATCCAGATTTAATTTTTAAGCTCTTAAGAATTTTAGTCAAGCAGATAACCAGCTCAGTGGCATCCACAATCACCCCTTCTTTAACCCCGCAAGATAAAAAACAATCAAAGAAGATACTGCTTATTTTATTTTTTCTTACCAAAGCCAGTGCCGCGGATATTTTATTCGAACCTATGTCTACGGCGCAAATATAACTATTATTTAGCATTGTTCAATTTGATTAACGGTTCCTTAAACCTAAGGTCAATATACTTAATATTGGCCCATTCCTCGCGCTCCTGAATCACCAGGCCCCCTAGAATCATCATCTTTTGCCTAATATTATATGCTCCGGTGCGCACTTCAAAACCTAACCACTCTGCGCCAGGAACAGCTAAAGTATAATTGGCAATTTGCCTGGGCAAGAACATAAAAAATCCAGCGCTTCCTAGATCAGCCACATCAATCTTTTTTAGGGTAAACCCACCAAAAGCTTTATTTGCCTTAAACTCATTAATAATACTTAAAGCTAAATCTAACTCTAAGCGCTTATAACTCATTCCCGGCTTAGGCGCAAATATCTTGGTTTCTAAGCCATAAATTATCGGTAATTCTAGATTCTCAGTCGTAGTGTCCGGATGAAATAACACTCCCTGCTCATCGATGGCAAAATTCTTATAGAACTTTACCAGAGCCAACGGCCTGCGTTTTAAAAAATCTACCACTATGGAGCTAGGCAAAATCCGAGCAAACCTAACCTTACGACAATCCGGACATCTTAACGTCGCCCTCGCGGCCTCATTATTTAAATTTAAAGTGAATATATTTCTACCTTTTAAATATTCAAATTGATCATCAGAATTCCTAACGATGACCTGTTTAACGGCAAAAAAATCCGCAGTAATTAATACTTTCCAAATATATCCTATAATAAAAGAGATGGCAAGTAAAATTATCAACAAGATACTAATAATTTTTGCGGGTAAATTAAATTTTTTTTTCCTCACCCGGCCCCTCCTTCCTTGATCTCGTTAACCAGCCCCTTGAAAGGGGCCGACGCATATGCTAATTCCAACAATTTAAGACAAAGCCGGCTAAAATCAATACCCGCAATTTTAGCCGCTTTGGGCAAAAGGCTAGTGGCGGTCATCCCGGGTATAGTATTAACCTCTAAAATACACACCGAGCCATCCTTAGCTAAAATAATATCCACCCGCGAACAGCCATAGCAACCCAAAAATTTATGTGCCCGCAAAGCTGCCTTTTGGACCTCTAAAGTCACCCTTGGGCCTAAAACAGCAGGAACAATATACTGCGTTGAGCCCGTTTGATATTTAGCCGTAAAATCAAAAAATTTATGCTTAGGGATAATTTCAATTACCGGTAAAGCTTGCTCATCCAAAATGCCAACGGTGAGCTCCCTTCCCGATACATACTCCTGTAAAATTATATGCTCATCAAATTGAAAAGCCAGATCAATGGCCGCCGGTAATTCTTGCCCGCGCTCTACGAGCGATAACCCGATACTCGATCCTTGATTGGCCGGTTTAACCACCAGAGGAAAACCAAGCTGATTTTTAAAAGCTGGGCCTTTTCCAAAAGCATAGCTCTTCTGATAAATTGACTTCTTGATAAACTGAGATTTCGGTACACATAATCCGGCTTGCGAAAATATTTCTAATGAACCAATCTTATCCATCGCCAGCTGGCTGGCCCTAACCCCGGAGGCAGTAAAGGGGAGATTTAATCTATCTAAAATCCCCTGAATCACGCCATCTTCACCATAACGGCCATGCAAAGCGATAAACGCGCAATCTAAATTATACTTTTTAAGTAAGCTGGAATTCTCCTGCAAATTATCCATAGCGATATCAATCGCTACTACCTCCAGGCCGGCCTCCTTAAGCGCAGAAAAAACAGCCTGTCCGCTTTTTAAAGAAATCTCCCTTTCCGAAGAAGGCCCGCCCATTAAAACGCCGACTCTACCAAAATCTTTTATTTCCATATTTTTATCTCAGGCTCTAAGTTAATTTTAAATTTTTCCCATACTTTTTTTTGCATCAAATCCATGAGCGATAAAACATCCTTGCTCTTGGCCTTCGCGGTATTCAAAATAAAATTCGCGTGCCGCTTAGAGATCACTGCCCCCCCCTTGGCCTTACCCTTTAATCCGCAGGCATCAACCAATCTACCGGCAGAGCCCAAAGAAGGATTCTTAAAAATACACCCGGCACTGAGCAAGTTATGGCCATAAGATTGCTTACGCCGCGAGAGATATTCGTTTATCTTTGTTAAAATTACTTTCTTTGGCGCAGCATGCAGCTTAAGCTTAGCCCAGATAATAATATATTTATTTAAATTGGATTTTCGATAAGCAAACTTCAGCTGCTGGCTGGTCAGCAGTTTTAGCTTTCCACTATAATCTAGGACACCTACCTGCTTTACCAATTCTCCTATAGAGCTACCCCAGGCGCCGGCATTGCCCATCAATGAACCACCCAATGTCCCGGGGATACCCACCAGAAACTCCGAACCACTTAAATTGTTCTTCTTTGAAAATGAAATAAATTCATTTAATTTTAAACCGCTCCAGGCCACTACACAACTACCCTGACAAGAACATTTTCTAAAATCCCGGCTGCTTAATCTAATCACCAGCCCATCTAAACCTTTATCACTAACCAGGATATTGCTGCCCGCTCCCAGGATAAAAACATCCAGGCCATTATGCCTAGCAATCACTAACGCCTCTTGTAGTGCTTTAAGATTCTGCGGTTCAAAAAAATATTTTGCCCGGCCCCCAATCCTAAAACTCGTAAAACTTGCCAAATTAATTTTGGTTTTTATTGCCTTATTTAAGTGCCCGGACCAATGCATCGCTAACCCTCACAATATCCCCTGCTCCTAAGGTCATCACCAGATCGCCTTCTCTAATTATGCCCAAAATATGGGCAAGGATACCTTCTTTAGGCAGATAGAAGGCTTCTTTATCCGGAGCATGTTCTTTTATTTTTTTTAATAACTCCAAAGCGCTTACTCCTTCTATCGGCTGCTCACTAGCCGCATAAATATCGGTAATAATCAAATAATCCGCCAGCGCAAAAGATTGAATAAAATCATTTAAAAGCAATTGCGTACGGGTATAACGATGCGGCTGGAACACGATGATTTTTCGCTTAATCTTCAAATTAGCTACTGCCGCCAAAGAAGCTTTAATTTCCGAAGGATGATGCGCATAATCATCAATAACCAGATATTTATCACTTTGAAATTTAATCTCTAATCTGCGGCCAGCGCCTTTATATCCCTCTAGGCTACTGCGTATATGCTTTAAATCAATACCTAGCTCTAATCCCAGGCCAATTACCGCCAAGGCATTGGAAATATTATGCCTTCCCCCTAGAGACAAATGAAAACGCAAAATAAATTTATCTTTAAAATAACAATCAAAATCTGAAACCAGCCCATGTAATTCGATGTTTTTAGCGCAAATATCAGCCGAATGGTCTAGGCCAAAAAATACGCGCTTGCCCTCATAGTCGCGCATCAGCTTTAAAAGACAAGGGTCGTCAAAACAAGCAAAAACACAACCTCCCGCCAAGGTCTGTTTAATAAAAAGCCCAAAGGCGGCTAATACATTGCTAAAATTATGATAATAATCCAAATGCTCATGGTCAATATTCGTAATAATAGAATACTTGGGTGTATAGCTTAAGAAGGACCCGTCAGATTCGTCAGCTTCAGCAACAAAAAACTGGCCGCTTCCTAAACAAGCATTGGTCTGGATATTATTCAGAATGCCCCCAATAGCTACCGTAGGACAAACCCCTGCTTCCATAAGCATATAAGAAATTAAAGAAGTAGTCGTGGTCTTACCATGGCTACCAGCAACGGTTATAACTGTTTTTTGCCGCATCAGCTCGGCGAGAGCCTGTGCCCTCTTAATCAAAGGTATACCTAAAACCCTGCTCTGATACACCTCAGGGTTATCCGCGGTAATAACCGAAGAATAGACCACTACATCCTGCTGGGATATATTTTGTGCGCGATGTCCCAGAAAAATCTCTGCCCCCAGGCCAGCCAACTGCCGCGTAATAAGATTTTCTTTTAAATCCGAGCCGCTTACCCTGAATCCGCTCTCCAACATCAAACGCGCAATCCCGCTCATCCCGATCCCGCCTATACCGATAAAATGATAATATTTTCTCATAATAAAAGCTGTTCCTTCCATGAACTTTCAAGTTCCTGCAAACTAGCAAAAGCATAGGCCATCCTAAGCGCCCTAACTAAATCTTTATAATCTCGCAGCCAATGACAAAAAAGCACAAATTTATCCCTACCAAACTCTTTAATCAGATAATTCAATAAGCTATAGGATTCGGCATAAAACAGCTCTATTAACTGCTTATCTTTTACGCGCATTAAATCAAACCTATTTAATTGGTCTAAACTCATAAAGTTATTTGTCCTAACTTTTGCGGCCAAATACCTCTGCACTGACTGATTTTCAGATTGTCTTTCCTGAAAAGTAGCCACCCCTTCTTCCAGCCAAAGCGGAACAGCCGGATTATTAAAACCAACCACCTCTCTAAAAATAATATGCGCCAACTCATGCGCCAGAACATGATCTAAAAACCCTGGAGCAGCCGCATAGCATTGGATAGATTTATTACTCACCGTTACTAAGCCAGCGGACCAATCTGGGCCGCTATTTTCTTTCATGTATTCTTCTTGGGTATCAAAAAGATAAATTTTTGCGCGGTTATCCCAGGTCCAGAAGTTAAAACGGTTAAATCCAAAATCATCCGTAATTTTTTCATAATATCCTTCCGCCTTTTTAATCAACCGGTCTAGCAAGGCCTCCGAAGCACCCCGATAAAAAACCTGAAAATGCGTGCTTTTGGATACGCGCCAATCCTGATTTTGCGCAAAAACCAATACCGGCGTAAAAATAAATAAAATTAATAATCTTAATTTAAACATTACTTTAGCTTTAACACCTCGCTTGACAGCCTTTCTGTTGCATTTAAAGCCGGCAGCCCTTGATACGCTTTTTGCATTTCTTTAAGTTTTTCATGATTACAAAAGTATGCCTGTAAACTTTCTTTTAATTTATCCGCACTTAATTCCGCATCGAGCATTATTTCGGCCGCGCCAACATCTGCTAAAACCTGCGCATTAGCTAACTGATGCGCATAAGCAAAAGGATACGGAATCAATAACGCCGGTAAATTAAATTTTTGTATTTCCGCAATCGTGGTAGCTCCGGCCCGGCAAATTACCAGGTCGGCTGCGCTATAGGCATATTCCATCTGATGAAAAAAATCATAAAGCTTATAGGCCAAAGGCAACACTGCGTACTCAGCTGCCAGCCAAGTAAAATCCTGCGTTCCGCAGATATGAATCACCTGCAAATCATCCTTTTTTTGATAAGCAGACAACACCTCCAGGCATGCCGCATTTATTCTATGCGCCCCCTGGCTGCCACCCATAATTAAAATAGTGAATTTTCCTTCTTTAAACTTAAAAAAAAACCCGGCCTTTTTTTTATCCATCCGCGACAAGCCCCTGCGTAGAGGGTTACCCGTTAAAATAATTTTATGAGGAGCGATATTGAGATAATTACGAGTCTGGCTAAATGATACCGCGACTTTATCTACCAGCTTGACCAATAATTTATTGGCCCTACCGCAAATAACATTTTGCTCATGAATCATCGTTTTTATCCTGAATAACCAGGCCCAAAATATTAAGGCAACAGTATTTAAGCTGCCGAATCCCACAACCAGATCCGGTTTAAATTTTACAATTATCCGCAATGACGCCCAGGCGCCAGCTAAAAAAAAGTAAAAGCCAAATATATTTTTACGATTTAAATTAAAGCTCAAATTAGCCGCGGGAATATACTTTACTTGTCCCGGAGCGACAGGAATCTCATCCTGATGGATTTTTTGCGGTAACACCAAGAGCGCTTCTTGCCCGGAATTATTTAATGAGTCCAAAAGAGCGATCGCCGGAAAAATATGGCCGCCGCTGGAGCCGGTAACAATCAAAACACGCATAGCTAAAGTCTCCGATCTTAAGGATACTCTCCGCAACGAGCGATATTAATCAAAATACCCAGGCTAACCATATCAAAGATTAACGATGAGCCCCCGTAGCTAATAAACGGCAGCGGTAAGCCCTTAGTGGGAAAAACTCCGCAAGAAACACCAATATTAATAATCGCCTTAATCGAAATCATTAAAATTAACCCCAGAGCAAGAAAATATCCGAACCTGTCTTGTGCATTCTTAATAATTTTAAGCCCTTGATAAATAAAAATCATAAACAACGCTATTATCCCTAAGGTGCCCAACAAACCCAGCTCTTCGCCAATGATGGAAAAAATAAAATCAGTATGCGCCGCCGGAAGATAAAAAAGTTTCTGCTGAGAATGGCCCAGCCCCCTGCCAAATATCCCCCCTGAACCAATAGCAATCTGCGATTGAATAATCTGAAAACCTGACCCTTTAGGATCAAGCCAGGGATTTATAAAAGCTAAAATTCTCGCTCGGCGATAAGGCACGCTAAAAATTAAAAAATAAAATACCGGCAAGCTACAAAGCAACATGTTCAAAATATACTTGCCTCTAACCCCGCCCACAAAAAGCATAGTTAAAACTACGCTGCCTAAAGCGATAATCGTACCTAAATCCGGCTGCAAAAGTATCAGCAAAGCCACTGCCCCCAACATACATACCGCGGGCATAAAACCGGCCACTAACGTTTTAATCTTATCTTCTTTACGAGAGATAAAATCAGCAATATAAATAATAAGCGCCAAATTGGCAAACTCCGAAGGCTGAAAACTAATAAATTTAAATCTAAACCAGCGCCGAGCTCCGGAAACTTCTCTACCTACTCCGGGTATCAGCACTAAAATCAGTAAGCCTAGAGCAATCCAAATCAGCCAGTGAACATATTTCCTAAAAAAACGATAGTCAATAACCATGGCCGCGAAAGCCAACAGCGATCCGACAAACAAAAAAGATAAATGCCGCTTTAAAAAATAAAAACTATCTTTATACCTCTCCCAGGCATAGATACTTGAAGAGCTATAGATCATTACGATACCGATACAAACGAGTACAACCGATACCGTAAGCAAGTTAATTCGCGTTTTCCTAACCATGAAGCTTAACCGCTTGAGCTAAATCCAAAACAATTCTTTTAAAGGCCATGCCCCGGGCTTCAAAATCCGTAAACATATCATAACTTGAACACATGGGAGACAGCAATACGCAATACCCTGGCTGAGACTGGTCATAGGCTTTAGTTACCGCCTCTTTAAGGGTATCCACCTTAGCGATCGGAAAACCTCCCCTGTTAAGGTCAGAAGCAATTATATCCCTGGCTTCTCCAATTAAAAACACCTGCTGGACCTTGCCTCTGGAGGCATCAAGAATTACCCGATAATCAATTCCCTTATGCCTGCCTCCGGCGATAAGCATAATCGGTGAAGCGATATTATTTATCGCCCAAATAGCGGAATCCGCGGTAGTGGCTTTAGAATCATTAATAAATTTTACCCCGTTTATTTCTGCTACCTCCTCTAAGCGGTGCTGAATCCCTTTAAATTCCTGAAAAACTTTTTGCATCTGTGGCAATTTTACTCCCAAAATTCCGCCCACCTCCAACACCGCGCTCTGGTTAGAGTTTAATCCTTTTTCCTGAGCAAAAAAAGAAACCTTTGATTTAGCGTCAAAGCCAACAGCTCTCAAAACAGAATCATCGGCATTTAAAACCAAAAAATCCCCTTGATCCTGATTCATGAAAATACGTTTTTTCGCAGCTGCATATTCCTGCATATTGTCATAGCGATCCAAATGATTCGGAGTTAAATTCAAAATAACCGCAATCTTAGGTTTAAAATCTTTAACCGTCTCCAACTGGAATGAACTTACTTCCAGAACCACAAAATCATTCTCTTTTATCTTCTCCACTTCAGCGCAAAATGAATTCCCGATATTACCGCAAACAAAAACATTCTTTTTCAATGTGGACAAAACTTTACCGATTAAGGTAGCCACCGTAGTCTTTCCGTTTGAGCCAGTAACAGCGATAATTGGTGCCGAACACAAAATACTCGCCACCTCAATTTCACTAATCAATAACTTATTGAATTCTTTGGCCCAATTAACGCACAAAGAATCTGGCGGCACACCGGGAGAAATTACCACTAAATCCGCCTGCTTAACCCAATCTTGACTATGCCTGCCTAATTCCACCCTAATTTCACTGTCACAAAGTTTAGCCCGAGCTTGACGACTTTGCGCGTCATCCTTAATATCGGTAACGCTAACAATGGCTTTTAAGCGATGTAAAAGATTAGCGCAAGCCAGGCCGGAACGCGCTAAACCAACAATAGTAACTTTTTTATTTTTAAAATATTCGCTATTACGCATAAACTTTTTATCTGATCTTTAGGGTAACTAGGGCAAACAGGGCAAGTAAACCCGCAATAATCCAAAACCTGACAATTATTTTATTCTCCGGCCAATCCAGAAACTGGAAATGGTGGTGCAAAGGGGCAATCTTAAAAATGCGTTTTTTGGTCAGCTTATAAGTTGCTACCTGCAAAATAACCGAAAATGCCTCTAAAACAAATATCCCCCCTACAATTATAAGCAGCATCTCTTTTTTAATCAATAACGCGACTGTTCCAATCGCACCGCCTAAAGCAAGTGAACCGATATCTCCCATAAAAATTGTCGCCGGATAACAATTAAACCATAGAAATCCTAAACCCGCTCCAATAATACTTGAGCAAAAAATAGTTAACTCCCCGCTGCCTCTAATATAGGGAACGAGCAGATAATGACTTAAATTAATATTACCGGAAACATAGCAAAGAATGCTAAAAGCAATCGCCACCATAACCACAATACCGATAGCCAGTCCGTCTAAGCCATCCGTAAGATTTACCGCGTTCGATGAACCCGCAATCACTATAATCACAAACAAAATATATAGGCCGTCTAAATCAAAATTAACACCTTTTAAAAAAGGAATCTCAAGATTAACATTATGCTGGCTATAGATGAGAATCACCCCTAAAATCAGGCCCAAAACAACCTGGCTGGCAAGTTTTACCTTAGGGGATAATCCGCCGGGCTGCTTCTTGATCTGCTTTAAATAATCATCAGCAAAGCCAGTTAAACCTAACCAAGACGTACTAAATAAAACAATCCAAATGCACTGCTGCCTGATATCCGCCCAAAGCAATGTTGAAATTATCACCGTGCCCAAAATAAGAATTCCGCCCATCGTGGGCGTACTCTGTTTATGGTGGTGCAAATCATCCAGCTTTTGGCTATCGGCCTTATTTATCTTCTCACCAATCTTAAGAATTTTTAATTTATTAATTAACCAGGGGCCAAAAATCAGGCTGAGCACAAAAGCGGTTAAAGCCGCCATGGCTGCACGAAAAGTGATGTAGCGAAATATATTAAAAACAGAAATAAAATCCCTGAGGGGATAAAGCAGGTGGTAAAGCATTAAACTCCTAGAACCTCTTCCATTTTCATCGACCGAGAACCTTTTACCAGGATCAAATCATCGGCTTTCGGAAGTATCTTTTTAAATAATAAATCCCTGGCCGCGAGCGCGTTAGCGCAACAAAATACATGCTTAGTCTCCAGGCCATTCTCTCTGGCGGCATTAGCAGTAATTCGGGCTAAACTACCTACAGCAATCAACAGATCGCAGCTATTAGTTATACTCCAAGCGATTTGCCTATGCAATAACTCTTTTTGTTTGCCCAGCTCCAACATATCGCCCATAATCAAAATCTTCCTACCTTTGCAATCTAAAGCGCCTAAAGCGGCCAGGGCCGCCTTTAAAGAAAACGGGTTGGAATTATAGGTATCATCAATAAACCTTAAACCTCTAAAATTAACCAAGTTAAACCTGCCTTTAGGAAATTTAAATGCCGCCAATCTTGTGCGCATCTGGAGATAACTCAATCCTAATATACGGCCAACGGCAATAGCCGCTAAGGCATTATAAACATTATAATCTCCCATAGTCGATAATTCAAAGTTAAATTTAGAGTTAACCTTAAACTCCACCTTGGAGTTTTTTAATTTAAGAGAAGAGGCGCAAAAATCGCTTTTCTTATTAAAACCATAACTAAATATATTTTGACCGCTAATTTTACGCTTAATTAAGCCATAAAATGATTTATCGTCAGCATTAAGCAGGACAATCGCGGGATTCGCTAAATTATCCAATAAAGCAGTTTTTTCTTTTAACACCCCTTTTAAATCTCCTAAAAACTCCAAGTGGCTGGAACCGATATTAGTAATTATGCCGATATTCGGCCTGGCTATTTTAGATAAATAATCCACTTCTCCAAAATGATTAGTACCTACCTCCACCACAGCATAACTATCTGTTTTGGCCAGGGCAATTAATGTTTGCGGAAGGCCAATCTGATTATTTTTAGTTCCTTCATTCTTAAGCACTTTGGCCTTAGCCGATAATACCCAAGCAATCATCTCTTTGGTCGTCGTTTTACCGTTAGAACCAGTGACCGCGATAACCGGCAGATTAATTTTCTGTCGCTGAAAGCGCGCAATATCTCCTAAGGCTAAAGTAGTATCTTGGACCCTGATCACCGTCAGAGCCCGCGGAATCGAAAACCGCGGCTTCTGATCTACAATCAAACAATTAACTTTTGATTTTATAGCTATAGCAATAAAATCATGCCCATCATAGCTCTTTCCCCGTAAAGCCAGGAATGCTTCTTGCGGTTTTAGACTTCTGGTGTCCGTGGAAATGCCCGCTACTTTATTCTGAAGCTTACCCTGAATAAGCTTTCCTTGAGTGGCTTTAATTATTTCATTAACCTTAAACATTCCCGCACTACCTTTCGATCATTAAATTTCAATGCTCTATTTTTTAATATTTGATAATCCTCATGCCCTTTACCGGCAACCAGTAAGCAATCCGCCTGATTAATTAAAGATAGCCCTTTACGAATAGCTTGCCGGCGATCGGAGATTGAACAATAATTGGTCTTCTGTATGCCCTGCTGAATATCCTTAATAATCTGGCCAGGGTTTTCCGAGCGAGGATTATCGCTGGTGATAATCGCATAATCCGCTAACTCCGTAACCACTTTGCCCATCTGCGGACGCTTAAGCTTGTCCCGCTCTCCGCCGCAGCCAAAAATTACAACAATCTTACCCTTAATCAACGGCCTTAGAGCGCTAATCACATTAAAAAGCGCATCCGGTGTATGCGCATAATCAACGAAAATACTGCCTACTTTTGAACAATTAATTTTTTCTAATCTGCCGGGAACATTTTTAAATTTTTCAATCGCACGCTTAATATCCTGAACGGGTAATTTTTCACTTAACCCCCAGGCAACCGCAGCCAAAATATTATAAATATTATAACATCCTACCAGACTTGTCTTCATCCTGACATAAATATGTGGAGCAACTAATAAAAATTCCGTTGACTGCAGGTTAAAATTAATCTCCTTGGCCATTATATCAGATTTTCTCTTTATCCCATAAGTTAATATCTTAGCTTTAGTTAAACGCTTAATCCGGTTACCATGCTGATCATCATTATTAATAATCGCTGTGCTGGTTGCCGGTAGGGCAGAAAAAAGTTTAGCTTTAGCTAAGAAATAATTTTTTAAGTTCTTATGATAATCCAGGTGATCCTGGGTAAGATTGGTAAAAACAGCGTGGCTAAAATTAATTCCTGCCGCCCTCTCCTGGGCTAAAGCATGGGAAGAAACTTCCATCGCGCAATATTTAACTTTTCCTAGATACATCTTCCTAAGTAGTCCTTGCAGCTCCGCGGCTCCGGGAGTAGTATTTTTGGCAATAATAATTCTACCCTTAAAACGGTAATTAATCGTACCAATCACTCCGCAGTCATAGCCGGATTCTTTGGCCATCCGTTCGATCAAATACGCAATAGTCGTCTTACCGTTAGTGCCGGTAATGCCGACAACTTTAACCTTATTTGAAGGAGCGCCATAAAACTTATGCGTAACTTGGGCAAAAAACTTGCGACAATCATTAACTACTAAAAATACAACTTTTGCCCGGGATTTTATCTGAGGCGCCTTTTTCTCAACAACAACGATAACCGCCCCACGAGCAATTGCCTCTTGAATAAAATGATTGCCATTTTGACGCTCGCCCTTAATCGCCACAAAAAGAAAACCTTTTTTTATTTCTTTGGAATTAGAAGTTATTCCTTTAATCTCTAAATCAACGATTTTCACTGTGCGCCTTCCTGCCTGCCGGCAAGGCAGGCTTTCTTACTTGATTTATCAAGCCATATGCTTTTAATAATTGAATACTTAGAAGGTACTAGGTTCATTGTCTTCTTGCCTCCACAGGTATTTGGCTTCCTTTTAAGTAACGGATAACATCTCCGGCGACTTTTTGAAATACCGGAGCAGCAACTACCCCGCCAAAATAATAGGGATGCGGCTCATCCACGGTCACCACGATAGTTAATAAAGGGTCTTCGGCAGGTAAAAAACCAATAAAAGAAGCCACAAACTTATTATGAGAATAACTTCCATCCGGCTCAACTTTCTGGGCAGTACCCGTTTTACCGGCAGCGCTAAACCCCAGAACCTTACCCATTTTACCTGTTCCTTCCTCAATTACTCCGGTAAGGATTTTTTTAATTCGCAGCGCCGTATCCACAGAAATAACTTTACGCATCAATACTGGTTTATTTTGCTTAATAATCCGGCCCTGATTATCACGCACAGAATCAATAATATACGGCTTCATTAATTGCCCCCCATTAGCAATTACGGAAATTGCGCTAGCCAATTGCAAAGCACTCACCCCTACTTCGTGCCCCATAGGCACCGAGGTAATCGATGCCTTCGACCAAAGACGCGGCGGGCTAATCATCCCCGATATTTCTCCGGAAAGATCAATTCCTAATTTTGATCCAAAACCAAAAGCCCGGATGTATTGATACAACATATCCGGGCCTAAAAGCTGGGCCACCTTAACAGTGCCGATATTACTAGACTCTTCAATAATCTCCCTAAAAGTAAGCCGGCCATGCGGTTTATGGTCATGCAAAATACGGCCCCCTACCTGGTAAGATCCATTTTCACAAAAAAATACATCTTTCTCCGTAACCTTTTTTTCTTCCAGCGCGGCAGAAGCGGTAACTATTTTAAATACTGAACCAGGCTCAAATAAATCACAAATTGCCCGATTTCGCATCGAATCCTTACTCGCGCCAGAATGATTATTTAGATCATAAGTAGGCCGATTAGCCATAGCTAAGATCCTACCGGTATGCGGGTCCATCACCACGATACTAGCGCCCTTAGCGTGAAAATCGATAAAAGCCTTATCTAGCTCTCTCTCCGCGATATATTGAACAACCTCATCAATGGTCAAAACTAAATCCATACCATCTTGCGGCAAAACCATCTTCTCCCAAATATCTAATTTTTTCATCCGCGCATCACGTAAAAAAATCGCCCAGCCAGGAACACCTTTTAAATAATTATCAAAGCTTCTCTCTACGCCCTCTAGGCCAATATTATCCATACCGCTAAAACCAATAATGTGGCTAGCCAAATAACTATTTGGATAAATACGTTTAGTTTCCCTTAAAAACCCTAATCCTTTAATATTTAAATTCTTGATTGCCTCGGATTTATCCGGAGCAAGCTTACGCGCCAGCCAAATAAAAGACTTTTTACGACTCAATCTATCCTGCAAATAGCTGTGCTTTAAGCCAAGTATGGGCAATAATTGCCTGATAACAGACTCTTTGTCTTTAATAATATTAGGAACAGCATAAAGAGAATCCATGGACATATTAAATGCCTGCGCCTTAAGATTACAGTCATAGATTGCCCCGCGAGGCGGTTCCAACTCCACAAGCTGATTATGTTGTTTTTTAGCGATTGAGGTAAGATAATCCGAACGGAATAGCTGAATAAAAAAAAGTCGGCCCACGCAAAGCAAAAGAAATACAAAAAAAATCAAAAACACCGCCTCACATCTTCGGCGATAGTTACTGATATACACTATGTTCCTTAGGAATGATAAATCTTAGGGGTTAATTGTTTTTGCTTGAGCTTCCCGTTTCAAACTAAAAATCCGCGCTAATAAACCTTCCTGGCCTTGCCCTTGATCCGCAAGCTTTAAGCTGCCAGATGAAGAAATAAATTTAACAAAACGATAGTTATCCGGCATTTGGAAATCATTACTACCACTAATACGCGCACCAATATTTACCAAAGAAGAGCTTTTGTTAATATTATACCTCAATGCCGTATTTTTATCCAGCAGTTCCGTAAAAACAACCTGCTTTTTCTGCCCCAGATAAGCCAGACGAAAAATTTCACTTTGTTGATAAACATAAAGCACGCAAAAAGATGTAATAAATACTACCGTGGAAAAAAACTTGGTCAGCTTCATATAACTTTATATCCTTTCGGCAACTCTGAATTTAGAACTGCGGCTAGAAGGATTCACTTCTATCTCGCCAAATCCCGGGGTCAGAGGCTTAGTAGTAATAATATCAATTAATCCGTCGGCCTTAAGCGCGCGGAATGTATGCTTGATCGCGCGATCTTCCAAAGAATGAAATGAAATAACACATATTCTAGCCTGCTTTTTTAAAATATCAACAGCTTTCTTAATTGTATTTTCCAGAATTTCTAATTCTCTATTTACGGCGATACGCACGGCTTGAAAAGTACGCGTAGCCGGATGAATGCGGTAATAACTCCGCCGATATCGATGCGGGATGGCGCGCATTACTAAATTAGCTAACTGCGTAGTTGTAGCGATCGGTTCATTCCTGCGTTCCTGGACTAATAAATGCGCAATACGATTATGCCAACGCTCCTGCCCAAAATTCCAAAGCATCTGAGAAATTTCGTCTTCATTAAGGTTATTTACTAAATCAAACGCACAAATATAACTACTTTTATCCAAACGCATATCTAGCGGACCCTCCTCCTGAAAGCTAAACCCTCTATGCGCATCATGCAGCTGATAACTAGAGATCCCTAAATCAAAAACAATACCATCAATCTTCTCAATACCCAAATTGGCTAAAATTTGATCTAAATCCACAAAATTTGCATGCACGAATTCAGTGTTATCTTTAAAATCTGCCAGCCTTTGACGGCAAAGCGCCAAGGAATCTTCATCCCGGTCTATCCCAATCAACCTGCCTTGCGGAGTAATTCTCTTTAATATCTCCAGTGCGTGCCCACCAGTACCTAAAGTCGCATCAACAATTATTTGTCCGGGCACTGGCTTTAGAAAATCCAACACTTCCTGCAGCATCACCGGAACGTGCAACTTCTCAATTAACATTTATACGTCCATTAATTTTTCGGCAATTTCTTCAAAAGACTGACGACTATTGGCATAAAAATCATACCATAAATTTTTTGCCCAAATCTCAATCCGGTTAGAAACACCCACGATCATCACATCTTTTTTAATATCGGCAAAATCTTTCAAATATGGCGGCAAAAGAATCCTGCCCTGCTTATCCGCATTCACATCCACCGCGCCACTAAAAAGCAGCCGATTAAAAGTACGCGACTGCTGTTTAGTAAACGACATAGTTTTAAATTTATTTTCTTGAAGACCCCACTCTTCTTCTGAAAACATAAAAAGGCATTTATCTAAACCCCGCGTAACAAAGAATTTTTCAATAAATTGATTTTTAGCAACTTCACGAAATTTGGCCGGTAATATTAAACGCCCCTTACGATCTATCGAATGCTCAAACTCACCATAGAACATTTTATTCTTCCTTCCACTTTACTCCACTTTTATCCACTTATGCACCAAGTATAGATAAAATCCCTCCCCTTGTCAAGATAAAAATTACCTAAATACTACCAATACAAGCTTTTGTGGATAAAACGATTGCGACACCTAGCTATTGTGGTATGATCTAAAAAGGGAGTAAAATTTTATGACAGGAGATAACGTCTTTTTGAATCTGTGCGGATAAATCCCTTAAACTCGCGAATTTTTGATCCAAACGTATTAATTTAATAAACTGAATTTCCAACAACTTTCCATAAATATTTTTATGAAAATCAAATATATGCACTTCTATGCGTAGAGTATTTTTTTTAAGATGAATCGTCGGCCTTTTGCCGATGTAGCAGACGCCCTTATATTTTTTTTTAGAAAATACAATTTGCACCGCATAAATACCTACCGGCGGAATAACTTCATGATGCGCCTTAATATTAGCCGTAGGAAACCCTAATAACCTCCCTAACCGGCTGCCTTTAATCACCGTTCCCAAAACACTTACCCGACGGCCAAGCAGGCGGTCAGCTTCTTTAATTTTAGATTTTTTTATTAATCTTCTTATGGCCGTGCTACTAATCGGCAAGTCGCCGGATTTTACAATATCAAAAATTCTAACTCTAAACTTATACCTCTTCGCCTCTTTAACTAGCAATCTATAATCACCCAGAGCTTGTTTACCAAAACGAAAATTTTTCCCCACATAAACAAAACGCGCTTTAATTTTATCAACTAGTATTTTAGTAATAAAATCTTGAGCGCTAATTTTCGCGAAACTGTGGCTAAAATTAACCACCATGCATACATCCGACCCTAACTCGGCAATCAACCTTAAGCGATGCCCTAAAGAATACAGGCTTGCTTTTCCTTGCGGATGCGGGAAAAAAGTTAAAATTAAACTAGTGCCATTGATTTGATTAGCTTTTCTAACTACGGCCTGTAAAATATTGCGGTGGCCAAGATGTAGGCCGTCAAAAACCCCCAAGGCCACTACCGGCCTGCGTAGTTTTCCGATCTTTCCTAAACCATAGATAATTTTCATCAGATTTTCTACACACTGATTATAAATACAGTAAAATACTTATAAATAAAACGAGCAGAAGCTATTTTAAGTCCTGACAAATTTTAGCAATAACTTTACCTCGCACAGCCAAGAACCCTCCGGGAATAGTGCAACCGGCGGCAGTCTTATGCCCTCCCCCTCCAAAAAAAGATGCGATCTTATTTACGTCAACCTTACCCTGGCTTCTTAAATTAACACGGATCTGGGATTTTAAGCTTAAGCTATCCTTAAATAATACTACCACCTCTACTCCTTTAATCGCCCGGCCAAAATTTAAAGCATAGTCCGCTAAATCAGTCCCCGGTATTTTAGCTCCGGATGGCTCAGCAGCGATTCTAAGGGCAGCAATCCTTCCCCGGCCAAAAAATTTTATTTCTAACAATAATTTAAGCAGCGATTTTACCTCTGAGGGCAAAATATTTTCATAAGCATAACGATAGACCCGCGCGACATTAATTTTAAATTTCAAAAGTTCCGCGGCAGCCTTAAACGTAGAACTAGAAGTATTAGAATAGCGAAATGATCCTGTGTCCGTCATGATGCCCGTGTACAAAACTAAAGCGGTGTTTTTATCCAACGGCAAACGTAGATGTTTATACAACCGATAAATCATCTCTGAGCAGGAAGAGGCCCGCGCGTCTACCCAATTTACATCGCCAAAGGCCTGATTGCTAATATGATGATCAATATTTAATACCGGCTTATGATCGATGTTAAGCTTATGGACTCTTCCTGTGCGCTTTAAGTCCGCGCAATCCAGAACCACTAAACAATCAAATTTAATAGATTTAAATTTCTGGCCTAAGCGGCGAATATATTTAATCCCGGGAAGAAAATCATAACCATAAGGTAATTGATCATCGCTCATGATTATGGCCCGTTTACCTAATTTTTTAATAAGCCTATAAAACCCCAGCGCAGAACCCAGGGCATCAGCCTCCGGGCTGATATGAGCAGTAATCAAAAAATTATTATATTTCTCTATACTCTGGCAGATTTCATTTAGGCTCATCTTACACCTTCCTGCCTGCCGGCAGGCAGGCTTTCTTAATTAATTTATCAAACTGCATAACTTTAATAATTAAATACTTAGCTAAGTGCCTGGCTCTTCCGTTTTTTTTGCTTGATCAGGAGTCTCCGACGCAGGTGGAACAACCGCCCCTGGCTCCTTGCTGTCAACGGGTTTTATCTTGTTTAATATCTCCTGAATCTTAACGCTATACTCAATAGAATGATCCTCTTGAAACATCAGCTCAGTGGCAAAACGCATATTAATCCTCTGGGCCACCAGGCTGCGGATATACCCTAAAGCAGAATCCAGGGCGATTTTAGTTTTTTTACAGGTATCCTCTTTACCCAAAACGCTATAAAAAATATTCGCATTTTTTAAATCCTTAGACAGCTCTACCCGCGTGATCGTGACAAAACCTATACGCGGATCTTTAAGCTCGTCATGGATAATAAGACTAACTTCTTTTTTAATCGCCTCTTCAACACGCTGTTGTCTAGACATCTTTTATACGCTCCGTTTCTGTTTATTGGCCCGCACTAACTTTCTAATTAAAGCCAGCTCAGTTCGACGATTACTTACCTGCCCATTAAGCTTGGCCGCTAATACTTTAGCAAATATCTCTTGATACTCCGGCCCCGGTAAAACACCTAGCCGCCCCAAATCATTTCCGCCAACACAAAGACGCATGCCGTTATAAATCTCAAAAAAATCTGCCAGGTGCTTTTTAAAATTTATATTTTGTGAAATAGCGCTAACTAAGATAATCATTTCATAGCTTAAGGGCTCAAGTAATGAAAAAATCCGCTCCGGTAACACTTGCTTCTTGCTCAAAAAAGAAATAAGCTTATCTTCTTCCCGGCAATAGCTGATAATCCGCTTCTGATCACCCTTGGGCAAGCCTAGCCGGTGAATAATCACTTTAATCTCAAGCAAAGTGAACGGTTCCAAGAGTGCCATAAAATAAACCAACCAAATATCCAGCTGTCTGCGCGCGGGAAAATTTGCCATAAAGCCTGAAATTTTTTTAGCGATTGACCTAAATAAAACTTGTGTTGATTTTCCAATTTTTAACTTAGGGCTAATAAAAGATAGCGCGCCTAAATCACCCAGCGCCTTTATCAGCCCGTAAGGATTCTGCTCCTTAAGTATCAATATCAATTCATCCCGCATTCTATGCGGATTTACTTTATTTAACAAACTATCACTGATAGCCTCCTTAAGTAACGCAAGCGTTTTAGGCTCAAGCTTAAAATTAAAACGATGGCTAAAGCGTATCGCTCTGAATATCCGCGTAGGGTCATCCTGAAAACTTAAATTGTGTAAAATACGGATTCTGCCTGCGGCCAGATCAATTTGAGCGCCATAAGGATCAATTGTTGCTTGGCCCCCATCTGCCCCTAAGCTTAACGCCATGGCATTGATCGTAAAATCCCGGCGCTTAAGGTCTTCAGTTAATGATCCTGAACTTACCACCGGAAGTGCCGCGGAATGAGGATATTCTTCCTGACGCGTAGTAGAAATATCCACTTTTAACCCATTATTTAAAATTAAGGTAGCCGTGCCAAACCGCTCATAAATTTTTAAATTTGCTTTTAATTTTTGCGCCAAATGCTTGGCAAAAATAATACCGCTTCCTTCAATCGCAATGTCTAAGTCCAGATTCTTAACCCCTAAAATTAAATCGCGTAAACATCCGCCGACCAGGTATGCCGGCATCCGAATTTCCTCAGAAACACCGGAAACCTGACGAATAGCTTCTCTTAATTCTCGAGGTAGTTTTTTTATATATTTTTTCATCTTCTCCCAACCTACGACCTATGACCTATCAGCTATGACCTGCGACCTACGACCTATCACTATGGCCGCGGATGAAACATCTGATAAACCGTTTTAAGCCGCTCTTTATCGATATGCGTATAAATCTGGGTTGTCGAGATATCAGAGTGTCCCAGCATCTCCTGCACTGAACGCAGATCCGCGCCTCTTTCCAGTAGATGCGTGGCAAATGAATGCCTAAGAGTATGCACTTTTATCGATTTTTTAATTTTAGCCTCTTGGGCATACCGCTTAATTAATTTCCAAACAGACTGCCGGGATAGCTTAGCCCCAGAACGACTGATAAAAATAAACTCTGAAGTTTTTTGTTTTAAAAAATACGGCCGGCTGAATTCTAAATAACGATTAATACCATGAATAGCTTTTTTGCCCAACGGAATAATCCTCTCCTTATCTCCCTTTCCAATACAACGCAAAAATCCAATATCTAAATTAACATTATTAGTTTTAAGATTGCTTAATTCCGATACGCGCATTCCTGTGGCATAAAGAGTTTCTAAAATTGCCTTATCTCTAGCGCCCTGGCGCTCACGCACATCAGGCTGGCTAATTAATAACTCCACTTCATTTAAAGAAAGGGTGTCCGGAATCTTCTTCCACAATTTTGGAGAATCAATCAAAGTAGTCGGATCGCTTTTTAAAACTCTTTCTCTGGCTAAAAAACGATGAAACATGCGTATCGCCGCCAAACGGCGCGAGATACTTACCGGCGATATTCCAGCAGTTTTTTGAAAAAGCATAAATTCCACAATGTCGTTTTTAGTAACCTTGGAAAGCGCCGATATTCCTCGTTTATCAATAAAATCCAAATAAAGATTCAAATCCACCCGATAGGCAAAAATGGTATTTTTAGCCAGAGCGCGCTCAACCAAAAGATAATCTAAAAATGAGTCAATAAGTTCTTTCACCTCGCACCTTCTTTTCTATTTAATACATTAAACCAGACAGCTTTAATGATGGAATATCCAGAAGGTGCGGGGCTCATTATACCCTAAACAGGTTGTTGTTCTTTTCTCTTCCAATGGTGGTAGCGGCTCCGTGCCCCGGATAAACTTTAGTATTATCCGGCAAGACAAATAATCTATCTCTAATCGCCTCCTCCAACCGCTGCTGACTGCCTCCCGGTAAATCAGAGCGCCCTACACCCTGACAAAACAAAGTGTCGCCGGTAAAAATAATATCTGTTTGCGGTTTTCTCATCAAAAGGCCGATACCTCCCGGAGTATGTCCGGGCAGATGCATTACCTCCAATTCCAAACAATCTAATTTAATAATTTCTTTATCCTGTAAAGCTTTAATCTCAGAATTAACCTGATAGGCCAAAGAAAAACTAGCAGAAAAGTTTTTTCGGGCATCCACAAGCATAGGAAGATCCATTTTATGCGCATAAACCAAAACGCCAAATTCGTCGTCACTGCCGATATGGTCATAATGCCCATGCGTATTGATCACCATAGCCGGTTTTAAACTATGCTTATCTAAAACCGCCTTAATCTTAAGGTGCTGATCGCCAGGATCGATAATAACCGCCGGCCCGCCGCCGGCGCAAGCCAGAATATAACAATTAACCTGCATCGAGCCAACCTTGACTGTTTCTAAGATCATTTTAAATAATTTTTTATCTTTGGATAAATAAATCTTTTATGAATGCTAGACTTAATCCGCTCAGCCACCTGCCGATTCCGGCCATTATTAACCCCATAAATATCACTTTTTACATAAATCAAGAGGTCATCTAATTTAGCAATCTCTATGTCAAAATTTTTCTGGGCATCCGCTACCAGCATCAATTTCAGGTTAACCAGATTCTTTAAAGCCTCTTGAGTACAATCTACTTTTTTCTTTAAGCTTGCCTTTTGGGTCAAGGCATTGATCAGCTCATCCTGCCAAGAGCTCCAATAAAGATAATACTGCCGATAAATCTCCTCTTTAGTCATATCCGGGCCTTTATATTCCTGCGGAACAAGAACCATCTCTACCGCTGCATCCGGCTTTTTAGATTTACGGGTAAATTTTCGCGTAAAAGCCTCGCAACCAAAAACAGCAGTTAGCAGGCAGCAAATAACGGTGAGAAAAAAAATCTTTTTAAAAATATATTTGACATTTGTCATTTAAGCACTCTCTTTCCATGAAAATTATTAGCAAATCCGCCACTAATCATAGCCAAAAATTCTTTTTCATTAATAATTTTTATACCTAATTCTTGAGCTTTATTAAATTTTGAACCCGTACTTTTCGCGGCGACTAAAAAATCGGTTTTGCTACTTACGCTAGAGGTTGTCAGGCCGGCGGATATACGCACCAGCTCTTCTGCTTCAGAACGGCTGAATCGGTCCAATTGGCCGGTAAAAACTACTGTTTTGCCGGTTAATTTATTCGCCTTAATCCTCGGAGCTTCCTGGCGCAGGTTAAGGCCAGAATTTTTTAGCTCCTGAATTAACTTTTTAGTCCGGCCAAGATTAAAATAATCTACAATAGAACCGGCCATAACCGTGCCAATCTCGGGAACCTTATCCAGCTCTTGGAACTTTGCCCGCATAAGTTTATCTATATCCGAAAACTCTTGCGCCAACGTATAGGCAGCTTTCTGGCCAACATGGCGAATGCCTAAAGCAAAAATCAGGCGCGCCAAAGGCTGAATTTTACTTCTCTGAATTGCATTTAAGAGATTATTAGCTTTTTTTTCTTTAAATAACTCTAATCCCAATAAATTATTAATTTTAAGTTTATAAATATCCGCTAAGCTCTTCAATAGCCCCAGCTTTACCAGCTGATTAATTACCGCCTGGCCTAAACCCTCGATATCCAAAGCATCGCGGCTAGAAAAATGTAAAAGCGCCCGCTCAAGTTGAGCGGGACAATCAGAATTAATACAACGATAAGCAACATCCTCTGCCTTCTCCTTAATAATCTTTTCACCACAGGCAGGGCAATTTTCAGGTTTATTATAAGGCCGTTTGCCTTTTTGTTCTACCACTTTTACTATCTTAGGAATAACATCGCCCGCGCGCTCAATAAGCACCCGATCACCCTCACGCAATCCCAATCTTTCTATTTCATCAAAATTATGTAACGTAGCGTTGCTAATAATTACGCCAGAACATTCCACTCCTTTAAGCATGGCAATAGGCGTAATCACCCCGGTGCGTCCGACATTAACCTTAATTTCTAAAACTTCGGTTGTCGCCTGACGCGCAGGAAACTTATAAGCTACTGCCCAACGTGGGCTTTTAACCGTAAAGCCTAAATTCTGTTGATACTTAAAACTATTTAATTTAACTACTATTCCATCAATCTCATAACCTGCTTGATCTCTTTTTTTCTGCCACTTTAGGCAATAGTCAATTACCGCATCAATATCTTTGCAAAACAGCGAATGTTTATCTAAGCGCAAGTTCCAAGTTTTTAATAAGCCTAAAAATTCCCATTGAGTATAAATTGGCTTCCCTTGATAAGCGCCTAAAGAGTGCGCGATAAAATTAAGATGCCGTTTCGCCACTATATGGCTATCTAGTAATTTCAACGATCCGCTGGTAGCATTGCGTGGATTGGCAAACAAAACCTCTTGGTTATCTTCGCGCTGATGATTAACCTTTAAGAAATCTTGGCTTTCCATATAAACTTCACCACGAATTTCAATTAAGTCCGGAAGATCTTTACCCATCAGAACCAGAGGAATAGCGCGAATAGTTTTTATGTTTGCCGTAACATCCTCGCCAGTTGAGCCATCTCCTCTAGTAGCTCCGAGGATTAGCTTACCTTGAGCATAAGTTAAATTCGCGCTTACCCCATCAACCTTAAGTTCAACCACATATTCAAAAACAGCCTCTTTACTTAAACCTTTACGCACACGCCTATCCCAAGCTTTTAATTCTTCAATAGAATAAGTATTATCCAAAGAAAACATGCCGGCTTTATGTTTTACCGTTTTAAAACCCACACTTACGCCGCTACTTAAACGCTGACTGGGAGAATCGCTGTTTAAATACTGCGGGTACCTATCTTCCAATAGTTTTAATTTAACCATCAAATCATCGTACTCTTTATCTGAAATTTCAGGCTGGCTTAGAGCATAATAAAGATAATCATGCCGTCTAAGCTTATCTCTTAATTTCTCGATTTCTTTATTTATTGAGCTAGACATCTATAGGACTTGTTAAATCAGAATTGCACTTGGAAATCACTAAATTCTCCGCTTGCCGGAAGCCACTCCACGGTTGTATCTGTTATATAGCGCGAAAAATGCTGGTTAACTTGCTCAAGAAAAACATTAAGGGTATCTTCTTCCGATTCCGCTAAAATCTCCACTCGCCCGTCATTTAAATTCTTAACCCAACCACAAACCTTTTGACCCAAAGCAATATCCAAAACAGTATAGCGAAACCCTATGCCTTGCACCTTACCTGAATAGTAAAGATGAAGCCTCATTATCATGGGCGTATCTCTTGCCCACAAACTCGCAAGGATTTACCTAAATCAAAACCTAAAGCGGCCATTTATTTTACCGTTTTTTAATCTATCCCTACTAGTTAAATATCAAAATTCAACATCCAACCACTAAATATTTATTTTTTAGCCTGTTCGCCCGCCCATTGCGATGAATTCATCGCCGCTCTTAATTCAGAGGTTCCTCCCACGGCTTTCTCCGCGATGTCTTCTACTTTCTGGTAAGCTTTTTCCAACTGCGCTGACAGCTTAAGTAACTGCTCTTTCTGCTCCTTAACCAGGGTTTCAAAAGAATCTACTCGCGTTTGTAAAACGTTGCGTTCGCCTTCAAAAGATTTTTTTAGGAATTCTTCACGGTTTCGCGATTCTGCCTGGCACTTTTCCGTTGTTTCTTTGATTGTTTTCTGCGCCGCTAATTCCAGCTCTTTTGAAAAGCTCTCCATTTTCTTGCGTAAAGAACTCAATTCTCCTTCACTCTCCTTCATATAATTGTCGCGCTCTACCATCTGTTTTTCTATAGCTTCCCGTTTTATTTGAAATTCCTTCTCTTTCTTGACTTGTTCGTCAGTAAATTTATCCAATGCCGCTTGTTTATCGCGTTTAAATACATATTCATAGTCTTCTTTTTCCCGCTGGCGCGTACGATTATCCTCAGCTTGCTGTTCTTTTAACCTAGCATCATAACGTTTCCTATCTTCTTCCCGTTCCAACGCCAGTGCATCCATTCCATGTTCAAAAGCATTCTTCTTCTCTTCCATCTCTTGCTCATAATCAAGCCGTCTCTTATCCTGCGTTTCAATAAGCGCGGCCAGGCTCTGGGCGGCTTTATGTATTCCATATATCTCTTCCAGTTCTTTAGTTTTTATCTCCACCGCGTCCTTTACCTTACGATATCGCCCCACCTCACCTTCCATTTCTTCCGCGATTTTACCAAGCATACCGCTAATATCCAGCCGCAGCTGGCCAATACTCTTAATCACTCCTTCTACCGATAGGCCATTAGCTTCTTCTACAATTTCCTTAGTTTTCCTTTGTTCAATTACAGCTTCTGGCCTTAATTCTAACGCGTTCTTTTCCTGAAGTTGTTTGAGTAATTCATTATAAGCCGCCACCATTTCTTGTTTAGTATTGGTAAGACTAACCTTCCGCTGTTCCTTAATTTTCTCAGCCATTTTGCTTCCTCCTTTTAATTTCTACATCAATCAACTCCAACATCTTCTAACCCTTTAATTGAAAAACATATCCACTCATTGCTGTCCAAATTACGTCATTCTGAGCGTAGCGAAAAATCGCGTACCGTCGAGATTCCTGCCTGCCGGCAGGCAGGCTTCGTCGCTCCGCTGCCCAAAATAAAAAGCGTATATTTATATCTCAAAAATTATTCTCGACGATAGATAATGTTTAATTTGGACACGAGTGCTCTTTCATATATGATCCTTCCCTTAGATAAAATCCTTTTCTGGAAATGTTCTCTGATGTCGTCAAAATCGACCATATCAACTTCATCATCTACCGCCATAGAGATTCTTCCATAATATTTAAAAAAGTCCTTAGCCTCAATTCCTTCTACCGCTATATCAATATCATTAGCCGTCTCAACGCTTTCCAGGCATGAGCCAAACAAAAATACTTTTTTCACATCAAACTCTTTGCTAATTTCTCCTATTTTAATCAATTCATTATCTAAAATTTCTTTTTTCATTACCTACCCCTCTCTTTTAACAAGGCCGTTTCTATTTTACCTTTGGTCAAAAACTATGCTAACTTTCTTCATTTATTTAAAAATATCTAAAAAAAACCGGCCGGCCTGAACTATTTTTTTTATTGTCTCATCATCGGGTAATGGAATTTGAAGCGCCGGTTTCCCGGTTGCTTCATCTTTTTTTATTTTAATTCCAAAAGGAGGCTGCGTATCTGATAAAACCGATTCTTCCTTGGTATCGCTGTCAAGCTGTTTAAGCATCTTACCCAAAAAAGAAATCCCGGCTTCTAAAAAATTCCGCGCGGCTTCTCTAACAAACACGGGTTCCTGGGAAAAAGTTTTCTTGGCCTCTTCTTTTTGGCTATCTTCCTCTATAACCTCTTCGCGCGCCGCCTGTTCATCTTTTATTACTTCTTCAAACCCACCCCGCGAAACTTTCTCTTCTATCTTAGGTATACCCTCCGCGGCAGTCTCGACTGTTTTAATAAACTGATTAAAACGAGACGTTCCCATAAACACTTCATTCTCTCCATTATCAAGTATGCCGGAAAACATGGAACGTTTAAATTTAAGAAGCGACAACATTCCCTGTTCGATAGAACCTTCGGTAATAAAATTAATCACCCTGACACAACGTTTTTGCCCTATGCGGTGAACACGGCAGATACGCTGCTCCAAAACCGCAGGGTTCCACGGTAAATCCAGATTAATAACCGTGGACGCGTTTTGCAGGTTAAGCCCCAGCCCGCCTGCCTCTGTTGATAAAAATACGCGGCAATTAGAATCTTCTTTAAACCTGCTGATAAGTTCTCCTCGTTTATTACCCGGCACGCCTCCGTGGAGCCAGACGTATTTCCAACCACGCGCGTTCATCATCGCCATAACGAGTTCAAACATCCGAATCCATTGTGAAAAAATCACTACTTTAGCGCCGCGATCTTCCAATAAATCTTGCAGTTGTATTTCTAATTCGCCAATTTTATTGCCGCTTCTTTTATTTAAGCCGATCAAATACGTATCGTCGCTAACCATTCTCATATTTTGCAGAGCCATCATCAGGCGCTGTTTATCCTCTTCGCTCAAAAACTTATACCGTTTCCATTTATTCACAATCCGGGCGGTAATCTCCCTGTTTTCTTCATGAATGGCAGACTGTTCGGCAGTCATTGCCACAAAATACTCTTTTTCTATTCGCCCGGGAAGCTGCGCTAAAACTTCTTTTTTCCTCCGGCGTATCAAAATAGGCCTTAATGATTCTCCTAATTTATTAAGATTGCGATATCCAATCGCCCGCCCTGTTTCATCTATTATTTCGTGCGTATGCCGAAAACGAAAAAGCGGCCCTAAATGGTGCTTATCAATAAATCCGACAATAGAATGTAATTCTTCTAATCTGTTTTCCAGCGGCGTTCCGGTAAGGACAATCGCGTAAGGAGAGTAGATTTTTTTTACTGATTTGGCTAACCGCGTCCTCCAGTTTTTAATGCGCTGCGCCTCATCAAGTATTATAATATCCGGCTTCCATCCTTCAATAGCCTTAATATCGCGATGGATCACGTCATAATTGGTAATCTTAAAAAAACTCTCTTGCTTATACAATAATTGTCTTTTAGATAATAAGCCCTGAACCACTTGAACAGAACGATGACTAAATCGCTGGATCTCTTTCTCCCATTGATGTTTTAAACTGGTAGGGCAAATAATCAGCGCCTTTTCAATTCCAAAACAATCAGCCATAATTTCACTCGCCGCAATAGCCTGCAATGTTTTGCCCAGCCCCATATCATCCGCTATTATGCATCTGCCGGCTATTGCCGCGAATAACGCCCCTTCTTTTTGATAAGGGTATAATTTCGCCTTTAGTAAATCTCCAAACGCGGCGTCTTGTCCGCCCCGCGGAAACTTTTTCTCAACGCGCTTTCTGCGGATATCCGCGTCTTTGGCCATAGCGATAAATAATAACGCGTCTTCATGATAGCGGACATCATCATCTAACAAATCCACCTGTTTAACAAATTCATCAAAATGCTGCAAGCCCTCCGCGATTAGAAAGCCCTCGTGATCGAAAAATTGGTTAACTAATTTCTTAAGCGGATTACTAACGCGCCGCCCCATAGAAAAGGCAACGCGGCGCCTAAGCCCATACCTCAAGGTAACAAAGGAATATTCCGGGACATAACCTTCTTTAAGTATCTTTTTTGCCCCCTTTTTTCTTCGTAATCTGCGTAAAAGGTATTCGATATGCTTACAGGTCCCTAATGTATTTACGGAATAATCAGGGCAAGAACAATAATTAACCCCTAATTTCTCTCCCCAAATTACAACTCGATAGGCCCTTTCTGTTTTGAGATTAGTTAGTTCAAATGTTGAAAAAATTAGATCCGCGCCGATATTTTTTACCCGATAAGCCTCATCTTGAGCAATCTGCCGCCTAAGTAGAATCTGCCATTCTTCTAAAGATAATTCCTTAGGTTTTACTGTATGCGAAAACCTTTTTATTACTTTTTTACTTTTTTTCTTTGTGGACATAAATCTACACTCACTTCCCCGCGCTGCTCCCTCTTCGTTCTTTATTAGCCATACTTTACACCTTGATCCCTATCCGATAAGTCCTCAAGCTTACCGCGAAACTTCTTATCAAGTGACTGTTGCGAAATGCAATTTGTGGCGTCATTCTGAGGCCGGAGGCCGAAGAATCTCGACGCTGATAAGATCCTTCGCTTCGCTCAGGATGACGAAAATTTGTATTTCGCAACAATCCCATCAAAAACCCTATTGTCACAAAAATATTCTATAAATTCGGAATAACTATTCGGACTCAAAAAGCGAAAGAAGTATTCCCTATTATTAACTCAATAATTGCTTAGTGAAAATTTCTTCAAAAACTTGTTCTTTTTCTTTATTAAATAATGGCAATCCGATTAATTTATAATCCTTATTTTCCGCTTTCAGCAAATTTCCATTACTATATTTATCCGTAATTTGTTGTAAAAATTCTTCTTTCCAGCCTTCTTTGCTCTCTTTAAATCCGTTTTTTTTATCCGCAAATTGTCCGCCTTTCGGTTCAATAAAAATTTGATAGTATAAATTGCCTTTTTTGCCTTTCAAAAACAGCAAAAAGTCCGGCTCAAATCCGCGCCCCTGCTCAAAGTCATAAATTTTATATATTTCTTCATTTCGAAGCAAATAAACCTCATTATATTTCTCTTCTAAATTTCCAATTCTATCCTTTAAAAATTCAAGTAAACCAATTTCTTCACTTGTTCCAACAAAACCATCCAGCACATACCATTTATTTTTCAATACTTCGTTTTCATAACTTTTGCTATACTTTTCTATATTTATACTTTTTTCTTTTGGCTCGCCAAACAAATCCTCAAAAGAAAAAGATTCAAATTTTTCTGTTCCTTTATATGGATTAGCGATTTCTTTAAGCTTTCTTGCAAATTCATCAAAAAACCCCAGTAATAATTCCAGCTTTTCTTCATTACTAATATCGCTTAAATCGTTTTTATCTTTTGGGGCAATTATATTGATCTTAAAATTGCCAATAAAATTATCCGTAAAGATTTCATCAATACTGTTTAAGCTCAATTCATTCTGTAAATTTTCAAACCGCAAAAGCGACAAATCTTTTGCCGCCTTTTTATTGATTGCTTTCGCGATGATATGCTTTTCAAAATCTTTAAGTTTTTTACTAATTGTTTTACTGCCTTTTGATAAACTTTCCGTGAGAATTTCATCTTTCTCTCTATCTAAGATAACCTGCTGTTCTTTCATTGCGAACTTTCTCGTTTTATATTCAAAAACAAACTCTTTTTCCAGCTCAGCCAATGTCATTTTTCTTTTTACCGGATTGTCCTTTTTTTCGTTTTTCCAGACTTTTATTTCTTTGAAAAAATCGCTTTGCTTAAATTCATCTTTTAGCGCGAATTTCTTTATCTGGCGATTCTCTTGAATAAATCCTTTATTTTTAAGCTCTCTTTTTAATTCGTCAAGATAATGCGAATCATCATCACTATGATAATAAAATTCTTCCAATACTCTAAGCGGATTTTCCAAATCATTATCAAATTTTCTTTTGTTTTTCTCGCACTCATTATAGGCAAAAGGAAAATAACGCACGCCTCTGCCGATTAGCTGAATTTCTTGTACAGTCGCCTCTCCGGCTTTTCTTTTTCCGGTGCTTTTTTCTTTTCCTTCATCGCGCCCTTCGTAAAGCCTGACAATATCAAAAAGATTCAATACATCCCATCCTTCTGTTAACCGTTTTACCGTAAAAACCGCGCGAATATGATTATTTTTATCTTCCAAACTATTCAGCAATTGATCCTGCTCTTCTGTCGTCCTCTCCTTAGTAATTGCCTTATTGTCTTTTGAATTGGTTATAATACAATTTCTTTCGGCAAACTCGTCTTTAATATAGTTCACGATTTTGCTAATGCTTTTTTTATCATTAATAAACTTAAGCATTTGCTTAACCCTGCTTCTGCCTTGCTCATATACCTTAGTTGAATTTGAATCATCTTGTTTTATGCTATTTTCAATGTTTTTTAAAAAATCAAAATCAGCCGGTTTTAATTCGGCAATTAGAGATATAAATTCTTGATAATCATTTTTTGATTCTTCAATAAATTTGCTTCTAAAAAGTATTACCGGCTTGAAATTAGCAATCTTGTTTTTAAGCGCGATTTGATGGCGATACCAGTTAAAAAGCAAGGCGAGCAAGATCTTTTCTTTCTTTTTCAGCGAAGTTGAAACAAGGTTTATTTCTTTGGTATAGCCGGCTCTAAGAAAGTCAACGAGTTCAAATTTATAAATTGTTTTAGGACGGTATTTTTCTATAACATCCACGTTTTGCGGTATTGTCGCGGTGAATTCCAATAAAACATTTCTATTCTCAATATCTTGCTTATTCTTACCTCTTTTTAGGATTTTATTAATTATTGTATTTTCCCAGCTTTTCTCAATATCTTTTTCGCTGGCACTTTCCTTCAATTCCAAAGGTAAATCCAATTCAGCCTGCCCGTTTCTCATTGTTGAAGCGTTAAGATGATGCGCTTCGTCGCCAATCATTACCAAATCTTTTTTCTGCAAATCGAAAAGCGTCACTTCGTTTTCTTTAGCCAAATAAACCGCGTTATGAAGCTTGTGAATTGAAGTAAATTTTATCTGAATATCGTCCGTGCTGTCAAAAGTCTCCACTTTGCGGATATTGATGGTTCTATCTTCAATCACGATATTTTGACGAAAAATGTATTTGGTGTGATTTTTATTGATAAAATTATTTTCCGTCTTATCTACGATATTGTTTTGATTAACAAAGAAAATAAAATACCTGCGGCCTTTTTTGTAGTAATACAAAATCAACGCCGCCATCAGCATGGTTTTGCCGGTGCCGGTCGCCATATTAAACATCAGATGCGTCGGCTCAAAATTATTCTCTTTTACTTTGATCTTTTCCCAAATTAAAAAACTTTCCAACGCTTCTTTCTGCCATTGCCACAAAGAATGCCGGATATTTTCCGCGATAAAAACCGGTATCTGCACATCCTGCTTGGTAATACCCAAGTTAAAAGCTTCATCTCTAACTTGACCGGATAAATCCCTGCTTAAATCATACATATTATTTGGGGTTATAAAATTTTCGCTTAAGGCAATATCCTCTTTTGAGATTCGGTATTTTTTAAAAGTTTTTTTACTTCACGATCAAAATCAGAAACAAAAAGTTTGTCTTGAACCGGTTTGTATTTCTCGAATTCGCTTTCCGCGAAAGATTTAGCTATTTCTGCCGTTACTTTTCCCGCGTTTTCCAAAATTTTCGCATCGTTAAATTTCAGAAAAGCGTTTAATTTTCCTGACCAGTCCCGCATTGTCATGGGTATCCCTTTTTCCGCTTGGTATTCGGCATAATCAAGATACATAGTTACAATTCTGTTTAAAAATTTTATTTCTTTTTCATTAAGATAATTTTTGGCAATTACCACATCGGATTTTAGAATTTTCCCGTCCGCTGATTTTTTCCAAGTAGTAAGCCCCATATAGTCTTTAGTGTGATTGGCGCGATTGACAATAACTTCCGCCGCCGTGTGCCCATGCGTGGCAAAATGAAGTTTGTTTTGAACTGTGGCAAAAAAATCTTTGGTCGTTGGAGACCGTAAATCATAATCAATTGCAGTTACATAAATATCTGTAATTTGTTGATAAAAATTTCTTTCACTCTCGCGAATATCGCGAATTTCAAGTATCAAATCTTTGAAATACTGCTTACTTAAATATGCTCCATTTTTTAATCTCACATCGTCAAGAACATATCCCCGAATAGCGTAATCTTTCAAAACTTGAGTAGCCCACCGTCTAAAATCTACTGCCTTTGAGGAATTAATTCTGTATCCAAGAGCGATAATAATTTCTAAATTATAATAGTCAACCGCTCTTTTTATCTGCCTATCTCCTTCTTTTTGAACTGTTTCCAAAATGGAAATAGTTGCTTTTTTTGACAATTCTCCTTCATCGTAAATATTTTTTAAATGTTTGGAAATAGCCGGAATATTCACGTCAAAAAGTTTTGCGATAAGTTTTTGAGTAAGCCAAATATTTTCATCGTAAATTCTCACTTCAATGCCATTCTCTTCGGCTTGAGATGTGAAAATAAGAAATTCCGCGGTAGAATTACGAATTATAAGTTTTTTATCTTTTGCCATAATTATATCTAACGGGGTAAATAAAATTCTTCGCTTAAAGCGATATCTGCTTTGGAAAGATTATATTTTTTATCCGCTCGCTCGCTAAAATTCACATACATTTGGTTCAGATCCAACATTTCCACAAAAAGTTTTTTCTGTTTGTCCAAACCCAGCTTTTTAAATTCTTCCTCTTTAACGCTTTCTTGGAATTTTTTAATTTCAACATTGTAATTGATAAAATATCGTTCATAAAGCTCATCAAATAATTTTTCCAATTCGCTTAAATTCTTGGCTTTCAAAATTCTCTCTTTGGCTTCTTCGTTCCATTTGGCAATTTCAAGATATACAAAATCCCCAGCCTTATTGTTTTCAATAACTTTTTTAACCCGTTCTTTTGTCACTGTATCAACATAGTGCATTTGCTCGCACAAAATAAACTGCCGGTTTCCGCCATCTTCTTTGTTTAATTCTAAAACCGCGTGAGCGGTGGTTCCGCTTCCAGCAAAAAAATCAAGAACAATATCTTCTTTACCTCGCTCTGTAACAATATCAATAGTATCTTTAACTGTATAAAGGGATTTAGGATAACTAAATAATTTATCTCCCGAAAAAATATTTTTCAATAGCATCGTACCATTTGCTGAAGCATCATATTTTGAATCAATCCATATCGTTTTTGGCTTTCTGCCATCCTTAATTCTATCCTTCATATAAATAACACATTTTCCAGTAGTTTTTTTACAAACCATATCACCTCTTTTAACAGCTTCTAAAAAAGATGGCCGTGTTTGTCTCCAAACTCGTTTTTTCCCAAGCTTATCAATTGGAAATATTTCAATGTATCCCGATTTTTTATCAAGAGCAAAAATATTATTTTTTTCATCAAAATATATTGGATAGTATGAATTCGGCCTTTCTTCTGGAGTAGAAGTTCCGCCACTTCGCCTAAACGGCAAAAGACGATAGTCCCCTGAATTATCTTTTTTATCAAAATCTAATTCTTGCTCTTTTGTTAATTTAAGAAAATTCAACGAAACCTGATCAATATCTTTCGCATAAAACATTGCGTACTCGTGTGAAGTCGCAAAATGCGTATTTGTAGTTCTGCCCCGTGGATTACTTTGCACAATAACCGTACCAACAAAATTTTCTCTTCCAAATACTTCGTCGCTTAAAATTTTCAAATGAGCTTGCTCAGAATCATCAATGGTAACAACAATTACTCCCTCGTCGCTCAATAATGTTTTTGCTATGTCCAATCGATTCTTAATAAAAGTCAGCCAAGAAGAGTGGTTAAAACTGTTATTATAGACAAAGGTATTATTTTCTCCTTCTGTATTATACGGCGGATCAATATAAATCAATTTTACTTTTCCAGCAAATTGCTCTTTTAAACAATGCAAGACAAGCAAATTATTGCCCTTGATAATCAAATTATCCTTAATCACGCCATTTTCATCGCGGCGAAAACCGAGATTGCCGCGGTCGCTATCGCTCCCTCGCAATGACAGCATAGAATGCTCGCCGTCTCTGTCTATTCGTTTAAAATTAGTAAATGCTTTGGGATCAAAAAGCCGGTCAATTTCATCTTTGGCTAAAACTTCATTAAAGAATACCTCGTTTCTTTTTTGATCTTCTTTGGTCATGCCGCCTTCCAACACACAATCCTTGAAAGGCCAATCCAAAACAACCTCTTCACGCTCGGAAAGAAGTTTATTGCCAACGCGTAAACCGATTTTATTTTGATATTGAGTATACGAATTATCCAGCTTATTTTCATCAATAAAAAATTTCAAATCATTATGTTTTAAAACAAAAACATCTTTAATCCTGATAAAAAACTTTTCTTTTATTTCTTTATCGCTAAGTAACAATTCAATAATTTTCTCATCCAGCTTATCAATCAAATCTTTCAAAAGAGTCTCGTTGATCTCTTTTTTTTCTTCATCCCAAAGCCGAGCGTCTTTTTTAAGTATTTTATACAGATTGTCTTTAAATTTGTTTCCCATAGTAAAATTTTCCCTTTTTTCCATAATATAATTTTATTTCAATTTTTTAGTTTTTAATTTTGGCAAAAAGTTTTCGCCTGTAATCACGCTTTTTCCAGTTTTTTCTTCCAAAGCCGTTCTCGCGTCTTTAGCAATTTTACCGCCTTTCTTCGCGGGAATCTTGTTAGCCTCCAAACCTTTTGTTTCCATAGTTTCCGCGATTTGGCGAGTGGAAAGTTCCGCCAAGGCCGTAAAAACCAATTCCGCGTCAGACATATGATCCCGTAAATTTTGCGTCTTTAACTTCTTTAAATTTTTATGTTCTCTAACCGACAAATCACTCCATTCTTGGTGGATAATATTTGTCAAAATAGCGTATTCGTCTTTTTCTTCAACTTCGTTGTCTTTCCAGTAATCCGTCAGCTTATTCCTAACTTCCTGCCCCATCATTCTTTGCTGAATCCATTTTTGGCTTCGGCCCATTTTTTGCCAATAATCACGGCTGCGATTAAGTGCTTTTTCAGGATCACTTATTTCTTTTATTCTTTCATAACCAACTTTTGCAAGCCAAAGCTTTATCGGCTCGGCTTTTTTACTCGGAACCGATTGAATAATTCTAAATAGATGCTCAGGATTTCCGGCTAAAGTTTTTCTGTTTTTCCCTGTTTCCGTGCCCATTTCTATCTGGGGACAATTTGTCCCTATGTAGCGGCCAAGTTCAGAATCCCTTTTTCTTAATTTTTTCAAGTAATCCGTGGGATTGACGCTTCCAGTAAGCGCAAAAATAATATCCACCACGGAAAAATACCATGATCCTTTTTGTTCATCATAGAAACGCCGGATTTTATAGGTTTCAAAAATTGCCAATGAATTTTGATTATTTTTCTTCATATTTTAATTTAAATTAACCCTTTATCCTTAAAACTTAAAAACCCATTTGCCGTAACAATGATATGATCAATAATTTCAATCCCCATAATTTTACCAACCTCAACTAATCTTTTGGTAATCGTCAAATCGTCTTCCGACGGTTTGGGGTCGCCCGAGGGATGATTGTGAACAAATATCACGGATGCCGCCTTATTTTTGATGGCTTCGGCGAATACTTCGCGCGGATGGACAATGCTGGCGTTAAGGCTGCCCACGGAAACCTCTGCCACTGAGTGATTTCTACTATTAAGAGCGATAATATAAAAATGTTCTTTTTGATAATCTTTGAGTCTGCTTTTTATCAACTGATAGACCTTTAGGGGATCGGTAAGTTCTTTACTCTTATATGGCGGGGCCTGAGTAGAAACGCGGCGTCCAATTTCAAAAACGGCTTTTATTTGTGACGCTTTTGCTAATCCAATTCCTCTAACTGAAGACAGCTCCTCAATACTTGCTTCGGCTAATTTCTGTAAACTGCCAAATTGCGATAGTAGTTTTTGCGCCGTGACTACCACCGATTCACCAGCAATACCGCGCCCTAAAATAACCTGTAATAACTCCTGAGCCGAAAGCGCCTGTTCACCAAACTTTACCAATCGCTCGCGTGGACGTTCATCGGCTGGTAGATCATGAATAGTAAACGATTTGCTCATATTTAATCAAACCATTAACGCTAACTTATAACGTTTTGGCGATTTTTGTTAGATTGGTCGGGGAGAGCGGATTTGAACCGCTGACCTCTTGCTCCCGAAGCAAGCGCTCTAGCCAAGCTGAGCCACTCCCCGTTAATCTATTTAAAACTAAAAATTATTATCTTCGTAAATAGCTTTTAACCAACCAATAATCTTTTTATATACTTTTATATCACATAAAATCACGTGAGCTGTACCGTATTTTGAACGCCTAAGATGCCGGCAAGGTTCGTCTTTGTAGCTTCTTTTTATAAAAGGCTTACAGAACTGATCCGCAACAATACCCAGCCCCCCTGACCAAAACTTCTTTGCCTCTTCCGGGCATATATCTTCATATAACATCAACCTCACTTTAATCTTTTTCTTGGGAACCAAACATACCTTTATTAGAAAATTTATAAATATACGCAATATCTCAGGGTTGGAATTGGCAATCTCGACTCTCTGCCCTGAAACATTCGAAGATTTGAATCCTTCACCCGCATACAGCATAAGCCCGGCAATCCACAAATCCCTGTTAGATAATGGAATGATTTCTTCTCTACACTTAGCATTAATCTCATCATTACGCCTAGCAATATTAGAAAGCCTTGTCTTGCGGCTTTGCTCTCTGCCTAAACGACGCTGATCATTAATATTAAAGAATACCTCTCTAGGCACTGTTACATTTCGAACCCAAGCGCTTACTGACCCCTTAGAAACTTCTAGCCTCTGGGCGATTTGCTTCAGCGACAAACCATTAAGGCGCAAACCCTGAGCTTTTTCTTTTTCTAATAATTTCATGAAATCAGTATAGCAAAAATTCAGAGTTTACGCAATAACAGAAAAGACTAAGCGGCAGTTTTTTTAGCGAGAATATCAAATTCAACGTTCAATTTATCCGAGGGGCCCTTAAAATTTAAAGTTGTATTCTTAAGGGTCTGGGGAATGATACAAACCTTAAAAGTATTACCGCGAATCAACGCTAAAGTTAAACTTATTCCGTCAAGAGACACTGACCCCTTAGGCAGACAGTAGCGCATAAAAGCAGACGGAACAGAAATCTCAAACTCAACACTCCCATTACGCAGGATTTTCCTGCGCACCAAACCCAGACAATCAATATGCCCGCTCACAAAATGCCCGCTGACTCTATCTGCCACCTTCAAGCTGCGCTCAAGATTGACGGCTTGTCCGATTTTTAATAATCCCAGGTTAGTATTTTTACGAGTGGTATCCATAACCTCAAAACTCACCCAACTCCTGCGCGCAGGGGCGGGGTCAATTTTTGCTACCGTCAGGCAAGCCCCGTTAACCGCGATACTCTGGCCAATCTTAGTATCAATTAATGTTTCCTTAGCGCTGATTTCTAGCAGGACTATACCTGAACGCTGCGTTATTTTTTTTACCCGGCCTAATTCTTCAACAATACCCGTAAACATTTACCTTAGTACCCTTGCCGCCACTAAAAGTTCTTCGCCAAAACGCCTAATCTTTAAATCGGACAATTTTATCGCCTGATCTATACGCTTAACCCCCTTGCCCATCACCGAAGAAACAGCGTCTTTGCCACCGATAATCTTAGGGCTGATAAAAAATAAAATCTTATCCACTAATCTTTCATCGAATAACGAACCGATGAGAGTCCCTCCTCCTTCGACGATAATACTGCTTATTTGTAATTGCGCCAATTTCTTTAAGGCATCCGTTAAATTAATCTGGCCGCCTTTTTCCTTAACCTCCAGGATCCTGGCTTTAGCCGCTAAATTTTTGCGGTTCTCCGTTTCCTGGCCAGGCCGGCTAGGCAAAGTAATAATAATTACCTGACTATCCCCGGCAAAAATATTAGAATCAGCCGATATACTTAAATTACTATCCACAATTATCTTAATTAACTTTTTTTGAGAAAACCAGGCATTCAAACTAGGATTATCACGCAAGACAGTATTTACCCCGACCATAATCGCATCATAATCCTTGCGTATGCTATGGGCAAACGCCCGCGACTTATCCGAAGTAATCCATTTAGAGTCACCGGTACGGGTAGCAATCCGGCCGTCTAAAGATTCGGCAACCTTAACGGTAATAAAAGGAATTCTAGTCGTGATATATTTAATAAAACTCTCATTTATTTTTTCCAATTGATCGCTTAAAACCCCCACCCTGACTTTAATGTTGCTCTGTTTAAGCAGGCCGACACCTTTGCCGTTATTTAAAGGGTTAGGATCAATCATCCCGACCACCACTTCTTTTATACCGCTTCCAATTATACGATTAATACAAGGCGGAGTACGGCCAGTATGCGCGCAAGGCTCAAGAGTAACATACAAAGTTGCACCGACTGCCAATTTAGCCGCTTCATCTAAAGCCATAATCTCCGCATGCGCAGACCCGGCCTGAGCATGAAAACCGCGGCCAATAATTTTATTCGCTTTTACCACTAATGCGCCGACTAAAGGATTAGGAGAAGTTTTTCCTTTAGCTTTAAGCGCTAATTTTAAAGCCAACCCCATATAATATTCATCCAACGGTTTAATCATTTTTTAGCCAGCCTTAATTTTTCCACTAATTCCAACGGTATTTTAATCATGCCTAATTTTATCTGAGGTTTTGCATGGCCATGGAAATCTGTTCCTCCGGTAACCAAAAGATTAAGCTTCTTAACTAAATCCAGATAAAAATTAACCACCGCCTGGGAATGCTCAGGATAATGCACTTCAATACCCTCTAGCCCATAATCTGTAAATTCAGCAATCAAGGCGTCATTATGCAGCATATACGGGTGCGCTAAAACCGCTACCCCGCCGGCAGCATGAATTAATTTTATAGCCTCCGGCACAGAAAGACAAAAACCCGCAACATAAGCCGGAGATTTATCTCCGATATATTTACGGAATGCCTCAGAAGTAGAACCCACCAATCTTTCTTTAACTAATGCTTGGGCAATATGCATTCTACCCACCGTGCCCTGCCCAGAAATATTAAAAACAGTGCCCGGATTAAGCTTTAATCCCAGAGCCCCTAAATTCTCTACTATTTTATAAACCCGTTGAATACGATTAAGTTGTAATAATTTTAATTTTTCAAGCAGCTCTTTATTCTGATAGTCCAAAAAATACCCTAGAATATGTATCTCCTGATTCTCATGCTGGGCAGTTAATTCAATGCCCGGAATAATCTCTAAATCCTTTCCCTGGGCTTGAGCAAATGCTTCAGCCAGGGCGTCGGTGGTATCATGATCCACAATCGCCAGCACAGAAATACCTCGCGCGATTGCTTCCTTAATCAATTGCGCGGATGTATATGTGCCATCACTGTGAGAGGTATGCACATGCAAATCAGCATATTTCATCAGGCACCTTCTAATTTATTCATTCTTTTTAGCCTTTTAGTTTTTAGTATTGAATACAAAGAAGGCGCGGGGTTCATTTTTCTTTTTCAATTTTTATTTGATCCAGTATAGCATTAACAAACTTACCCGACTCTAAGCCGGAATATTTCTTAGCTAGCTCCACCGCTTCATTAATCGCCACTTTGGGGGGGATATCCACCCGAAACAAAAGCTCAAAACAGCCCAGGCGCATAATATTACGATCCACAAATGCCATACGTTCAAGCTGCCAATTCGTAGCATATTTGCTAATCATTTTATCAATCTCCGACAAATGATCAATCACTCCCCCTAGCAGCTCAGAAGAAAAATCTTTAAGCTCACCAGACATATCAAGCCGGTCATTGCTTGCAGAAAAATTTTCTAAAACTTCCTGCCAATTACCCTGAGTAATATCCACCTGGTAGAGCATTTGCAATACATATTCACGTGCTTTAGTCCGTTTACGCATTTAATGATTTATTCCAACGTATGCGTAAAAATATTAAATAAAATTTTTACGCGTTTGTAAATCAGAATCAAGTTGTTATTTCAACTGTCCCGTTAAGTTAATCATCTCAATAGCCGAAAGAGCCGCATCTTTACCTTTGTTTCCATCTTTAGAACCTGCGCGTTCAACTGCCTGCTCAATACTATCCGCAGTAATTACGCCAAAAATAACCGGTAGGCCGCTATCCAAAGAAACCTTGGCAACCCCCTTGGCCACTTCAGCAGCAATATAATCAAAATGCGGAGTTGCTCCTCGAATAATCGTACCTAAGCAAATCAAGGCATCAAATGATTTAGCTTTGGCCATTCTCTGAGCAACTAAAGGAATCTCAAATGCCCCCGGAACCCAAACTACGGTAATATCTTTATCTTCTGCGCCGTGCCTAATCAAAGTATCGATACAGCCACTAACCAGCTCCTTGGTCATAAAATCATTAAATCGGGAAGCCACTAAGCCAAAACTCTGGCCCTTTACTAACAATTTACCTTCAATCACTTTCACCATATTCCCTCCTCTAATGGATATCTACTTATTTAAACTTTATAACTCTAACTGGTGCCCCATCTTTTCTTTCTTTGTTTTAAGGTATTTATAATTCTGATCATTAGGCTCAATCTCTAAGGGTACCCGCTGTAAAACCTTTAGCCCATAACCTTCCAGGCCGACAATTTTACGCGGATTATTAGTTAGCAATCTGATCTGCTTAATCCCTAAATCTACAAGAATCTGAGCGCCAATGCCATAATCGCGTAAATCCGCTTTGTGCCCCAACGCCTCATTAGCTTCCACCGTATCCATTCCGTTATCCTGCAAATTATACGCACGCAACTTCTCAATTAATCCTATACCGCGCCCTTCTTGATGCATATAGAGGATTACGCCTTTCTTTTCTAAAGCAATAAGCTGCATCGACTTCTCTAGCTGCCTTCCACAGTCACAACGCAATGAACCAAAAACATCTCCGGTCAAACATTCTGAATGTACGCGCACCAAGACCGACTCATGCGACCAATTTCCCATACACAAAGCAATATGCGTTTGATTATTAGTTTGATCACGATAAACAAATAACTTAAATTCACCAAATTTTGTCGGCAATCTGGTTTGCACAATGGCCTCCACCAGCTTCTCGCTTCGACGGCGATATTCAATAAGGCTGGCAATCGTACAAATCCTTAAAGCATGTTTGCCGGCAAACTCCAAAAGCTGCTTTAAGCGAGCCATACTGCCATCATCGTTCATGATCTCACAAATTACCCCTGCCGGATAAAGCCCGGCCAAGCGCATCAAATCCACGCTAGCTTCCGTATGCCCTGCCCGAACTAAGACTCCTCCGCAACGCGAAAGTAAAGGAAAAACGTGTCCGGGACGCACTATGTCCTGCGCCCTACTTTGCCGGTTAATTAAGGCCTCAATTGTTCTGGCCCGATCTCCAGCAGAGATACCGGTACTAACTCCTTTAGCGGCATCCACGGAAATCATCCAAGCGGTTTTAAAAAGATCCTCGCTGCCAACGGACAAGGTATTCTTAAGCATAGGATCGAGCTCCAAAAAACGTAACCTTTCCTCCTCCATGGGAACACAAATCAGGCCCCGGCCAAATTTAGCCATAAAATTAATGTCTGCGGATTTAATTTTTGATGCCGCCATTACTAAGTCACCTTCGTTTTCACGATCTTCATCGTCAACAACAATGACCATTAATCCGGCTTTTAAATCTTCTAAAATTTCTGGGATGCTATTAAACATACCTCTCCTTGCCCACAAGGGCACACCCGCGCTCCCTACCAAGGGACACCGGCGCGATTCAAATTAGCGCCGCGTAACTTCTTAGCGCCAAGAGCAATAAAAAACCCGAAACAAAATCTTCGGGCCTTAACTCTTTCCCGCCATACTCATTGGCGGGTCCGCCGTACATTATAGCGGAAATCTTCTTCCATCTGGACTATGACCATCGGCCCTGGAATCTCACCAGATCTGTCCGCCAATGAATTAAAGGCTGACTCGCGGGCTAAACCGCCGGTAAGGATTTTCACCTTGCCCTAAAGATTAATTGCTATTTAGTTTAACAGAGAAACTAGACTTGTCAATATATTTAAAACGGGTATAATATCTATTGTGCTTAAGAAAATAACCCGGCAAATCCATAACCAACTAACCCATCAAAAAAAAACCATTTCTCTGGCTGAATCCTGCACCGGAGGCCTTCTCGCTACACTTTTAACCAGTTTACCGGGGTCTTCGAATTATTTTCACTCAGGGGTGATTACTTATAGCAACAAATCCAAAGAAATAATTCTAAATATACCCGCAAAAATAATCGCCAGATACGGTGCGGTTTCCCGCCAAGTTGCTATATTAATGGCTAAGAACATCCGAAAAAAAACCCATACTAATTTTGGCATCAGCATTACCGGAATGGCCAGCCCCGGAAGGACAACCACCGCCATGTCCGTGGGCACCGTCTTTATCTGCCTATCCGAAAAAAATAAAGACATTTGCCACAAATTTAAATTCTCCGGCAACCGAGAAAATATCCGAAAAAATTCCGCCTTAAAAGCAATGCGCTTATTATCCGCTAGCTTATGAAATTTGAAAAAACCGCCAACTTTAGAATTATCAAAACCACAATATTCGTATAAATGCCGGCAATTAAATCATCGGTCAAGATTCCGGCCGAACCTGATAAATGTTGTAATTTCCCAGCCGGATATGGTTTAAGTGTATCCAGGACACGAAAAACCAAAAAAGCCAAAAAAATTAACTTAAAATCATAGGGAATAAAACTAAGGGCAATGAGCATACCGGCCACTTCATCTATCACGATGCAACCAGGATCCTTCTTATTTAATAACTTTTCCATCCGGCCGCCAGTCATTAACCCCAAAATAACTATGCCGAAAATAAATAAAAAATAATTTATTAAAGTTGTGCCTCTAAGTAAATAAAATAAACCCACTCCGGCAATACTGCCAAAAGTACCGGGGACTAACGGTAAATAGCCGATAAAAAAAACCGTACTAATAGCTTTAACAAAAAAATCACCTGCTTTTTTAAATTTCATAGACGAGTAATTACTTTACGGTTAGCCCATAAATATGACAGCCCGGAATAAAGAGTTAGCCCAACGGTTACCAGCATGAGAAAAAATATCCCCCGATGAAAGATCTTTTCCCAAGCAGGATTCCAGGTATAATATTTTAATAAAATCTCTTTAAGCAGAATAAATCCTAAAATAATAAAAATAACCGCCATCTGTAAAACTGTCTTATGTTTACCAGCACGCGCCGCAGAAAGTATCTTACCCTTATTCAGAGCAAACAGGCGCATGGAAGTAATTAAAATTTCCCTAGAAACTATAATTACGAACATCCAAGCATCAATTAACTGCAACTGCACAAAAGCCGCGAAAGCGGCCAAAACTAAAATTTTATCCGCAATCGGATCCATCAATCTACCAAAATCCGTTACCATATTCCTGCGCTGCGCGATCAGGCCATCAAAATAATCCGATAAAGCGGCCAAGATAAAAACCACCAAACTAATAGCTTTAGGCCAAAGCCCGTTACAAAACAAAAAAAACATAAACACAAAAGTTAATAAAATGCGCAACATGGTCAACCGATTAGCAAGATTCATCGTACACCTTCCTGCCTGCCGGCAGGCAGGCTTTCATATTTAATTTTTTAATTTGATTCCTACTTTTATAAATTCTATATTTCTAACCCCTTGAATACATAGAAAGTGCGGGATTCATAGTTTTGGCTCCCCCACTAAGTCATACTCTAAAGTATCTGTAATTTTTACCTGAATAAATTTACCCATTCTCAAGGGCTGTTTAGTGTTTATATACACCACTCCGTCTACCTCCGGGGCATCAGCCTGACTCCGCCCAACATAAACACGGCCTTGTTTTTCCTCCACTAAAACAGAAATAATCTTTCCCAGTAATTTGCCATTCAAAACGGCCGCTATTTGACGCTGCGTGGCCATAATTTTATCAAATCTCTTTTGTTTTAACTGCTGGCAAATTTGTCCCTTAAAATTAAAAGCGCGCGTGCCCTCTTCCCGGGAATAGATAAAAGCTCCCAGCCTTTCAAATTTCGCCTCTTTAACAAAATCCAGCAACTCATTAAATTCTTCTGCTGTCTCTGAGGGAAAACCTACAATTAAAGAAGTACGCAGATAAACCCCGGGGATAGCTTCCCTGATCTTCTTAATCAGAGCAATAATCTCTTCCTTGGTAGTTGTGCGATTCATCAACTTTAGAATGCGATTATTAATATGTTGTATGGGCAAATCAATATATTTACATATCCGGCTTGAAGTTGCCATTAGCCTCAACAACTCATTAGTAATTCGTTTTGGATTCAAATATAAAAGACGAATCCATCCAATCTGCGGCGTATATCTAATTATTTTCCGTAAGAGGCCGGCCAGCTGACTTTTGCCGGAAACATCTATTCCAAAACCGGTAATATCCTGACCAATAATATTTAGCTCTGAAATCCTTTCCTGATTAAAACGCTTAACTTTACGAATTATCGTTGACTCGTTTAGGCTCTCCAGCCTGCCTTTAATCTTGGGAATTACGCAGTAACTACACTGGTTTACACAACCTTCGCATATTTTCAAGTAAGCGTAATGCGCAGGGGTTAAAGCAAACCTTTTTAATTCATGATTTAACCCCAATCTTCCTACAAAAGCGTCTACTTCCGGTAAATCTTTGGCTAAATTTTTATAACGCTGTGCCAGGCAACCGTAAACGATTATTTTTTTAAGTTTCCCCTGCTTTTTTAGCTCAATCAAATTCAAGATGGCATCAATGGATTCACGCTTGGCCTCTTGAATAAAAGCACAGGTATTCACTAAAACAACCTGTGCGCGAGCTATGTCTTCAACTATAGAATAATCTTTAAAACTGAGCCGTCCGGCAAGGTCTTCGGCATCCACCAGGTTTCTAGGACAGCCTAAGGAAAGTATACCTATCCTCTGTTTCATCTGGAAATTTTCAAACCTTCTTTATTAATCAGAACATTCTTTAAAGACTGCCCATGCCGGCCGAGATTAGCAAAACGCTGGTCATTAACCTGCAGCTCTACCGCCCCGGCATCTCCCAGAGACAATTCAACTTTTTCCTTAGCTTGCCAGGTTTCAGATCGGCCACGAGCAAGCGCGCCATGGAAGACAACCTTCCCATCAACTTTTACCGAGATCCAGGATTTGCCACGCGCAAATACGCCCAAAGTAAACCCTGAAGCTAAATCTTTATTAATTTTAGCTTGCCTAGCCTCAGCCTTAGGGACAGGGACAGAAACGGGCATTAATTTTTTAGCCTTCTCTATCTGATTCTTAGGCCGCGAAGAAACCAGTTTAATTAAACTGATCCCTAAAAATATAAAAATGAACGGAATAACTACAAATATAATTATTTTCTTTAAGCTCACCCTGGGCTTGAGCGCGCTTAGCTTAATAGAAACATCTTTAATAAAAGAATATTTCTTTTCCATCCGCGCTCCGATAGGCTTACCGACAGCCGCATTTAAAGGTGGCTTCTGCCGCTGTTCATTAGTAACAATAAAAGCTTTAGCATCCAAACCAAGGCAAGCGCAATAAATCTTAATAAAACCTTTAAGATAAATCGGGCTTAAATTTGAAATACTATCACCTTCAATTGCGCGTAAAACGTTGAGGTGAATTTTGGTCTTTTTTTGGATATCCTCTAAACTTAATCCTCTTTCCTGACGAATCTTCTTTAGCCGGGGACCGACTGCCTCAATATTCATTCAGCACCTTCTCTCTTATTCATCCCAGTAGTTTCCACGCCTTTAGCACCAGTCAATTCTTTGAGCCAAGCCTGACGGTCAACTAAAATCCGGCGCGGCTTACTTCCTTCAAACTGCCCCACTAACCCTTCTGCCTCCATCATATCAATAATGCGCGCGGCACGCGTATATCCTAAGCGCATTCGCCGCTGCAATATAGAAACCGAGGCCTGATTACTTTCCATGATTACACGCACCGCTTCATCATAAAGCTCATCTTTATCGCCATTGGCTAAACTATTTTTTTGCTGCTCCTTAAGAATCTGCTCATCATAAGCCGGCTCACCTTGAGCCTTAATAAATTTTACCACCCGCTCAATCTCAGCATCTTTAACCAAGGCCCCCTGAATACGCACTAAATCTTCTTTTCCGGGTTGCAAAAATAACATGTCCCCCTTGCCTAATAAAGCCTCCGCGCCATTGCCATCTAGCACTGTACGTGAATCAACTTTAGAGGCCACTTTAAAAGATACGCGCGCCGGTAAATTTGCTTTAATTACTCCGGTAATTACATCCACGCTTGGCCGCTGCGTAGCTAAAATCAAATGTATGCCTACCGCCCGCGATAGCTGCGCCAAACGCGTAATCGCATTCTCAATCTGATCACGCGCCACACTCATTAAATCCGCAAACTCATCAACAACAACAATAATATAAGGAATCTTTTCCTGCTTTTCATTATATGCCTCAATATTCCTAACTCCGATTTTAGATAAGAGCACGTAACGAGATTCCATCTCGGAAACCACCCAATTAAGGGCAACGGCTGCCTTCTTGGCGTCTGTAACTACCGGACACAAAAGATGCGGCAGGCCATTAAAAGGCATCAGTTCCACCATCTTAGGATCAATCATTAAAAATTTTAAATCATTCGGAGATCCGCGGAAAAGTAATGACAAAATGCAGGTATTCACGCAGACAGTTTTACCAGAACCGGTAGTTCCGGCAATTAACAAATGCGGCATATCATCTAAATCACCAAATACGGATCGACCGGTAATATCCTTGCCCAAAGCGATGGTCAAAAACGACTTATGCTTATGATACTCCGCAGAGGTAAGCAAATCTCGAATACAAACTAATGTACTCTGCAGATTAGGCACCTCCACCCCTACCCTGCCTTTTCCCGGAATAGGAGCGATAATCCTGATCGACTGGGCCTTGATCGCCAAAGCGATATCATCACTTAAGGCCTCAATACGGTTAATCTTTACTCCGGCCGCCGGTTCCAATTCATAACGAGTAATAACCGGGCCACGGATAATATCCGTAACTTTTGCCAAAATACCAAAATCTTCTAAAGTATCTTCCAATGTCCTAGCGCAGGCCTCCAAGTCTTCTTTCATTTGTTTATTATCCGCCGGCGGCGGCGCGTCTAATAAATCCACGGAAGGCAAATGATAATCACCAATCTTTAGTTCGCTAGTTTTTATCTTAATTTGCTCTAGCGGCTTATTTTTAATCTGAGTTTTTAAATCTGACATAAAAATTTTAGGCTTCGATAAGCCAGGCTCAAAATCTTGTCTTTTAGGCAATAAGCTATTTTTACCGCCAAGGTTGGGCTTAATTTTCGCTACAAGATGTTTTTGCCGATTAGAAAAAAAAGACAGACTGGAAAAAACAGATTTTATTTTTCCGGCGAGCTTAAGAAAAAGCGAAGAAATAAGAATCTCCGTCACCAGGGCCAAAGAGAGAATGATAAAAGTAATAAAAATAATAAAACCGCCTAAACGGCTAAAATAAGTAGTGATGAAATTAGCCGTAAGCGCGCCAAAAAATCCTGAGGTCTGGAACCTTAAGCTATCGTTATTTAAATTAAACATACCGATGAGCGAGCTTATGGAAACCAGCAGCACAAACATTCCTAAAATGCGCGCCACGCTTAAGTAGGGCTTATCCTGGCGAAAATATTTTATGCCCAGCATGATCACTAAGAAGGGTATGCAAAAACTGGAGAGACTACCAAAAAGTAGAACGATTAACCCGGCCAAATAGGCACCAAAAACTCCCAGAAGATTTTTAGCGGGGAAATTAGGAGCGGAGGTGTAAAAAACAAGATCCAAACGGTCAAAGCGAACAAGGCTGGCCAAAACCATCAACCCCGCCGCTACCAGAACAACGCCCTTGACCTCATTAATTCTTCTTTCTCTCACTTAGCTGCTTTGTTGCGGTGCTTCAGCCTGTTTTTTGCTTAAATTAATCCTACCCAATTCATCTATACCGATAACCTTAACATTAAATTCATCACCCACTTTAACCACATCCTCAATTTTTTTAACGAAGGTACTGGACAGCTCAGATACATGCACCAGCCCCTCTTTACGCGGGGCCAGCTCAACAAATACCCCAAATTGCATAATCCGCTTTACTTTGCCAAAATAAATCCGGCCTACCTCTAGTTCATCCGTGATCGCCTTAATCATTTTAATCGCCGCATCGGATTTAGCCGCATCCACTGAACCCACTAAAACCGTGCCGTCATCCTTAATATCAATACTCGCTCCGGTGGCGGCAATAATCGCCTTAATCGTCTTGCCTCCCGGGCCGATTAGCTCTCCGATCTTTTCGGTATTAATTTTTAAAACATCGATGCGCGGGGCAAAGCTAGAAAGTTCTTCTCGAGGGCTGTTTAATGCCGCGCTCATTTTATCTAAAATAAATAGCCTTCCTTCTTTAGATTGAGCCAAACATTCCTTAAGCAAATCCAACGAAATCCCGTCATTCTTAAGATCTAATTGCACCGCGGTAATTCCACCGCGCGTTCCGGCCACCTTAAAATCCATATCTCCAAAATGATCCTCTAATCCGGCAATGTCCGTCAAAATCGCCGTCTTGTCACCCTCCTTGACTAACCCTAAAGCCACTCCCCCCACTGCTTCTTTAATCGGAACTCCGGCATCCATCAAGGACAAGGCCGCCGCGCAAACCGAAGCCATGCTACTGGAGCCGTTTGATTCTAAAATTTCAGAAACTATTCTTACGGTATAAGGAAATTTCTCTTTGGAAGGCATTACCGGCAACAAAGCCTTTTCCGCTAAAGCGCCATGGCCAATTTCACGCCGGCCGGGGCCCCGCACAGGCCGGGTTTCCCCGACACTAAAAGAAGGAAAATTATAATGCAGCATAAAAGACTTCTTTTTCTCTCCATCTAAAGCCTCAATCAACTGCTCATCTTGCCCCGTACCTAAAGTAGTCACAGCTAAACTCTGTGTTTGCCCACGCGTAAAAAGACTTGAACCATGCGTGCGCGGAAGCACAGAAACCTCACAGGTAATCTCGCGAATCTGCTTAAAAGAGCGCCCATCAATACGCCTATCTTCATCAGAGATCATCTTACGCACCTGCTTTTTCTCTACTTCATGCAACCCAGTATGAATATCCGGGCCCAAAAATCCTTCCGCCGTTAACTGGACATCCAGCTCCTTAGTCAATAAGGCGATCTGCTCTTCGCGCTCTTCCTTTTGGCTTAATTTATAAACCTTGGCCAATTTTTCCTGAGAAAGCGATTCAATCTTCTGCATTAAAACCGGATCAATTAACTTAAGCTCAACCTTAGCTTTTGCCTGGCCGTAAAGACGCTTAAATTCTTCCTGCAAAACAAGAATAGGTTGCAAGCTATCCATCCCAAATTTTACCGCCTGGAAATACTCTTCTTCGGAAACCTCTTTAGCCTTAGACTCCAGCATCATTACGCCCTTATTGTTACCGGCCACCACTACTTCTAAATCCGCGCTCAGAATCTGCGCATAGGTGGGATTTAACACAAATTCATTATTTATACGGGCGACCCGGCAACTGGCCAAGGGCCCGTTAAAAGGAATATCGGAAATAGACAAAGCGGCGCTTGCGCCGATCAATGCCAAAACATTCGGATCATTTTCCCCGTCGCTTGAAAGCACCATAGCCATAATCTGAACTTCATTTAAAAATCCTTCCGGGAACAGCGGACGGATAGGCCGATCGATAAGACGGCTCCCTAAAATTTCATTTTCAGAAGGCCTGCCCTCACGTTTAAAAAATCCTCCGGGAATCCTGCCCGCGGCATAGGTTTTTTCCTGATACTCAACCGTCAAAGGAAAAAAATCCTGCCCTTCCCTAATCGAGCTAGACATACAAGCGGTAACCAAAATAACGGTTGCCCCGTAAGTAACTGTCAGTGAGCCATTCGCCTGCTTGGCCATTTTACCCGTCTCTAAAATAAGATCGTTGTTACCAAATTTAATTTTTAAACTTTTATTTTGCATGGTTACTCTTTCTTTTTATGGATTAACTCTTTAGGATTTACTTCCTCAAGCTAAGCTTTCCCAGTATCTCTTCATACTTCTTCATGTCCTTATCCTTGAGATACTTGAGGAGTCTGCGGCGCCTACTCACTAATAACAACAACCCGCGGCGGGAATGGAGATCCTTCTTATGAGATTTAAAGTGGGTCCCTAAATCATTAATTCTCTCCGTTAAAATCGCTATTTGCACCTCGGCGCTTCCGGTATCTCTGGCGTGCACCTTAAAATCATCAATTAATTTTGCCTTTTGTTCCTTGACCAAAACCAAATTTCTACCTCCCTTTCTTAACGATTATACGATAATTAATTCCACAAGTCAACAGGTTACTTGCTATTGCGGGTTGTCTAAGTAAATTTTTACAAAAATTACTTTATTTCTTTCCTAATAGTTCAATTACTTTATCCAGCTTCTGAATTACGAGCACACTGAAATAAACAAACCAAACCGTTAAAGCCAATGAAATCAAACCGCCGATAAAATTTGCTCCCGTCATCATCTTAGCCTCCCTGCCTGCCAACCCGCAGGCTTTTTAATATTTCTATATCTTACCATAAGAAAATGTTTATGCAACTTCAATCTCATTAATTTTTCTCCGCACAAACTTCTTTTGCGCGTGCCGGCGTTTGTCATCTAGAATCTTTACTTTGAGACTTTTCGGCTTTTGACGATTCCGGCGCATAACCTTAGCCTTAAATGACTGCTTCTGTAAATTATCCTGTTGAATTTTATGCGCAATTTTACTCAAAAGTATATGCCTGGCTAAAGAACGATTTAAAAGCTGCGAACGCTGGCGCTGGCATTTTACCTCCAAGCCCGTAGGCAGATGTTTCAAATAAACACAGGTAGCGGTCTTATTAACATTCTGCCCACCGGGGCCGCTGGAGCGAATAAAGCTCTCGATGATGTCCTCTTCACGCACGCCTAGAAGGGCCATCCTTTTTTCTAGGGTCAAGGCCTTCTCAACGACAATAGACATTAAGATTGCTCCTGCCTGCCTGCCGGCCAGGCAGGAATTTCTTGATCAATATTTTTAATTAAATTATCCAAATCTTTAACCAGCGGCACGGAAAGCAGTTTTAACACCGCAACCTCCTGCCTAAGCATGCGCAGCTGGCCAAGCAGCCTCTTTAAAACCGACTGCCTTTTATTTTCCTCAACAACTTCCGGATCTTGCTCCTGCCTCTGGCGGATAATTACTCCTAAGTTCTTTTTAATCTCCTGGGCATCCCGGCCCTTTTCAAATATCTCTTTCTTTAAACTGCGGTAATCATTTTCATCCAGATCCTTATTATTTTTAGCCTGGCGTAAAATATTAACCGACTCATAGCTAGGCAGCTGAGCAGGCTGAGTGGAAGCGGCATATTCATTTTTCAAATACTGCGGCTCCTCTTTCTCCAGAAAATAATATGACTTGAGCAACTTCATTGCGGTTTGCTTGCGAATACCGATCTCCCGCGCGACATAAATATCAAAACTGACATAACCCCACTCCTTATACATCTTATCTTTCCAAACTGAATACAAAGAACGGCCCAATTCAATCCAGGAGCATTTAAAATTCTTAGCGCTCTCTAAAATATGATAGCGTAATGAATTAATATCTAAATTCTCCATTTTTGCTTCAATATTCTTAAGCGTTTTTGACCTGGTCTCTTCCATCTGCCTAGATTCCTTTATTTACTGGCCAAAAATGGCTTTTAGCTCTTTGCCTAATCCTTTATATTGATCAATAACGTTAGCGACCTTATCCATTAACTGCCCAGGCGACTGGCTAGACAAATTCTTCATCGCCGCCTTTAATATTATACTCTTAATCTTTTCCTGGCTTAAGGCCGGGTTGTCCAGTAATGTATCGATATCAAACTCCAAGCGTAATCTGCCCTTGGAATCAGTAAATAAATCCAAAGCGTTTTTCATCAAATCTAGATCCAGCCGCTCTAGCGCTGGCGCATAAACCAAATTAGAAAGATCAAGCTTGGTGCCAATCTGCAAAACATTATTCCTGGCCTTAAAAATTGAAATTAAATCCAGACTGGCTGAGGAAAGCTTGCGATTAGAGATAAAATTACCGTAGTAGACAGAGAATTTAGCCACATCCAGATGTTTAATCTCTAATTCCGCATCCAGGCCTTTAGCCAGATAATCCAGCCAGCCCGCAAAAGTAAACTGGCCAAAAACCTCTGCCTGATGGCTAAGCAACTCGGCACTTACGCTGAAATTTGTCGCCAGCGATGTAAGCGGCAGGACAACCTTAGCCACTTTTATATCCAGCTTATTTACAATTACCTGAAATCCCTCAGGCGTAACCTTCTTATCCGTAAAAATTATTTTTCCCTCGCGCAAATTAAGGCTGGTTAAATAAATTGCCGGAGCCTTGCCTTGCTGTTCTAATACCGGTAAATTTAATTTACCGTCAGCGGACTGCTCAAGGTTAATCACCGGTTCGACAATATTTAAACCATGAATAACAATTTTCCCAAATAAAAGAGCCCCTAAGTTAGGCGAGAATGATAATTTTTTAATCCTGGCCAGATCCCCAATCTCTAATTTTTCCAAAGTAACCGTAAAAGGCAGGCTTAAGCTTATCTTGCCCAAGCTAACCCTAAGTTTTAAATTCTGCTGGATCTGTTGCTGGATAATCCTGGGAGCAAATGTGGCAATTAAAATATTCGCCACAAAGAATATCACGAGAAAAATACCGCAGATCCAAAATATAATTTTAAACTTTTTTTTCATCCATTACTCCAGTTGCAATGCCTCTTGAATTCTCGAACGGACAGTATCTCTGAGCAAGGCAAAATCAGCCGCGCCATAACCATCGGTAGCAATTGGCTCAAGCACAATAACTTTTGCCCTGACTTTAGTTTTAAAAATCCAGCTACCTTTAGGAATGGCCGCGTGCGTACCCTTTAAGCAAATCGGTAAAATAGGCTTCTTCTCTTTAATCGCCAGCTTAAATGCCCCATTTTGAAACTCCCCCATTTCATCACTACTACTGCGCGTGCCTTCCGGAAAAAATAATACCGACATATCTTTACGCAGCCAGCAGCTGGCCTCATGGTAGATTTTTTTGATGCTGGAAAAATCACCCCGGGTAAGCCTAATATGTTTAATCAGGCTTAAACACCACCCAATAAAAGGAATCTTAAACAAACTGGCCTTGGCTACCCATTTAAACTGCATCTTGGTCTGATAAAGCGCCACAATATCCACCATGCTCTGATGATTAGCAATAATCACATAGGTCTTTTTAGGGTCAATATTTTCAAGTCCGCTGGCCTTAATGCTCCAATAAGGATTAAAACTAATCAACAAATCCGACCACCAAAAACACTGTACGTGGGTGAGCTTCTTTCTATGATCGAACGGAAAAAGCAGGATATTTAAGGTAAAAACTACCCAAAAAAGCAGAATGGTTAATAACCCACTAC
>JAZDEW010000065.1:0-45121 GCA_043808425.1 Candidatus Omnitrophota bacterium
TTACTCACAGTAACAGCCTTAACCCCTTCAATAACCGGTAAAACAGGCAGATTAAACTTTTTTTTCTTTAATTTTTGCCTCCTACCAATAGGCATACTTAAATTGTTTTCTTTAAAAATAGAATTAATGCTGGATTTTGAAACCTTAATATGAAATCGCTCAAGAATTAGTGAAGTTACATAACGACAGCTTAAGGCGGGATTATTCTGTTTATTCTCAATAATAAAGCTCAAAACTTCAGGTTTAAGCTTATGAATTATTCCCATAAATCCTCCAGATTGGACATTACGCGATTAACTATAACGCTTATTTATGAATTTGTCAAAGAAAGTTTTACCAAAAAACTTTCTTTAATCCTAAAGCGAACCGCCGAAGCCTGTCTGACGGCAAGAAGCAGACATAATTTCCTATGCTATCAAATCAGATTGGACGTAAACATCACGCGGATATCCGAATGAGTAACAAGCTTCGGTTCTGGTTTATGGCGGGCAACAAAATTAATCTTTATCTGTTTGGTTAATAATCTGAGCCAGAATATCGGCAAGTTTGGCCACGAGAAAAAGAAAGAAAAATGCAAACGCGTAAAATGCTAAAATCACCACTCCCAGCCAGCGCGGATTACCCGAAATTCTGCCTAAAAACAGGGAAGTTGCTCCAATAATCCCAAAAATCAAAAAAATCCAAGCGGTAACTTTAATCACTATGCTGGAACACTTTAAAAAACTCAAATATTTACGCATACGCTCCTTCCCGCCTACCAACAGGCAAGCTGTTTACATTAAATAATATTAACATGATATTAATATACCATCCCTGATAATGCAAGAAAAATTTTAAAGAGGCGGACTAAAGACTCAGCGTCCTTACGCGGCTTTGATTATTTCCAGTCTATTTCAAATACTCGAATATATTTTAAACCTGCTTGTTCTTGTATAAATGGTTTAAAATATTTAAGGCCTGCTCCATTCAAAAAATACAGACGCACAAAAATGCTCCGAGCCAATCCGCCATCAAGCATAAGCGCATAATAATCATGTTCAATTTTATAAATCAACGCGGAAAAATCCAGGGCAGCATCAGGATAAACAGTCTGGCCTAAAATACCCTGATCAAAAATAAATAAGCTTTTTGGCCTTTGATAGGAATTATCAATATATAGGTAAGCGCTTTTTTCCTTCGGTAAGTATACCAAGCCATTATCAAATAAAACCATGCCCTCTTTTTCTTGAGATTTTAATAGCCCGCTCTGAAATGACAGCCCCTGGGAAGCCCAGCTGCCTAAATCTTCTCTAGAAATTAAAGTAAATTCGTAAGAAAGCTTTTTGATCTGTTCTTTATTCACGCCCGCGTTCTCCATGCGCTTCATGGATCTATGATTATCTTTCTTGTCCAGCGCGTTGGCCAGATAAATCTTGGTAAAATCCCAATTTCCTAAAAATGATATAGTGGACATAATCTTAAGCATGGAATAGTCCACCAAAAAATAAGCCGGGCTAGGCGGCTTAGCAAAAATTAGCTCCCAGGCCGCCTTTTGATCAGCGGCCGATAAATGCTTTGCCAAAATACTTTTTGCTTTTTCTTTATCCATAAGCAGCACTTTCTTTAATAAAATTAAAGAGGCAAAAGGATCGTGAAGATTCCTGACGATAATCTCAAAAGCCTTATTCCCCCCGTTATTCAGCATGCGTAAAATCGCGATTGCCTCCTCCTCGTTTTCCGTAATCAAAACATTGGCCATCCAATATGCCTGGGGAATATTCTGAGTCTGGCCATCGAAAATAACTTGACGAGCCGCGACGGTTTTAAACCAGTCACCATAATCCCACCATGAATTTAATATTGCGTTTTTAGGAGTGCCATTTCTTATCTTCACCAGCGCATTATGCCAAGTATTATTCATCTCCGGAAAAACTTTTTTTACCACCTGACTGGCTTGATCGACGGAAAACAAAACAGAGACAATTAATGATAATCTTATAATTTGGACAACCAGGAAATTTTTCTTAAAAAAACTAAGAGTTTCCGTTAAAAGCCAGCCCAAAGAAACTCCTAAAGGAATAAGCAGAAACATGCTCAGCCGCACCCCCTTTGAACAAGCGTACAACATACATAGAGTCCACACGAACAAAAAGCCGATAACCTCTTCTGCGGGCCCTAAATATTTTTTACTTCTCAAGGTGCGCAAAAATAAAATAAGCATGAAACTTAAAGAAATAATAAATAACGGCAAGCTCCCGGCTAAACTAGATATTTCATATAAATTTGCTTTCCTCAACTCACTTACAGTTGCCAGCACGTTCGGCCACACTGAAACCACCAATAAACTATTCAAAGATAGAGCGCCTTTTATTTGCGAAAAGAGAACCTTAATGGGCGCCTCGCCGGAAAACAAAAAAACAAATTGCATGGTTAAAATAACAAAAGAGGCGGCTAAAAACCCTCGCTGCTTCAATAAACTAACTTTTCTTCCTTCATAACGCGCGGGCAATAAAGCAATCTTAGCTAATGAATAAACTTCAAAAATGATAATAATTAAAAAGATAAACCACCAATACCCCCAACTAAAAGAAAATAAACCCAGCAACATCGACGATAAAAGTAGCCATCCTAGCCTGGCTTTTGGCTTTTTTGCGGCCAGGGCGTTAAGATAAAACCAGGCAACCAGTAGCGGAAATAAAAGATTTAGCGCATCTGTATCAAACCAACCGGCACAGCTACGCGATAAAAAGACCGGCGCCAATCCCACAAAAAGACAGGATATAAACGCCCCTAAATTTCCAATACGCGACAGACAAAATAAGTACAGAGCAAGCAAAAAAACAGCCACAAAAAATAACGGCAGGTAGAATAAGAAAACAGCGATCGGCAAAGAATTATTTACGTAAGTGAAAACCTTATAAAGCCACGCGCAGAGATAAAAAAGAAAGTGATAGGAAACTACCTCCCCGCCTTCCGGGGCAAGCATCAACTTATCTATTTCTTTTCCGTTAATCACAGCGTCCCCGGGATGGCCAAAACGATACACGTTTTCAGTATACCTAAACCAGCGCCAGCCATCCGTTTCCATAAAATAGGTTAGGCCGTTTTGATCTTGATATTTATCTTTTAATTCCAGATACTGCCGATGAATATCCTTTTTAATCGCGGGCCAATTACTTTTCTGATATTCTAAAATTGACCTCTTTAATAATTGCCCTTTAATTTGACGGTTAAAATCAGAGGGAATGGCATTGAATTCATTTTTTACTTTTTTCTGAATATCGCTATAAACTATATTACGCGCTGTTTGTTTGAGCTGCGGAAAATAGGCGGGGAAAAAACGAAAATAAAGGTTAATAATTAAAACCGCGCTTAGCAGGCAAATTGTAACAATATTTTTTTTCATCTTAAATATTTAGTCATATATTGATCGCCGTAACCAGACGAAAACCTTTATCCTTGTGGCCGAGATACCGTTCTAAAACGAACGAATATCTCAATTATATGCGATTCCTGCCAAGAATCAATAGGAATGACGCGCTGTAACGCTCTGGTGCGCCGTTTGAGCCCTTTGTGAGCTCATTGACGACCGATCCCATTATTTCTTCTCGTAAGCACCGCACTTAAAATCCACTTCGCCCCGTTGATCCATACGATTCAAAACACATGGGTTTTCTTGCTTGGGATCGTCATCGTACCGGCAAGAAACACATAAGCCCGGCTTCGGCATTAAATCCGGATTGACCGGTGTACCGTCATCATTAAAAAACCCGTTTATTTTATCGCTCATAATTTTATTCCACTTTTAAGTCCCGCAGCATTTCTTGTATTTTTTCCCGCTTCCACAAGCGGCGCAGGATGCCTCTTTATTCTTTTTGATGTATTTCTCATTGATGGAATAAAGTTTATCGAGCAGATCTTTTTCTTTCTGGTGCTTAAAATACCTCTTGATAATTGAATAACCGTCTTGGGAGATAATATCAACATGCTCCGCATCCGGCTTACTCTTGAGTTTCAAAATAAGATCCTGGCAATCCGCGTCCTCATAGTCTATGCCCAATCGAAAACTTTCAAGCTCTTTAAGCCCGACGAGCTGGGCAGTGTTATGCACACTTCTAAAAAATTCCTCTTTTAGCTTGGGATCAAAATCTTCCAAAAAATCTTCTCTCATGCCTCACCACCATGGTATCAACTTATGGCTTTGGCTATGGGAAGCCAAACCATTGCCTTACCGGCTTACCGGTTCGCGAACCAAACGACATATTCCCGAACAAACCAAAAGTTCCGATCGCTTTTGAGCCTGTTTCAAAACTCCACAAATCCCGCGCAATACCGTTATGAAATTTATGGATAAGCTCGCTAAGCTCAAACGCTGATATCTCCTTTCCCCTCCATTGATTAATATTATCCTTGCCCAGCGGAGGCAAAGGCCCCGGATAACTAATGATATAAATCTTATACGGGTAAATCCGCACTTCGATCGGCCCGCGTTCCTCATAACTACGATGGTATACCGCGTTGACCAAAGATTCCTCGATAGCCGCATATGGATAATTGAAGAATCTGTCCGCTTCAGCTCGGCCGTCCACTTTATGCACAGACTCAACTATTACCAGATTTTTAATGTATTTGAGCGCATCGCGCAACTGCTCATGAATAGGCCCGGTGAAAATCTTTTCATCAAAATCGTCACCAACCTCATCCTTATATTTCACGACATCGATTGTTGTGCGTGGAAAAAACTTCTGGGGTTCAATACAAAAAAGCATAAGTCCGATATTTTTCGGCCTTAAGAATTCATCTGGGCCCTCAACAATATTCATCCTGCGGCAAAGATCTTTAAGCGGCATCTTTGACATCTCTTTGACAAGGCCGCTTTTTACGTCAACCAAATATTCCTCAATTCGCCGGATATCCAAATCTTTCAGAGTTGCTTTATGGTTAACACGGTCATCGAAAGGAATATCGTTAACGAGTTTTATTAGACTACGCTCATCCGTAGCTGTCGCTCGTCTTGTAGTATCATTGCGGCGAATATAATACGAATAGTGCGCGCCCTTACCTAAAGTCTCGGCCGCTTTATACGGCCGATGCGTCCCTCCAGGAACCCAGATAATGACAATGTTCTTGCCTTTTATACTTGTCACATCAACTATCGGAAAATACTCAGGCCTGATCTTATGGGAGAGGCCCAAAAGCTCTTTCTGAATTTTTTTGATCTCGGAAGACGGCAGCCCTATAGGTGAGGAGGAAGTCGAATACGCCATCCCTTTGTCCATCCCAGAACTTGTAGTGAACGAGCAAGACGAGTCAAACTACAAAAACCCCCTCAACCGAGGAGGTTCTCTGTATGTACCAGATTGGTAGCCCCAACCGGATTTGAACCGGTGTTTACAGGCTGAGAACCTGACGTCCTAGGCCAGGCTAGACGATGGGGCCATAAAATTTACCGACAAAACCAAACGATTGCCTGCTATTTTACTATAATCGTTTTTTTAGTCAACAATTTTAATCCCTTGCCCCTCTTTTCGGGAGAATATTTTGGATCAAAAGCGCAAGAATCTATGTGTATATTAGCTTTTTGTGGGGGGACGGACATATTCTCGCTACCGCCTAGCTAGATACTCGGCTGCCAAGTTTATTTAAAATACTATTAAGATTATTTATCTCACACATGGATTATCAATCGTCCGCCATATTTTTATTTTTTGAGATTATTACCTTATCAAGTTTCTCGCTAATATCTTTAAGCCATTCACAAATAGTTTTATTTGCAGTATCAACATTGTTACTAAATATCGTAAAATCTATAGTCAAGATTATTAAAAGCATAACAATGATTATTCCTATAATATTCAACTTAGCTCCCTTTTAGAATTATCTCTATTTATCGTATTTTCCTGCTTAATAACTTTTTTATATGATACTCTTGTATCTTAAGAGGTTTTGTTTTCTTATTTAGCCATCTATTCACCGTGCAAAAAGAAACACCCAGCATTTCCGCAAGGCGCTCTTGAGTAATTCTCTTTCTCAACCGATATTCTTCCAGCCTTTTGATTAAATCCATAAGGTTTTTGCCTGACTCCCTATGCCCGTAAAAGCCGTAAGTAATCCTTTTGGGTTTCTCTTACCGCGCCTGCGATGAATTCCTTAAAATCCTTATCGTCTATGTGCGCTTTCTCTAATGCTTGTATGTAATCCCTGCGTAGTATAGGCGGAATTATCGCTATACAATAGCCTTTTTGTAATAAGATTAAGTTCATCGATAGCCTTGCGACCCTGCCGTTGCCGTCAATAAATGGGTGTATAAAAGCAATTTCTTTATGGACTAACGCGGAGTATTCTACCGGGTGGTTTTTCTTGTCCAAGTCATTAACCCTGTTCATAAACCCACTCATCAGTTCAGGGATTTTTTCCGGGCTGAGGAGAGAATACTTTGAACCAGAGATAAAAACCTTCTCTTTTCTGTACTTGCCTGCCCTTGTTTCGTCAATTCTATGGTAAAAAAATTTATGCAGTTTCTTAATGTCATTTTCGGTAAATCCCTTGCCTCCTTTGGCCAGCTTATGGATATAATCGTATGCCTCGCTATGCCCTAAGGCCTCGTAGTAGTCCTTTATTGGCTTCCCGCCTATGGTTATACCGTCCTCTAAAACTACTTTTGTTTCCGTCTCGGTCAAGGAATTTCCTTCTAATGCGTTTGAAGTATAAGTCAACCCTACCCGGTAATACTCCTTTAACTGCTTAAGTATGCCTGTGGACAGGGGCCTATAAGAATTAATTTCTTCTTGCAGCTTGTCTATTTCCTTTAGTATCTCGTTCATTTATCCCCCTTTTGGAAGCATTGGTATTGTCAAAAGCTTTTGTTTAGTTTTTCTATAACCCTTTTGCTATCAAGGCTTATGTTAAAAAATCCTTTCTCCCCTAAAATAAACACTTTATTCACGGCTTAGGGGCTTTTTAATGAGACTCCGTGTCTACTTTGCCGCTCATTCCATCGAAAGACATTGTATCACCGCCGTAGGCCTACGCGGCCTACATTAAATGTAGGCCGCGTAGGCCTAATCGGTCATAGAACTTTTGACACTATCGGAAGCATTGTTTATTGTTGATATAATATAGCACTTTATATCAACCTGTCAAGGTGAATCCCTTTTATAGAACTTTGGCGGACTCCTCAGAATAAAAGAATAGGGAAACTCCAGTAAGAATTTTATTGACCCTCATATATTTACGCTATATACTAAAACACTATGAATGTAAGCCTCGGTTTTAGTCAGCTCGAAGATCCAATTCTAGCCGCTAATGAAGCAATCGGAAAAGCTGTAATTGGGTTAAAAAAAACACCGGCGTCTGTAGCCCTTATCTTTACCTCGATAAAATTTGCGCATCCTTTAATCCTAAAAACAGTTAATAACTTATTGGGGGGAATTCCCATCCTCGGCGCCAGCAGCTTAGGAATCATGACTAATCAAGGCGTGTTCAAACACGGATTTGCCATCTTACTCCTAAGCTTAAGCAAACAGACGTTTTTTAATGTTGCCGCGGTTAAGGATATAAATAAAAAAGATCCTCTTTTATCCGGAAGAGAGCTGGGGGACAAGCTGTTATTCGGTTTCAAAAATGTGCCCCGGAGTTTAAGTATAATTTTATCCGACCGGCTGATCACCGAAGGAACGCATTTAATCAACGGGCTTCAGGAAAGCCTGGGCAAGAGCTTCCCTCTCATCGGCGCCTCCGCCTCAGATAATTTTGAAAACCAAAAAACTTACCAATACCTCAATAAAGAAATACTTTCTGAATCCTGCAGCGGGATTCTTTTCGGAGGTAAATTCAACTTTGGATTCGGCATAAAACATGGCTGGCTGGCTTTGGGAAAAATGCGCTGCGTTACCTCCTCCAGCGGTAATGTGATTAAAGAGATTGATGGGCTGCCGGCGGTAAAACTTTATGAAGAGTATTTTGCTAAAAGTACGCTAGATTTAACCAAAGAACTGCGGCGCATATCTATTTACTATCCGCTGGGAATTTACCTGCCCGGAGAAAAAGAGTACTTGTTGCGCAATATTATATCCATAAAAGATGACGGTTCTTTAGTTACTCAAGGAGACATTCCCCAGAACAGTAGAATTAGATTAATGATCAGCACTGAAGATTCGCGGCTAGCGGCGGCCGTTGCCGCTTGCGAAGAAGCAAGAAGAAATCTGGGAACCCAAAAAATAAAATTTTTGATCGTCTTTGATTCCGCGGCGAGATTTTCAATTCTCGGAAGACAAAACAATATAGAACTTTGCGTCATCCAAGAGGTTTTCGGCAAAAATACCCCCTTAATCGGTATCTACACTAATGGTGAGCAAGCCCCGCTTAAATCCATTAATTATCTGGGCCGGACTTATTTCCATAATCAAAGCATCAACATCTTAGCTATAGGAGAACAATAGTATGACACACTTGGTAATTTTTGGTATCTGTACACTTTTTACTTTTCTGGGAATATTTTTGCTTTATAAAATACAGTGTTTAAAAGAAATGGGCGGTAAGATTACCGCCTTAAACTTTGCTCTCGAAGAAATGGATGAACAAGCCAAATTAATTATGCGCACGGACATGGAGCTGAATAAAACCCAGGAAGAGCTGGACAAAAAAATTTCCGGCCTGGATACCCTGCAAAAGCTCTCTAGAGAAATAAGCACAACCTTGGAAGAAAAACAAATTTTTAAAAAAATAAACAACCAATATGTAGAAGAGCTCGGATTTGAAAAATCTCTGGCTTTTTTATGGAAATCCCTGGAAAGAGAATTCCAGCTATATTTGTGCTTAGGCTACAGCCCGGATGAATCCCTGAAAATAAATGCCGCCGTTAACGCGAATAAAGATTATTTTCTGGATTTAATTAAAAACGGCTCAACCGCCTCCTCTGAATTTATCCCTGAGGGCGCCTTATCAAAAAATAAAATTAGCCAGTCATTCTTCGTGCACTCTTTCATCATTTGCCCGGTACTCGCTCAAGAAGGGGATCAGGGTTTTATCTTTGTCGGCACGCAAAATGTCGAAACCACCATAACTAAAGGTGATCAAGAATTTATCAGCATCCTGGCTAATCAAATCGGCCAGACCCTGGATAACGCCCGTCTGTTTGAAAAAACCTGGCGGTCACAGCAAGAGCTGGAAATTAAGGTTGAGGAAAGAACCCACCAGCTAACCCAGGCTTTAAAAGAAGTGGAAAAAATAAGCAAACGTAAAAGTGATTTTATCTCCAGCGTTTCTCATGAGATAAGGACTCCGCTTACCTCCATTAAGGGATACGCGGCTATCTTGCTGACTAGCAAATTAGGGGCCCTGCCCGATGATGTTCGCAGCAGGCTGGAAAAAATCAACCGCCACAGTGACGAGCTCGTGCATATGGTAAATGATTTGCTGGACATCTCGCGCATTGAAAGCGGCAAGGTGGAAATCAGAAAAGAAACTTTAAGCTTAAAAAATATCACCGATAAAATCGCGGATCTATTTTCGGAACAATTAAAAACCAAAAATATCACCCTCGGCGGCAGCATCCCTAGTGATTGCCAGGAAATCTTAGCTGACCGCGGCCAAATCGAAAGAGTCTTTATTAATTTAGTGGGAAACGCGTTAAAGTTCACTCCCCAAAATGGTAAAATTGACATCAACGCGAATCGCGCGAATAAAATAATTCAAATTGATATCAAAGATACCGGATTTGGAATTCCCCAAGGCGCGCAGGATAGAATATTCGAAGAGTTCTTTCGCGTAGAGAATACAATCAATCAGGAGGTAAAAGGCACTGGCCTGGGCCTAACGCTGGTTAAGCATATCATCGAAGCGCACCAGGGAAGAATATGGTTAAAGAGCAAGATCGGCGAAGGCTCGACTTTTAGCTTTACTCTTAAGTTAGAGAACAATGGCTTGGCTTCCAAATAGCCAAAGCCATAACGCTGCTTAAATAAAACTATGAATATAAAAATACTAATTGCGGACGACGATGCGGACATAAGAGACATTCTTAAGCTTACTCTCTTGGAAGAAAATTATGAAATTATCGAAGCCGGGGATGGCGAAGAGGCCTTAAAAATAATTCGCGCCAAACCGTTAGACTTAGTGCTTCTGGATTACAAAATGCCCAAAATGGATGGGCGTCAGTTATGTAATTTAATTAAGCGGGATTTGTTATTACAGCATTTGCCGATAATCATGGTCACCGGCAAAGGCGAAATCAGCGATAAAATCGACGGAATTGACGCCGGAGCGGATGATTATGTGGTTAAGCCTTTTGAACCCAAAGAACTTTTAGCCAGAATCCGCATGGTCTTAAGGCGCACCAAAAGAGACTTGGAAGCTAACCCCCTCACCCGGCTTCCCGGCAATGTCGCCATTCTTAATGAACTCTCCAATTGTATTGAGAAAAAAACCCCCTACGCGGTTTGTTATGTCGATCTGGATAAATTCAAAGCCTACAACGACAAATATGGATTTGAACACGGAGACGATGTCATCCGCGAGACCGCGCGCATATTGCTAAGCGCTGCTAAAGAACTTGGCAATATTGATGACTTTATCGGCCATATTGGAGGAGATGATTTTGTAGTGATCACTACTCCGGAGCTATCTGATAAAATTTGCGAAAAAATAATCTGTGATTTTGATAAAATCTCTCCGTCATTTTATAATCAAGAAGACCGCCAAAACGGTTTTATCATCGGATATGACCGCCAAAGTAAAATTCATAAAATTTTATTACTTTCCGTTTCCATTGGCGTAGTGACTAGCCAGCTGCGCGAGATTGCGCATGTGGCTCAAATCGGCGAGATCGGGGCGGAGTTAAAAAAACTGGCTAAAGGTATGGAAAAAAGCAACTACATTAAAGATAAGCGGCAAAAAATACCCTAAAAAAATGGGACCGTTTCTATTTTTTACTATTTTTTATTTTAAAAAATAGAAACGGTCCCGAGATTTTAATGCGCGAGGGGGGAGTTGAACCCCCAAGCCTTTCGGCACAAGCCCCTCATGCTTGCGTGTCTGCCATTCCACCACCCGCGCGTAAATTGTACTTGCTATTCTAAAGCATAACCGCAAATTGTCAAAATCTTTTCTTGAGGCCGCTGATGGTATTTTAAAAGTTTTTCAGCGGCCTCTTCTTAGATAAACGCGTCTTCGGTGCCCCCTTATTAATCTTTACAAAAAAAAATGGTTAAAAAATAATTTAATAGCTTTCGGCCGGAAAAATACAACATAAGCCCAGGCGCACAAATCATAGATTAGTATAGGGATAAGATGCAAAAGCAAGCTAAAAAAAGTTTCATTTTTTAATATGGCAAGATAACGGTTTTTAATTAAATCACAGTGTAACCGGTCATTCAAATATTTACGCCCGATAGCCTTGCCTATACCGGAATCAGGGCGAAATGACCCTCCACGCACGTGATAGGCCACAGCGGTTGGAATATAATAAGCAAGCCACCCGCATTTTTGAGCCCGCCAGGAGATATCCAGATCCTCGTAGAACATGCGAAAACCAGGATCAAAATATGCGCCTTGTTCTTTGATTTCCTCTAGCATTTCTTTGCGGTAAAAAGCTGCCGAGCCGCTTACGCCAAAAATAAAACCGCTTTTATCAAACTGCCCTAAGTCCGGCCGGCCATAACCCCTTTCTTTAGCCGTACGCCAAACGCTTAAAAATAAACCCGTGCTATCCAAAGTTTTTCCGTCACCGCGTAAAATCTTCCCGCTCACCATGCCTATTTGCCTATTCATCAGGAAACATTTTAATACCTCCCTGATAAACTCTTTATCCAAAATCACATCATCATTAAGGCAAAGAATAAACTCGCCTTGCGCCAGTTGGATCCCCTTGTTCAAAGCCCCGGTATAAAATAAGTTCTCTGCACTAGAATAAATTTTAACCGACGGGTATAGCGAATTGAGCTTGCGGGCAAAATCAGGCTGGGAAGAATTATCCATAACCATAATTTCAAAAGGCGGATGCGTTTGCTCCAAGAGAGAATCCAGGCAGGATTGGATATAATTTTTTGCGCCAATGGTCACGATCAACACACTAACCCGCATCATAAATTATTTAAATTTCGGAAATTTACAGTTAAATTTCACGGCTAATATTAAAAATCTGGGTAGATCATAGGCTAAATATAAAGGAAGCCTCAATAAGATTGCTGCCGGGTTTTGATTTTTCAATATGGCCAGCCGTCGATTACGAAAACTTAAAAATTGCCTGGTTTGCTCATCCGTAAGTGAACTATTTCCGTGATGGTAGCATTTTGCTTGGGGGCAATACCTGCAAATCCAGCCCTTTTTTTGTGCACGCCAGGATAAATCCGCGTCCTCAAAAAGGAAAAAGAACCTTTCGTCAAAATAGCCCCAGCTGTCTTTAACCTCTTCCAGCATTTTCCGCCGATATAAGGCCGCCGCGCAACAAGCGCCAAAAATAAGGCCAGGGGTATTAAGCTTCTCCGTATCCGGCATGCCTTTAGCCAGATCGTGGAATCTTCCCAGAAAAGAAAGGCGGATGCCGGCGGAATAAATTTTACCATTATTGATATCCAATATTTTAGGCTGAAGAATTCCCACCTCAGGAGGCGACTCTCTGGCAATTTTTAAGAGAGCAAGAAAAAAATCTTCTTCTAAAATTACATCGCAATCCAGGGTAAAAATCCATTCTCCGGATGCGCCCGCCAAGGCTTGATTGCGGGCTTTACTGGCACCGGCATTGATTTTGTTTTCAATTATCCTCACCTTCGGATAACGCCCCCTGACTAAAGAGACAGTGTTATCGCTGGAAGCATTATCTACTAAAATAATCTCCAGGTTCTGTGCTTTTTGCCTGAAAACAGAATCCAGGCAGGGCAGGATAAACTTAGCGCTACTGCAGGTTAGAATAATTACCGAAATATCAACCACCCGTCCCCTCCCTCGAAGTTTCTTTTTTAGAATAAAGTATAAATGAGTGGGGCTACCGCTGAGGATTGGGTAAAAAATATCAGCGCCCCTAATAATAAAAACATAATAATAATCGGCGCCAGCCACCATTTCTTGCGCGTTCTAAGAAAATACCATAACTCTTTTAAAATAACTAATTTTGGCATCCTGCCCCCTCTCTGGTTAAGACTGCCGGTGATAATCAACAGGCAATGATTCTTTTCCTGCTTTAGGTTTCCAATACGAATGCTTAAGGCGCCCGAAATTTCTTTCTAAAGGATCGATCCTAAATAAACGCACGAATAAACCAACAGGAGAAAAAACAAGATAAAATATAATACCTAATAATATCCGGGTATTAATCCAGCTTAAAATATAAGCTAATCTCATCCAAAGAATATAAATATACTTTAGTAATCTAATTCTGTCTGTTTTTATTTTATCCATCGCTATTAATCCGGCGGTAAATCTTTTTGCTCGAGCCTGTTTTTATCCAAGTTAGCCTGGAGGCGTTTATCCAAAAGATAGCTGCCCATTACCAAATAATCCATCTCTGTGCGCATAAAGCAAGTAAACGCGTCAAGCGGCGTACAAACCAAAGGCTCCCCCCGCACATTAAATGAGGTATTGATTATAACCGGGCAGCCTGTCTTCTTAAAAAACTCATTTATCATATCATAATACAAAGGGTTATCTTCTCTTTTAATGGTCTGTATTCTGGATGAATGATCAACGTGAGTAACAGCGGGAATTAAGGAGCGGGCCGCTTTTTCTTCTTTTACCTGAGCAACTAAAAGCATGTACGGACTTTCCCTGTCCAATTCAAACCAATTAGCCGCCTCTTCTTTGAGCACCGTAGGAGCAAAAGGACGGAATGACTCGCGGAATTTAATTTTAACGTTCAGCTTAGTTTGCATTTCCTGGCCCCTGGCGTCGGCGATAATGCTCCTGGAGCCCAAGGCGCGCGGCCCAAACTCCATTTTCCCCTGAAACCATCCGATAACCTTACCTTGTTCGATAAACCCGGAAACAACTCCTGGTAACTGGAGCGGATCAAGTTTATTAAAAGGTATATTTTGCCCCCTTAAGAAATCTTCAATCTCTGCATCTTTATATTCCGGGCCTAAAAGAGAACCTTGCTGAAAATCCTTGGCCCCATCGGTAATCCGGGCGTGCTTAAGATATTTATACCAAACTAACAACGCCGCGCCCATTGCTCCGCCGGCATCTCCGCTTGCCGGCTGAACCCAGATTTCCTTAAAAGGGCCCTGGCGTAATATCTTACCGACACTCACGCAATTTAAAGCTACGCCTCCGGCAAGGCAAAGTTTATCCTGGCCCGTAACCTTATGCACATGCCGGCTCATCCGCAGCATAACTTCCTCAGTAACCAATTGGATAGAAGCTGCCACATCCATATAATGTTGATTGATTTCGGTTTCAGGCTTTCTAGCAGGAGCGCCAAATAAACGATGGAAACGATGATTAGTCATCTTAAGGGTGTGGCAATAACCAAAATACTTCATATTCATTCTAAAAGAACCGTCTGCTTTCAAATCCATCAGTTCTTTCAGGATTAAATCTTTGTATTTGGGTTCTCCGTAAGGGGCCAGCCCCATTAATTTATACTCCCCGGAGTTTACCTTAAAACCTGCGTAATAAGTAAAGGCCGAGTAAAGTAACCCCAGTGAATGCGGAAAATTTAAAGAATATTGCATCTCCAGATTGCTCCCCGCCCTACCCCAAAACTGGCAGTTTCCCACTCCCCTACCCCATCCAGGGTCAAGAAGGCTGTTTCTTTAAACGCAGACGGATAGAAAGCACTGGCAGCGTGTGACTCATGATGACCGCAAAAAAGAATCTCTCCCTGATAATTGAGTTCTTTCCTGATAATTTCGGGGATCCATAGTTTTTGTTTAAACCATAAAGGCATCGCCCGCAGAAACTGCTTTATCCCCAACGGAGCGTAACTAAAAGAAGTTTCAAGAATGCGTTCAAATTTAATAAACGGTTTCTCATAGAAAACCACGTAATCAAGATCTTTACTGTTGATTTTCCCTTCCCTTAAACACCAATCAGCGGCCTGCGTGGGAAAATCAAAATCATGTTTCTTGCGGGTGAATCTTTCTTCTTGAACCGCCCCAAGAACCTTTCCGTCGCGCAGAAGACAAGCCGCGCTATCATGATAAAAACAGGATATACCTAAGATGTTCATTGTCTTAAAAAAATATTTTTATTTTAAGGTATATAAATTCATCTTTTTTTCATAAAATTTAAACTCTTTTTCCAGTTCTACCCCAAAATTTTCCAACATTTTATTTACAACCTTATTAGAAAAGGTTCTCCTCCGCTTAAACTAATGCCAATTATACCCAGCGATTTTAAGATATCGGTGATTTCTCGGATTTGTTCCACCGTAAGCTCCTTACTTTCTGCTCCGGACTGCCAAAGATTACACATCCTGCAACGCAAATTACATCGGTGTGTAATCCCAAAATGAGCATGTAGGAGTTGTTTTTTTGTTAAGATGCCCTTCAATAGAAAATAATAATTTCTTATTCCCATCTATAAAAATATAAAATGTCTGAAATAATGCAATGTCCGCGTTCAGGATTTTCTAATCCAGGCACTTACCAGGATATTCATTAATAAGATTCTCGGCCAGCTCTAACTATACTTTGGTAATTATAGCAAAGTCCATACTCTTAGACAAACAGATACGCGCAGGCAGTGCGCTCAAACAGGACGTCCTGCTATTGAAGGTGGAAATTATTACTCAGAGCAATCTTGATTTCCTCTATTTCTTTACTGGCCAACTCTTCTGTTTTTACGATACACTTGTAGTTACCATCATAATCAGACCAATCGCCTGAAAGCAGCCATCCTCTATCTTTCAGATATTCAAAATACTCGGTTCCAGGGAAAGAAGTGGCAAAAGAGAATTGTAAAGAATCCGGCCGGACATCTTGAATAAACCTGGTTGTTTCCTGAATTGTCAGTTTTGTCTCTCCGGGCAATCCTAAACAAAATGTCAGATGTACCTTTATGCCTAATCTTTTAGTAATCTTAATTACTTTATGAACCTTGCTTAAATCCATTTTCTTTTTACAAAAATTTAATATATCTTGATTTGCAGATTCTATGCCGTATTTAACAGCGTATAACCCGGCATCCGATAAAAATTTTAAAAGTTCTTCGTCCATAAGATCGGCTCTTGCCATTGCCGCCCAGGGAATTTTAATTTTTCTTGTTTTTATTCCTTTACAGATATTTAAAACATGGCTTCTGTCTATATTAAACACATCATCATCAAAATATACCGCCTTAAAATTAAATCTATTAATCAAATACTCCATCTCATCTACAACATCGACGGGATTTCTTTTCCGGTATTTATGTTCTCGATATATAACCTGGGGCCAGAGACAAAAAATACAACCAAACGAACATCCTCGGCTGGCCCACATCTGCACATTTGGCTCAGGTAAATCACAGAAAGCGTCGTTATATTTATACATTGGCAAAGTTTCTCTCTCTGGCCAAGGTAAATTATCGAGATTATCAATCGCCGGCTTAGATTGATTAATTATAATCTTATCGCCTTTTCGATAACTTAAGCCCAATATAGAATCTAATCCCAAATTATTTTCCAAGCAATTTACTAAATCCGACAAAATACGCTCATACTCGCCAATGAGTATATAATTAATGAAATTATATTCTTTCAAAATTTGCTCACAAAAAACAGTTGCATGCGGCCCAGATATTGCTACCTGGCAATCGGGTAAATGATTATGAATATCTTTAATAATCTTTAAGTCGTTTTTAAAAGAGGGGGTTGAAGTTTCAACGACAATAAGCCCCGGGTTATAAGATTTAATTTCTTCAATAAGCGTTGATTCATCTGTCCCTGCGGCAATAGCATCGATTAACCTGACTTCTCTGTTTCCTTTTTTTAGAAGAGCTGCAGCATAGGCAAGGAAAAAAGGAAATGGAATATAATGGATGCGGCCATCTTTTCCCGGTTTAGAGGTAAACGACCAGCGCGAACCCGCCCTGACTCCCAACCGCCCATTTTCATGCCAAGGAAGATTCAATAGAAGTACGCGCATCTATTTTCTTAAATCTAAATGTCTTTCAATCTGTTCAAAAAAAGTCTTTATTTGGTTTAAGTTTTGATTCATATCTTTTGTATCACAATTCATTTGCTCGAAACTATCCTTTAAGGCCTGCAGGTTCTGCGCCAGGATATCAGCCTGCGCCTGAAGCTGATTTTTGAGGTCTTTGTTTATTTCCTTGTTCTCCTGAGAAAAGCTGCTAAAGCGCTGTAGCAAGGCCTGCAGGTTCTGCGCCAGGATATCAGCCTGCGCCTGAAGCTGATTTTTGAGGTCAAAAAATAATTTCTGATTATCAATTTTAATATCAAATATTATCTGTCCTATATTTGCGAACATCCTGATTACGGCGGTTAAAAGCAAGCTTGCTAATATTAAAAAAACTCCGCTTAGAAAATTAAATTCCCCAAACTTAAAAATGAATAGATAACAACCTCCTAAAAACCCTAAAATTGCGATAAACCAAGAAAAAAATAATAAAATACTTGTTATCGGCATCCTATTTGTCCTCATCGCCACGGCCTCCTTAGTAAAGAGATAAGGCATCCGTCTTTTCAGCGGAAGCCTCAATCGCCTGAATTATCTTCGGGTAATTATACATTAAACTTTCTAACCACTTTTGGAAGATCAAAGATAAATTATCTAAAAATACAATATTAAGATTGGGATGCTTCTTCTTGAGAAACCCGCTCCAATCAGGATGTAATTCTATCAGATTTGTTAATTTATCTAATAAATAGGTATCGTTTATTTTATAAACGGATAGCAGCAAATGTTTATACAATATTTTTTGGAATTTTTTACTTCTAAATTTTTCTTGGATACTCCTACCCAAGATTAAATTTAAAACAAAGTAGTTCTGTAAAAAAGCGTTTTCCGGAGGCATAAAAGTTGATAAATTATTTTTTCTGAAATCAAAATGATAATAAAAAGTCAAGTCTACTAAAGAAAGCCAAAAAGATAAAAGGGTGAAATTTACCTGCCGGTGTTTATTTAGCGAGATAAAATATTCAAAATCATATAGGCAATGATGCAGGGATAATAAAAAATCTAAATAAAGTAAATCGTATCTTTTTAAACCCATATCCTCTTCTAGATAACGATTCCCCAGCCCAAGGTTATCTTTTAATTTAAAGACAAAATTTTTGGGAGTGGAATAATAATCTTTTTTTTGATAATAACCTAAATTCCATCTCCAATAACTATCCATTATCGAACAAATATTATCGCTTTTTAGATGACAGGCTAGAGCTTTAGGCTCATAAACCAAAGAATAGCCCGCGCCCTTAAGACGATCGCATATATCTACGTCTTCATAATTATTTTTATAATCTTCATTATAAAGCCCGATATTTATAAGCGCTTCTTTACGAAATGCTGTATTTGAGCCAAACAAAAACGGAGGGGCTGTTTGGCCATTTTCCCAATATTGTTTCATACGTACCGAACGCCAAAGATCAAACACGGTAGAAGGATTATTTTCTAAAAGCTTTCCGCCCGCACCCGCCACTTTGGATGAATCGAATCTTTTCATTAAATTTTCAAGCCATTCTGCTTTAGGCAGGCAATCCGCGTCTAAAGAAGCAATAAATTCCGCGTCTATGTTTTTTACCGCTGTATTTCTGGACGCCGCTAAACCCTTATTTTTATCATGCCTTATAATTCTCACAGGAAAGCCGGAGGCAATTTCAAAAGTTTTGTCGTTACAGCCATCATCAACAACCACCACTTCTTTTAATGGATATCTTTGCTTAAATACCGCCTCCAGGCAGTATTGAATAGTCGCCTGGGCATTATAACAAGGAATATAAAGGCTTACCTTTTTATCGCGCATTTCATTTCTTTTTCAAACATTCCTCTAACAGCATCAATTTCCCGCGATACCTTATCTATCTCTTCCGTGCTTATTCCCGCTTGCGATAATTTTTCTTTTCGAAATAGGCCCCTTACCCTTCTTATAGTTTCTTTAAAAGACCCGCGATAAGAACCGTAAAATTTTAATCTTTTTATCCATCTTTTTAAAAAACTCCGCGTAACCGCTCCTATGCCATTTTTTTGTAACTGCCTTGCCCGCATAACTATTCTTCGCTCGATGCTTTCTTTCCCGAAATTTTCATCGTAACAACTCATCATGCATCCAGGACAGCCTTCTTTCTTTATTTTTTCTATTACTCTCCTGTGCCTTTTGGAATCCCAGATATCCAGAAAACTATTTTCTTTTATATTTCCTATTAACGCATCCTGACCGGCAATAACCCAGCAGGGATAAATATCTCCGTTACAATTTATCGGACAAGAACTTTCCAATGCCGCGCAGCCATTATTTGGGCCGGTATACTGCCTGCCTAAGTAAAAAGGTATCATTTCTAAATAGCCCGCGGGATTAACAGCAATAGCGTATTCGTTCGAAATCCGCATAACCTCTTTAATGATTAATGTAAGTTTTTTAATTTCCTTCTCCGAAATCAAAAAACCGTTTTCATCCCGCTGGTTATTTAAGAAAATTTTACTAAACGGCTGAAACTTTATGGTCGTGACTCCATATTGCCTTGCAAGCTCAACGATATCAGGTAAATATTTATAATTATACCGCGATACCATTGTGGCTATAGTAGATTCTATTTTTTCTTTTCTTAAATTTTCCAAAGCAAGAAGCGCCCTTTCATACATACCCTTGCCTCGCAGATAGTCATGTATGTGTTTTGGCCCTTCTATAGAAATATTAACTACATCGATACCTGACTGATAAAGCTTATAAGCAGCCTCTTGATTAATAAGATAGCCATTTGAGGTAAGACAAGCTCCCAGAGAATTATTTTTGGTAAACGAAATTAATTCACATATATCCTCTCTCAATAAAGGTTCCCCGCCGCTGAATATTATTGACCTGGCGCCATACAAAACAGCGTCTTTTATAACCTGTTTCCACGAAGCCGTGGAAAGCTCTCCAATTTTATTATTCGGGATATCGCACATCCTGCATTTAAAATTACAGCGGTTCGTTATTGATATAATGACTTCTTTTAGTTTAGGCATTTTTTTGGTTCATCGCTATATTTTTGTATCTCTCTAATATTTTTAGCCCTGTTTTTAAATACCGAACTTTATTTTTATCGTTTTTTATATTATTGATAAACCTATTTGCGATTTCTATTAAAGAATCCGACTCAGGATGAGCCCAGCAGGTCTGGAGGCAGGGCTTTGGGCAAGCCTTCATTAACCTGCGGGCTAAAAAAGCGTCTTGCGATAACAGGCAATCATCTAAACTCATCTCTTTAAGATTGCCGAAACTCGCGCCGCAGCTTCTGACTTCCGCGTCCGGGCCGATGTTTAAAAATACAAACGGATTGCACTTCCAGTTATCCTTGGTAAGGCTGGTTTCGAAATAGTTTATCCATAAATATGGGTCGTGTAAGAAAGCAACTAATCCGTCTTTCGTTTTATAATCAAGAATCTTATCTATCTGTTCTTTAAGTATATTTAGTCTTTCTTTGCTTATCCAGAATGGCGCGTCGGCGGAGGTCTTTTGCATATCATCTTGAGCAACGATAACCGGATGATAAACAAGGCACTCCACGCCTAAATCTTTTACTAACGATATGATATCGAATAATTCCCCCACATTCTCCTTCATTATGGTTGTCCAAACAGATATTTGGGGGCCACCACCTAATCTTTTCTTAGCTTTTACCAGATGAGTTATGGCATTTAAGGCCTTTTTAAATGCCCCTTTTTCTCTTATGAAATCGTGAGTAGTTTCCTTGGCTCCATCTAAAGAAACAGCTATGTTCTGTAAACCTGATGAGATGATTTTAAGAGCCAATTCTTCATTTATCAAAGAGCCGTTAGATACCGCTTCGGCCTTCAGCCTATTTTTCACAGCATAGCCGATCAATTCAAAGGCATCGTTCCTTAAGAAAACTTCTCCGCCCGTAAACAGCACCACGCAATCATTCTTCCAGCCGGATATTTCATCTAAGGTTTTTTTCAATACCTCCCCAGGAAGCTCCTGCCCTTTTAAAATCTTGACCACCCCGCACATCTGACAATTGTAAGTACATTTATGGTTTAAGCTTATGTAAATCCAGTAAGGCTTGGCAAAGGGATATTCTAAGAGTCCTGAAAAATGGTAATCTAAATTTGTTTCAAATTCTTTAAGATACTTCATTTTCGCGCGTAATAACCGAAATCACCGGCAAACATATCAGTAAAATAATCATTGTAATTGCCTTCCTTTCTATTATCAGTTACTTATTCTCGACTTGTCTAACCACACCATAATCCCTATCTATTTTGTTTTCCATCTTTTCTAAATAGCGCAATCGGGCGTTCCTAAGCTCAATGGAATTACTTCCATCTGCTGACTTCCATAGGCCCAAATGGGGCCCGTCTAAAACTATGCCAAATTCTTCTCTATGTCTCTCTAGATAAGAAAACTGATTGATCGTCAAAGTGCTAAAGGTATTTTTGTTTATCGATTCCCGGTGTTTTGTAATAAAATCAACCGTCGCCATAAAATCTTCTTCCGTTTCTCCGGGAAATCCAATAATCCAATTCGCTGTCATCGATACGCCTGCATAATTACAATCATGGATAAACCGTTCGACTTCTTCAATGGTAAAGCCTTTGCGCATTGATTTTAATATTTTATTCGAAGCGCTTTCTATGCCTATAATTAAATATTCGCATCCTGATTTTTTCATTTTCTCCAATACCGCCCGGTCGGCTCTTTTGTCAACTCGAAAATTACCTCCCCACTTAATGCCAACTTTTTTTGCAATAAGTAAATCGCATAACTCAACAAAATTCTGGTGATTACCATTAATTAGAGAGTCATTGAAACCTACAAATCCATTATGATATTTTCCCCGCATCCGGATAATTTCCGAAACAACATTTTGGGCTTTGCGGTACCGATAATTCACCCAGAAAAAGGTGTCCGTACAAAATACACAGCGCATTATACATCCGCGGCTGGTAAGAACCGGAAGCGCGTTTCTATCAATATAGGAGTTTAAATCATAGGCATCAAAATCAGGGACAGGCAGATCATCTAGGTTATTTATCGGATTGGAAAAACCGTTAAATACCCATTTACCGTCTTTGGGAATCACTATTCCCCTGCAATCTTCTAGGCCCTGCTTAGATTCTATCCTGGAAAGCACATTTAATAATGTATTTTCGCCTTCCCCAATAACAATGACATCAGCGAATTTCTCTAAATCATGGAGTAACCTGAAATCTGAATCGTTTCCTGAGGTATTATAGCAGTTAGGCCCCCCAAGAATTATTTTTTGATGAGGTTTTTTTGATTTGATTCTCTTGATAATCTCTAAGGTAAAAAGCGCAGAGGTATTTTGTATGGAAAAGCCTAAAATATCGCTATCTTCAGATAAAATTTTATTAATGTATCCATCGTAATAGTGTTCGTTTATAAACGGAAGGGTTTGAAAAATTTCCTTGAGATACCAGCAATAACCATTGCTGCTTTTCCAATACTTTTTATCTTTTTCATCGGCCTGTGAATAAAGAATAATACTCAGGTCTAAAATTGCAACATCATATTTATTTTTCTTAAGAAATGAAGATAAATAGGCTAATCCCAAAGGAGGCATCTCAACTCCAAAGGAACAAGGGCATTGCACCAAAAGAACTTTCATCATGCCTGCACCTCACACTGATAATGCTTATGCAGTTCTCTGGCCAAGCTTCTAAATCGCCCTAATCTTTCTTTCCTTATTTCTGGGGTACTATGCTGACTATACCAACCATCCTCCTTAAAGATAATCCCGTAATTATCCAAATTAAGCCCCAGATAAGAGTCCTCTTCGATATGACAGCCGGTTATTTGGTCAAAGCAATAAATAAACTCGGCGTTTTCTTTGATAAAATCTAATGTCAGCTCAAAATCCTCCTCAGTTTCTGTAGGGTAGCCGATTATGAAAAAACAGTTTACTTGGATTCCGGATCTCCAGGTATCCTTAATGATTCTTTTAGCTTCCTCAAAGTCATTATTCTTTCGCATATCCTTTAAAACACGCGGAGAACCGCTTTCAATCCCATAGGCAAGGCTGCTGCAGCCGGCTTCTTTCATTTTTTTTAATAATTCATAACTCATCCCTTTATTCAAAATTACCTTTGCCGACCAACGGATATTCAATTTAGACTCTAGAATTAAATCGCAAATTCTTTCTACTCGCCGTATATTGCCGTTAAAAGTAGAATCCATAATTTCGAATTCTTTTTTATTATGCTTTTCAACTAAAAATTTTATTTCCTCCAATACTTTTTCAGCAGACCTATATCGGTATACTTTCCATAGCGGACTATCTGCGCAAAACGTGCAGCGATTTACGCATCCCCGGCTGGTTACTAATGGCAGGGTTATTCGCGCGTAGCCCTCTAATGTAAAATCATCGTAATCAGCAGAAGGCAATACATCTAAGTCGTCAAGAAGTTTTCTTGCTTCATTTGCGACGATTTTTCCATCGCGCATATATACCGCGCCTTTTACGGATTGAAAATCTCGGCCTTGCTTCAATAACGATAATATTTCATATAGCGTCTCTTCACCTTCCCCGTCAATTAGTAAATCAAAGGTATCGCTGGTAATGATTTCATCATTAAGAGACGCGAATCTCCTTATACTGTCGACTAGTATCCGCTTGAACCTTGTTACTTCAGGCCCTCCGCCAATAATTACTAACTCAGGATTTAACTTCTTTAGCTGCTGAGCCAATAGTAAACTTGCAAATGAACTAGACATAAACAAAGAAAACCCGACGACTTTGGGATTCAGATCCAGAATCTGGTTTGCCCATTTGTTAATAAATGGCCATAGGAAAGGAAGGATATATTTTTCACAGAGTTGACGGTCAATAAAATATTCGGGATAGTTTAGATCCCAATATTTCTTCTCAACAAAGACTTTATACAAATCGAGGCTTAAATCAAAACAGCTCACGCTGATACCTCGTTCTTTCAAAAAACCTTTTAGATAACTGATCCCCACGGGCGGCTGTTGAACCCCCCATGCGGGACACATAACTAAAGCTAAATCCAAGCTGTATTTTTCTTTCATCCCGATAAGACAAATCTCATTTGATTAACGAACATTTTTAAATATAGCTCTTTTCTCAAAAATATCTGCCAGCTCTATAAACCCATCTCTGTAAGAACACCATTGCAGGCATGGCGTATTACATCTCTTGATCAATTTTCTCCTAAATTTTGCCTCTTTAGAAAACCACAGCTTTTGCAGTGTTTCCTTAGAGATATCTCCAAATGCAGCTTCATATTTGTCCTGAGGAACACAAAAATACATTTTCCCTTCCTGGACAATTTGAAGACGGTTGTATCCGGCGTAACAGGGTAATTCCCGCGGGCCTATCTGCCCTTTAAAATATCTTTTTATTAACCTCAAATGCCGTATATTATTAGCTATAAAATTAAAATTATCTAACGACTCGGTTTTATATTTTATCAATTTATCAATACTCTCCTCCATAAGGCTGAGCCGCTGGAAAGGCACAAAGCAAGGAGAGGAATTTTCTCTTTTACTCTGGTCGATATTATTGGCTACAACGGGTTGGAAAATTATTTTACTAATTTCTAACCTTTTACATAGATTAACCACCTCTGATAGTTCTTCTAAATTATCGTCCATTATGGTACAAACGGTTACTATTTTCGGGGAATTTCTATTCTTCTCTCTTTTTAATCTATTTAAAAGTTCGATATTATTAATAATTTTGCTCAAAACATTTTCTCCCCTTATTTTACTAAATATATTATCGGATGCGGCATCAATGGATATGCTAAGCCAATCAACTCCTGTTTCAAAGCACTTCTGAATATTTTCTTCATTTAATAAAATCCCATTCGTAACAATTACCGGGTTGAGTTCAAGTGATTTTGTATAGCCGATTAAATCAAATAAATCTGCCCTTACGAAAGGTTCGCCTCCAATGAACAACACAGTTTTAGTGCCTATGCTTTTTGCTTCTTTTAAGATTTTTCTGAATACATCAGAATCTATCTCTATACTTCTTCCCTGGCTTTTTAAAAACTGCATCTGATTATGCATACTGCACATCTTACATTTTATATTGCATCTAAAAGTAAAATTGACCTGCACCGCATCAGGAGGCCGAAGCGGATAATTTATCTTTCTAGAAAGCCAGAACAGTAAATTATTTAAACAGAGCTTTGCTAATTCTTTATTATTCATAAGTCACAAAAACAAGGCAACAAACACGGCCATGCGCAATTTTTTACTCCCTCACGGGCCTGGGCTGTTTTTTTACTTTTAAGCACATCCTTTAAATCTTGCGTTCGCGCATCTCCGTAAGGATAAAAACAGGTAGTATACTTACCCTGATTTGAAACCAATACGGTTTCGTAAGCAGATACGCAGCTTACATCGTTGGATGTCAGCGCGCCACGGTAGTATTTCTTTGCAAGCGATAAATTATTAATCGAATTCCTGATAAATTGCGGATTTTCTTTTTTAAATTCAATTAATTTATCTATAGCCGAATCAAGAAACGGCAATCTTTCTTCACTAACCCAAAAGCTCGACTGTTTCCTTTCCGCCATTTTTAAATTATTCGGAAGCAGCGTTTGAAATTGCAATGAATTCGCTCCTAAGGATTTTACAAAAGCGGCCAAATCCAATAATTCTTCCAAGTTTTGGTTGAGAATTATACTGATTACATTAAAATTAAGCCGGGGATGCGCCTTTTTCATAATAGAAAGCATTTTTAATGCCTCTGTCGTTTTCCGCCAGGCAAAATCGGAATTCCTTATTTTATTATGCAAATCCTGTGTCAACGAATCCAAAGAAATAACCAAAGAAATTGTGTTATCAAGAAGATAAGGTTTTAATCTATCTAAATTTTTTTTAACCAGTATCCCGTTTGTTAACACGCCTAAACCTTTAACTTTTAAAGTCCCGGCATAAGCAAATATGTCAAATATGTCTTTTCTTAGCAGCGCCTCTCCCCCGGAAAGAGCGATCTCTTTTATTCCTAATTCTTTTGCCTGAAATAGCATTTTCTTAATGTAAGAGATCTCGATGTCTCTTTCAAATTCCGCTGTTTTCCATATATCGCAGATTTGGCAACGCAGGTTACAAGAATGAGTTATATCCGCTATCAAAAGACGGGGCGCGTGGTTTATATTTTGCCTGCTATCTAAATTTTCTTTTCTTATCCGTATAAATTCAACAATATTGCCGAATAGGTAAAAAATTTTATGAAGGGCAAAATATGCGTAAATAGATAATTTTTTATGGGCATCCTTAATATTGCCCTGCTTTATAACCCGCCTCCCCAGAAGATAACTAAAACGAGGTATCTTTATAGTATTAATGAAAGTAGCCGCCCAAAAAGAAATTTTTCCGGTTTTAAGTTCTTTAAGTAGAGGTTGGTCTTTGTGCAGATGTTGGACTAAAAGATTCCCTCTTCCATAAATATAGGCCTGCCTAAAGAAATCAACAGTAGTATCCTTTCGGCAATGGACAACCTTTGTGTCTTTATCCCAGATAAATCTGTGGCCGTCTTTAAACAACCTCCAAAAAAATTCTAAATCTTCTCCTCCAGGCAAGGGAAAGGTTTCATTGAATTTATATGTATCAAATATCCGTTTTTTCAAAGATACATTGCAGGTAGGGAAAAATACAACTTCTTGTTCCCCGTTAAAATATGTTTCGATACTGCATGTGCTTAAGAATTGACTTATTAAAACCGGAGTTTTCCGCACTGCCGTCAAAGTCAGCCCCCCCACAACTGTTATCCGGGGATTTTGAGCGTGACTTTTTATCATTAACCTTACCCAGTTCTTAAACACTGTACAATCATCATCGACAAAGCCGATAATTTCACCTGAAGAATTTTTTACGCCTAGATTTCTGGCGGAAGCCGGCCCTTTATGATATTGAATTATGTAACTCAAATTTGAGTGTGTACGCTTTAGCTCATCCAGCATTCCTTTGGCTGCGCCATTTATACTATCGTCCACTACAATAATTTCGTATTTCTCTTTTGGATAATCTTGAGCAAAAAGAGAATCCAAACAATTTTTAAGCCCTTCTGGCCTATTGTAGGTGGGAACGACTATTGAAATTTCGTTGCCCATATTAAAAATCCTTAATCCCTATTTTACCTTGGTAATAAATATACTCGCCTATCAAAAGAATTTCTTGTTCTTTTTTTAAGTATTGTAAAACTCTCCCCCGATGATAAATGTCAGAGTTAACGACATTTATCATATATTGCGGAGTGATTTCCTGGGGGGAAAAAATAACCGTTGGCAGAAAAGCTCCATCTCGAGGCTCTCTTTCTACGCCGATATGGGCTTTATTTTTTTCGCTATCGGCAAATCCTGACCAAAGCACATCCCAATCATCATCAATATTTGGGTTAAATTGGGGGAAAATTCTTTTTTCGTCATTAGCGAACCATTGATTATACCTCTCGGAAAGCATAATATTGGTTTGTAAACGATCAATCTCTATATTATTATTTACTTTCATAGTAACAATAAATTCAATGAGTTTATCGCTTGTTAATCTCATTTTCCAGTATTGGTGTATGGGCAAATGTAACCATTTCCCTGAAACCTCTATAGTGTCATCAGTTTTTGCTTCAGTCTTCCAGAGAGTCGAAGACGCTGAATCATACCAGCGCCCTTGAGACCGCAAAGAAGTATAAAGCCCAAGTCTCTTGGTTATCTCCTGGCTATCCCAATATATACGGCCTCTGCCATTATCAAAGACTAGTTTTAATTTTCCGTATTCAAGTATATTAGCTAAATCTTCGGGGCGCACTCTCTTATCTTCATTTAAAACAATTTCCGTTAAAAAAGACGGATAGATACCGGGAATAAATTTTATATTTTGTTCAGGCTGTACGTTATCTATGCGCATTATCCGCGCTTTATCATAAAAATTCGAATTCAGAATCTTAGCAAAATTACCTAATTTCTTGGAAAAATGTAAATATATTGTCGGAAGCTTATTATTGTGGCTTTGAATCCCGATATAACCGTCCGAAATACATCTTTGCATCATATCAATATCTACCTCTAAAAAATCCTCAGGGAAACTGCCTTTCACATATTCGCCGAACCAATAAGTATAACTTGGTTGAAACATAAACTCTAAATTCTGCTCTTGGATATCCACTTCTTTATTAATTCGTAAATTAATTTTACATAATAATAAGGAAGAATTATTATTTACCTCTATTTCCCAAATCTGTTCAATGGGAAGATTGCCCCAGGTTCCGGTAGCGACCAATTTATCTTTTCCTTCTTTTTTAACCCTCCAACGCGCTGAATTGGAAAAATACCGCTTCCCGTTTACATGAATTGAAGCAATGATGTGGTTAGCCTTAGTCACAGGCAGGCTATTATGAGAAAGTACGCATTGGCCATTATTAAAAATAAGTTGGGATTTTCCATTGGATATAATAAATTCATCCTGTAGTTTTTCGAGATAATTATTCAGGCCTAAAATGCCTACAGCCAACTTACCTGAAAAATAAACAAAACGGTTCGCCTGATTTTCAGAGTAATTACCTAAACACATTGTTTTATATTGCAAAACCCTGGAATTAGCCAAATAATCAGTGTTAAATATCTGTGCCTGGATCCGCTGGTAAATATGCGAATTTTCAAAAGCTAATGCCGGTAATTTATCGCCGGAATCATTCCTTGCCTCTACGCCTATGCATTTTCGTAAAAGATTATCCTCAAGCAAGGGCTGCCAATTTTTAATCTTGTCGTCAATAAGAGGAAACTCGCCTCTTTCTAATGGAGTAAACCAATTGGTATATTCACTAGTTAAGATGATATTTATATATCCCTCGCGGATCTCTATAGGTTCTTCTGATTCTACTTCAACATCCCATTTAATCTCACAATCATCGCTTAGCTCTAATTGCCAAATCTGAGTCACCGCGAGTTGATAAAACTTACCTGTGGCTACCAGTTTATTTTCGGTTTCTTTCTTAACCTCCCAATCCGCTTGAAGAGAACTATACCATTTATTACCTGTAAAAAAAGCTGTGTATGCTCCGGGATCAGGAGTAAGAAGTTTCCCGTCCCAGTTTAAAAATAAACGGCCATTGTTAAAAATAAGATTGAAATTATCTTTTCCAATCATCCCGATGCCTTCTTTAACGCCAGTCATCTGCGTATAAAGCGGAATAACTTTATCAATAGTATCATCCTTGACGATCCTGCCCTCCTTGAGAAATATTGCCCTCTTACAAAGTCGATTCAACATGTTCATATCATGGGTAACCAAAACAATGGTTTTACCCTGCTCTTTCAGCTCGAATATTTTCTTGATGCATTTTCTTTGAAAATATTCATCTCCCACTGCCAAGGTATCATCGATTAGCAATATCTTCGTGTTCATATTAATAGCGATGGCAAAGGCCAGACGCACAAACATACCCTGGGAATAACATTTAACCGGGGCGTTTATAAATCTGCCAATATCGGCGAACTCCGTTATTTCTTTAAACTTACTTTTAACCTGTTCCCGATTCAAGCCGTAGAGGGCGGCTAAAGTATATATATTTTCCCTGCCAGTCATCTCGGGCTCAAAACCAGCGCCCAATTCCAGCAAGCCGCTAGCTTTACCTTGAACAACGACTTCTCCCTTGTCCGGTTTTAACATACCGGATATCAATTTTAAAATCGTAGACTTTCCCGAGCCATTTGCCCCTATTATTCCTACTGTCTGGCCCTCTTCAACTTCAAAACTTATGCCTTGCAATGGCCAAAAATCATCCCAGTATGTCTTGCCTTCCTCAGAAAACTTTATCCGATACATCTCCGATACATCTTTAAACCAAATGACCTTCATATGTTAAATCCTTTTTGTAAAAGAAGATTCATATTTGGAAAATACCGTGTACCCTAATATAAATACCATGACACTTATTATCAACGCGATAGAAACTTCCCCCAATTTAGGGATCCTGGCTTCAAATAAGATATTGCGATACATTGTAGTAAATGTTGCCATTGGATTTAAAGTGCAAATCCAACGATAAGATTCAGGAACCATATCGACCGAATAAAATACCGGCGTAACCCAAAACCAGAGCATTAAAACAACCCCTAACAGTTGAGTTAAATCGCGAAAGAATACATTTATACAAGATAAAAAAAACGCCATCCCAAGGGTAAATAGCAATTGTAAAATGAGCGGGATAGTAAGAAAGAATAAAAATGATAGTATTTTAATTTTAAAGATAAGAAAAATTGGTATCATGCATATTAAACCAAAAATAAAATTTATAAAGTTAGCCAACACTGAAGAAATTGGTATAAACTCCGGAGGAAAAGTAAATTGTTTCAATAGTTGAGCATTACGAAGCAGGGAAGAAGCGGATTCTGTTAAAGACACAGAAAAAAAGAACCATGGTAAAATACCTGCTAAACAAAATAAAGGAAAATTTACTATGTCAACTTTCATAATCTTTGTAAAAACAAAGGTTATCACTCCCATTATGAGAAACGGGGTAACAATAGCCCACCAAATCCCTAAGATAGAACCCGTATACTTTGCTTTTAATTCCTTTAAGGCTATATTCCAAAGAATGCCTCTATTCAAAAATAACCTTTGGATTCTTTGTTTATAATTCATAATTTATCGACTTAACCCTCTTACTCATCTTACAGTACTTTGTTAAGATTTATTTTATTTGTGCTTACTTTCCAAAATCATTATTATTATAAAACATTGCCATTAAAGATTTTACGCAAATTTCAATGCGTTGATTGCTTTAATTATTTAAACTATTACTACGAACCCTCTTTTTCTGTCATCCCCGCGAAAGCGGGGATCTATAACTATCTGATTTTATTATACTTATGGATTCCCGTTTTCACGGGAATGACGCATTTTTCCATTTTGCGGCTGAACCACTTTATATTATTAACGCAACGCATCATACCGACGATAAAACCCTTAAATTGAGCCATTTTTTAACAAAGTACTATCATCTTAATCACCTTAACCAAGAGCAGCGTTCTATGACTCATTCTAATACTAATTTGCGTTTTATCAACCAGTTCCTCCAAAGTTAATACGCAAACATTTATGCCTAAAGGATTACCATCTTTGTGCATTTCGCTAAAATTTTTTAGCTAACTCTCTTTTATAAATAAATATTGCTGCCCCATCTGTCCACCTTAACTCTTTTAAAAGGTAAAACTCTTTCTTGTGTAAATTAAAATAATTTCTAGCCATATTTATATTAGATTGCATATATGCCTCTCCCTGCCACCCGCCTTCTTTATCTATGATATAATCGGATCTTAAAATCAAATCTCCATAATCTTCTTCCTTCATTAATCTAAGCCACTGGTAATTCCAATCGCAAATGATATCAAAAGGTTTATTTTGAACAAAAGTTAAATACTGCAGATACCAAAGTCTTGTATCATCGGGAATTACGGTAACAACTATTTTCTTCTTATAATTTCTAGAGCTCTCCATGGTATTCAAAATTCGCGCGCAGATGGCCGCCTCTTCTTTAAAATTTCCCGGATGCGAACCGGAATCGCTTCCAGAAACTGCCCAGCTGCCAGGATTAAAAATAATTATACTTGAAGGAAAGAAGCCACTTTTATTATCGGACTTAAGCGAAATTTCAATTTTTCTAAATTTAACCCCTATAGGATAAGAAACAAAAATAAACTGAATCATGCCAAAAATTATTGTAACTGTAATCAAAAGAATTCTAAACTGCTTGATTGGAATCTTCATAATACCCGCGGCGCTCATTATAGCTACGGCTGGCAATAAAGGCATGCTGTATCTGACTGCGCTTACCTCCATATTTATCCCTATGCCGTATGCCAAATTAATTAACAAAAAGAATGAGCCGATGAGCCAAACAAAAAGTATATCTTTATACAAAAGCTTGTGTTTCATGGATAAAAATGCCCCAATAAAGAAGATAATAAAAAACAAAAAAGAAACTTGCCAATTAATAAATCCCCAAAGATACCAAACCGCAGCATGGATTACCCTTAATATATGCCCTTGAGGCGCGTAGGTAGGCCAGGTTTGTAAGTATCCAGGCCCGCAAGCAAATCTTTTTAAGAAAAATATAAATTTTTCCATAAACGCCCCCTTGCCGATACCGGCTATAAAGACATCCGGAGAAAAATAATATGATGAACATAAAATTATTAATATTCCCAGTGCCGTTAAAACAAAAAACAAAATTATTGGGCTGCGCCTTTCTTGATGCGCGCGATGAGGCAAAGTATCCAATGATAGCGGATAAAAAAATAAGCGCTTAATAAATACATAAATTAACGGCGGCGCCAGAAAAATTATGAAACTTCCTTTTATAAGCATCCCGGAAATTAAAGCAATTAACAACAATAAGCTGTATTTTAAATTTTTAAAGTTATCCGAAAGGATTAGAAGATAGATACTTAAACTTACAATAGCTGTCAGGGGTAAATCGAGCATATAGACTTTCAATTGATTAAAGACCACCGGATACATCATCAGAATGAACACGGCAAAGATCCCGGCTTTAGAATTATGGATTATTGTCCCGATCTTATAGGCAGCAAAAATAAGTATCCCTGAAAAAATTGCCGCGTTGATTAATACCCCCGCATCTTGACTTCTGCCGAAAATAAAATAAAAAGGCGCGGTAACCATCATTACTAAAGGCGGATGCCTCAGGGTTAAAGCGCTGCAGCGAAAAAATATATCCGGGCTGAATCTTTTATATTCTTCGAATATCCTTAAACTCAATAACAAATGGCGGTGCGCGTCATAGGTTAAATAATTAGCATCTAACTTAAGCCAAATATATAAATTTACAAGGTGAGCAATCCAAAGCAAAAATAACAGAATAAGATACAGGCTTATTTTTTTCATAAGGATTGGCCTAGCTTTTCTCTTGAAAACTATTACAAAACTCCACAAAAATAAAATTTATAAAGTCAGCCAACACCGGGAAAATCGATATGAACTCCGGAAAAAACAAATTGTTTTAATAGTTGAGCATTGCGAAACAGAGATGACGCGTATTCTATTAAGGATACAGAAAAAATAACCCTTTTTAGCCATTAACCGCTGTTTTACTCATCTTAATTCCAATAATCAAACTTACCAGAGCCGCGAAGACAATGATACCCGCGCCCAAATGAATAGGAACCCGGCTGGCTGTTATTCCGCATAAACAGAAAAACAAACAGAGGCTGAACATAACAAACAAAGTCTTTTTCTTCGCATAACCCAAATCTAAGAATCTTAAAACAAGATGATCGTTGCTTTTCTTAAAAGGTAAGCTTTTATTAATTAAACGAATCAAAACGAGGAAGGTAGTATCAAATATAGGCAGGCCCAAGATAAGCACTGGGCTCAAAAGAGCGGTTTTTCTTTCCAACGGCGCGTAACTTATGATTAAAGCCATCGCGGCTAAAATAAACCCCAGCCAATGACTGCCGGCGTTACCCATATAGATTTTGGCGGGAGGGCGGTTGTATAAGAAAAAACTTAAAACCGCCCCGATTAAAATCAAATATAAAATCGCGCTTCTAATATCAACATTAAAAATTGAAACCGCGAAAAAAGCGCCGCTTACGATAATCGCCACGCCGCTGGCTAAGCCATCCATTATATCTAAATGATTAAAAGCGTTGGTAATACCCAGAACCCAAATAAAAGTAATAACTATATTCAAAATATCCCCGATATAGACAATCCGCGTTCTGACCCCAAATAAAACTAATACGCCTGTAGCAATAATTTGCATTAAAAATTTAGAGCCTATAGTTAACTCCCGCCAATCATCAAATACCCCAAAAGCAAGCATTACGCTTGAAGAGATAATTATACCCACGATTTCTTTGGACAGGCCTTTATTAACTAGAAAAACCAACAACGAAACAAAAATAAAAGATAACCCCATTCCTATCCCGCCCACAAGAGGTATCCCTTTAGGCATTAATAACTTATTCCTCTTGCTTATTTTATTAAGTATATAAATAAAAACCAAACCCAACAAAAATCCGATTAACATTAAGAAGAAATAACTGAAGAGCATAGCTCGCCTCCATCCTTAAAAATATAAAATAACACGGTTTTATTATATCATTTCACTTATAATTAGCAAGCGAAAGGCAAATCAGGTTGTTGGGGGAAACAGAACGTCACCCTGATTCAAAATAAAATCTGATATAAATCCTGATAATTTTTTATCATATTCAAATACGCGAAATTTCCATTTAAACTATTCTTCGCGTTCCAGGCAACCTGCCTGCGCAAATCAGCGTCTTTTAATAAAAGAATTAATTTTTCAGACATGCCTCGCGCATCTTGAGGCAAAACTAAAAATCCGGTTTTGCCGTCAATGATTACTTCCGCGATTCCCCCGGTATTTGTAACGATAACCGGGATAGATGCGGCCATGGCTTCCAATACCGTAATAGGCAAACCTTCCCATAAAGAAGTCAGCGCGAACACATCTATTACCGATAATATCCTATTAATATCTCTACGCCAGCCGGTTAAGATTATATTTCCCTGCAAGTTAAATTTATTAATCAATACCTGAATTCTGGCGCGTAAAACTCCGTCGCCTACTAGAATAAATTTCACGGAAGGCAGTCTTTGATTAACCAAAAAAGCGAGCCGGATAAAATCCTGCGGGGCTTTTTGAGGCTTAAAACAAGCAACCATCCCTACCGTTAACTCTTGCGTGCCAATACCTAATTCTTTTCTTATATCCGGGTCTCTTGAAGTGAATTTCGAGTAGTCAATGCCATAACGTATAAGCTGGAACTTATTTGGATCGCCGATATGGTTAGCCAGGCCTTTTTGTTGATCGAAATAAGAAACCACGATTATCTTATCTGTAAAACGCGCGCTAAACCTTTCCAGTAAAATGAATATCTTGCGGCGAAAAAATGGCTGAAAATCATTGAAACTCCAGCCGTGCACAGTATGGCAAATAAATTTTACTTTAGCCAGCCCGGAGCTCAAGCGGCCCAATATACCGGCCTTAGAGCTATGGGTATGGACAATCTGAATATTATTCTTCTTAATAAACGCGTAGATCTCAAAAAAAACCAAAATATCTTTAAAAATATTTATCGGCCGTTCTAGCCACTTTGAACGCGCCAGGATCAGCCCATCAATAGATTCGGCATCAGGAAGCATTAGGCCTTCTTTAGCCGTAAAGAGAAAAACACGAAACCTCTCTTTATCTAAGCCGCTGATTATACTTAACAACTGCTTCTGAGCTCCCCCTAATTCTAATTTAGTGATTAAATATAAAATATTTATTTTCTGCATAGCTATTGACAGTATCCGCTAACTATTCTATTTGACGGCTCTTTTATCTTAATAGGCTTTTGCCAATTCACAGAACCACTCAACAGGTTTCTCCAAGCTGCCTGTCTCTAACAATGCCTTACCCGGGCAACTATTGCAATTATTTCTTAGCGAACAGGTTTTGCATTTTGAATTAATGGTAAAAGTTTTGCTTCTTACCCAGTTTAAAATACTGCTGCGCGCCTGCTCAATGTTTTCTTTTAATAAATTTATTTTTGGTTCTCTAATACAGTTACAAGGAACCAGGTTGCCATAAGGATCGATATAAACACCGTCTCCTCCGCCAATCGCGCATTGAAATAAATTATTGGCTGGCTGGGAGACTAAAGCTTGCGATAATATGCCGCAATCGTCTTTTATCGCCCCTTTCTTGCCATTTAAACTTAAAACCTCCTGAGAAGAAATTCTTAAACTAGAGGGCATTAAATTTCCATCTAAACGGGAGTGAAGGAATATACTTGGCGTATAATCCAGGCCTAAATTCTCAACAAATTCCTTTATTTTTCCTAACTCCTTAAAATTATCTTTTATCACCTGTGTTTTTATCTTTATTGGTAACCTTCTTTGGGTTATTAACTTGATACCAGCCATTGCTTTTTCAAACGAGCCTTTTACTTGAACAATTTTCTCATATAGCCCCTGAGTAACCGCGTTCAAAGTAATCTCAATCACAAATGGAGGGCTTTTTTTAAGATAATCCGCGATTCCTTCGGTCATGGAATAAGCATTGGTAAATACGGTAACGATAAAACCCTTATTTTTCGCGTAAGCATATATTTCTAGAAAGTCCTTCCTGGTTAAAGGGTCTCCCCCGGTAAAACAGAGCCAGAGGACACCGGCGCGATGAATTTTGTCTAAAATAAATTTAACTTCTTTTGCGCCGAGTTCATTCTTTACGGAACCCAGCCGATTATAACAATCTGTATAACAGTGTTTGCAGTGAAGGCCGCATTTAAAAGTCAATTCAAACTGGCAGACATTCGGGCTTTTTATCTGCCAGTTTTTCTTATGCGTCTTTAAACTGAAGGTTTTGTATTGTATTTCTTGCATTTTTTTTATACGCGAATTAACGCCAATCAAACGACGCGAATGGACGCTAATATTAGGACGCGAATAGACGCTAATCTAAGGACGCGAATGGACGCTAATCAAACGACGCGAATGGACGCTAATATTAGGACGCGAATGGACACTAATCAAACGACGCGAATTAACGCTAATCTAACGCTAATTCACGCGAATTCGCGAATATTCGCATTTTATCATTATAGAATCAATGCTCGCGCTATTAATTCCGCTTTTTTTCTGCTTTCCGGTTCGCAGGAAGTAAACCCCGTTAGAGAACTTTGTTCTCTATTGGTTTTCTCTAACGGGGTAAAAGTTTTATTATAAAGCCAGCCCCTGGCCGGGCACCATTTGCAATAAGGTTCAAGTTCACATCTATTACATTTATAATCTTTGTCTGGCTTAATTGACGCAACGAATTCTTTCAATCTCTCCCAGGCATCCTTTAACGCAAATCCTCGCGAATCTATTGACGCTAATTTTCGCGAATTAGCGTTTATTCGCGTCTCTCCATTCGCGTTCATTCGCGTTTGATTCGCGTAAATTCGCGTTTTGGGATAATCAATCATCAGGCACGGTTTAAGCTCTCCCAAAGGAGTAATTGCCGCCTGGCTTACGCCTACGCCGCATTTGAAGAGACGCGAATTCTCGCTAATTGCACGCGAATTAACGCAAATATCCGTATCACAGCATTCGCGCAAATTCGCGTTAGATTCGCGATGATTAGCATTTAGAGATTCGCGCATATTCGCGTCTATAGACTTGCGTCCATTCGCGTTCAATAGAGTTCCCCTATACTTATACGGCTCCATTGAACCATCTAATCTTGGTGAAAGCAGATCATCCAAGCGATGCAAAGCGCCCAAAGAGTTAGCAAATTTCTGAATATCCTTTATCTCTGATTCATTCTCTTTTAATACACAGGTTTTAAATCCCATAGCCACCTTGTTTTCACGCAGAAAGTTAATGGCAGCGAAAACTTTTTCCCGGGAACCCGGCACTCCGCTGATACGTTCAAAAGCCGACGGACTCATCGCCGGGATTGTAATATCCACTTTATTCACCCTAATCCGTTTTAGTTCTTTGGCAACCATTTTATCTATTAATGAACCGTTGGTATAAATAATAATTTCAAAGCCTTTTCTCTTGGCATACCAAAAGACATCTAATATATCTTTTCTTAGAAATACCTCCCCTCCGGTAAAACCTAAATAAAAACACCCGATATTCTTAAGTTCATCTAAAACCAGGCAAGCTTCTTTCGTCTTTAGTTCCCCTTTTTTTCTATAACTCTTTGGCACGTAGCAGTGTTTGCAATTAAAATTACATCTATAAGTCAATTCAAACATTACCCGTAAGGGAAAACTTTTATCTTGCGCGGATTTATGCAGCCGCTGCCAGAAATTATTGTAGGATTGGGATTTCATTGTTTTTTAAACGCGAATTCTCGCGAATCTATTGACGCGAATTCTCGCGAATTCGCGTCCATTCGCGTTTGATTCGCGTTTATTCGCGTCGTTAGATTAGCGTCCATTCGCGTTCGATTAGCGTAAATTCGCGTTCTAAGATTTGCGTCCATTCGCGTCCCCTAAATTTCGGTTTTCTTCCCATCTTTGCACCTCCTATTTTCTTAAGGGTTAAAGGGAATTATGTCTTACCCTCTTAACCCCCTCGTTCATAACCCTCGTTCCATGCTCTAAAGGCGTAGGAATCGAAGATAAAAGATTTTTCAAAGATAGGCTCAATTACCTGAAGCAAAGCCTGCTGAATAATTCTAACTGCATTCCCTGGCCAAGATTATCCAACTCAATCCTCTAACCCATTCTGGCGAGAGATAGCCGCAATACAACTCATCTGCCCCAGCTTCAATCAAGGGCATTACTTCTTTATTCATTGCTTTAGAATACCTATTATCCTTTCGATAATCTCACTAACTTTTCCAGACTTGAGACGACCAACTCGATATAAGATAATACGGCGATCCGCTGTAAATATGCGATTTGGCCTAATATTACTTTTTTGTTTAAGAGTCCCCATTTCGAAATCACCTTCATCAATTGAAACAGCATATCTATCTTTAAGCTGTTGGCTGGTGACCTGGCAAAGAATCACATCATCTCCTTCTAATTCTGCAATAATTAGAGCAGGACGTCTTTTGAACTGCGTTAAGTCCGAAAACGGAAAGGGGAAAACAATTATATCACCTTTTACAAATCTCGCCATGCTTCATCCTCCTCTGGCCTCAACCAATCTTTTTTAAGAGATGATTCGCTTGCAATTGCTGTTTCCATCTTTTGTTTCAACGCCTTAGCCTCTAAAAAGCGTATAAAATCCAAGACTTCCTCACGCAATGGTTCGGGAATTCTCTCGATTTCACTCAAGATTAATTCCTTCGTAATCATAACTCCACCTCCCTGTCGGTTAAATAGTTAATAGTTACTCTCAACGATAACTGATGTCCTATAACCTATATTCAATGTTAGGCTTTATTGGTGTCAATTCGCGTTAGATTAGCGTTTATTCGCGTCTAAACAAAAAACAAAAAGGGTTAGGAGGACGCAATACTACCTTCCTTGCCTGTTGATGTCACCGCACCACCAGAAGATCCTCTACATACTAAAAGTGAGTACACGGGCCTAGTCCCGCACAATGGTCCATACGCTACCCCTCCATCCCAAAACGCTGAAAACGCCACCGCCCTCTCTCCACCTATGTTACAATTACACGACAACACCGCCTGTTCGGGGTTGAGTTTTATTCGCGTAATTACCGGTTTAAATTTGGGTTTTCTTCCCATAACTTAGCACCTCCTTTTAACAACGCTAATTCACGCGAATTTATTGACGCTAATTTCCGCGAATAAAGATTACAAAGGTAATTAAGTACTATGTCCCCGGAATTTCCGGAATTTGCATTGTAATTATGAATTCCCCGGAATTATGATTTAAGAAGAAGCAGTAGCGGGAGTCCAACCAGGATACACCAACTCTGCTCCCACAGGCAAACACCCCCCTAACCCCGCCGATACCCTGATTCCATAACAAGAATGGTTAACAATGAGACCCCACATCCCCCCTCCTACCAAGCGTGCTCCACTACTATAACAATTACACGACAACACCGCCTGCTCAGGGTTGAGTTTTACCCGCGTAATTACCGGCTTAAATTTAGGTTTTCTTCCCATAACTTAGCACCTCCTTTCTTAACGCAAATATACGCGAATCTAACGCTAATTATCGCAAATTAGCGACTATTCGCGTTTGATTCGCGTTTATTCGCGTTTATTCGCGTCCATTCGCGTTCGATTAGCGTAAATTCGCGTTCTAAGATTCGCGTCCATTCGCGTCCTCTAAATTTTGGTTTTTTAGATTCCCCCCCCCCGTTGGGTTAAATTTTTTTGATTCTTAGGCATTTGTTTAGCCCTCCCTTCTGCAACAGTTTAACGATTTAGCAGTTTAGCGTTCGTCTTCAGCGTTAAAACGGCAATTCGGGCTGATATATAACTCTATCTATATCTGTTTTTTTAATCTGCTTTACATCTACAGAGTTTTTGTAGAAGGTGGTATTGCCCCTTTTATAAATAATCTTAGGAATTGCCCTGTTTCTCAGGATATCGTAATACTTCTGACATTCCCTTTTACACACATTGATCCGGTATATCTTTTGAAATCTTGTTTCCATCGGACAGAAACGACCGGTGGAAATATTCACAAATGGTGTATATAGAGATTTCTTAAACCTAATTCCTTCTAAATTCAGCCCCTGCAAAAGACTGTTCAACTCCACCCTTTTTACGCCAAATTTGGCTAAAAGATCTTGAACTAAAGGAGAATTCACGTAAGATTGCCTTGCGCCATCCTGATACTGCTTATCAGGAACCTTATGCACAACTATATGAATCTTCCCATCTTTACCTCTTATTGCAAAAGGCGGCTGTTTTTCTAAAACACTCTTCGTCACGGGGTCTCTCTGTTGCCTTACCAGAAGCCTTCCTAAGGCAATTTCAAAAAACCCGTTAAATTCCCTATTTAGGCATTCTAAAACACCCCAGTCATTTACCACTATCTCAAGATTTTTGACTCTTTGTTTCCTAAACCATTCAAACATCTTATTTAATCTTCTTAATCCCTGCTCGGTAACAAAAGGGCTGACAAAGCTCAAGTTAAGACTGTTTTCCTTTGCAAATCTTAAAATCTTCTCAGTATCTGTCAGAGAAGGAATAAGGTTCTGGCAGAATTCTATTCCCCAGTATATTCTTTGATACTTCCCTTTCCGGAAATATTTTAGATTCCTAAGATTGGTTATGTGGATAGCTTTTTCCATAGACGCGAATTATCGCAAATCGAACGCAAATATGCGCGAATGTTTCCTTGCTAAATCATAGACTCTACGCCTTATATCTATTTTCTCACTGCCGAAGTTTACTAAATATCCAACTTTGTAATTCGTGCCTCTTAGGTAATAATAAAGTTGTTTCTCAAAGACACTTGGCATTAAAAGAACTGATTTTATTTCTAAAATGATTTTCTCATCAATTATAAAATCTGGTTCATATATTCCAATATCCTTACCTTTAAATTCTACCCTTATTCGTTTTTTCTCGTTATAAATTATATTCTGCCCATCAAAACATATTTTCAGTGCTTCGTGATAAATTTGCTCTTTGTGGCCCGGGCCCAATTCATTATAGGCTTCATAGAAACATCCTACTAATTTGTAAGATAAATCTTTATATAATACTTTTTCTATCATTAAAATCTGCGCCTATTTGCGCCAATAGATTCGCGTCTATTCGCGTCCATTCGCGTTCGATTAGCGTCCATTCGCGTCTATTCGCGTTAGATTCACGTCCATTCGCGTCAATAGATTCGCGTCCATTCGCGTTCGATTAGCGTAAATTCGCATTTAAGGATAATAGCAATCGTATTGATTACATTTAATCTTAAATGTATTTTTAAACAGCTCCCTGCATTTTTCCATATAATCCGTTTTAGAAATATTGCCACTCTCTAAAAAGCCCAAAGATTTTCTTATAAACGCGGTGGCTTTAATCTTTTCTTCCGTGGGCAGGTTCCTATCTAATACCTTAAGATTAGTTATTCCGATTTTTTTAAAATCGTAAATCGCGCAGGCGCCGCAACCTTCAATATGCTTTTTCATCCAAAATGTGAATGGCTTGATTTTTCCTATTTGTCTATTATTAGCTACTGAAATCTTCTGCCGCTTAAAAGAAGTGCGGCAACCGCCGCCATAGCCGCGAGAAGGCAAACGCGAAGCGGTAAAAAAATACGCGTTACCCCTGGCCCTACCCTCTTTTTTTACGCTGCCGGCCTGCTCCTTACAATAGGCGCAAAATCCATCTTCAAAAAAACAAAGGTCATGGATAATAAACGCCTCATATTCCATAAACCTATCAGATTCTACAACCTCTTTCATCTCAGCTATAGTCATTGCCCGGGGAAATACCACCCTTGTGGCACCTAATTTCTTATAGAATTTTACAGCAGCACTATTAAAGATAACCGCATCAGTCCCAATAATCACATCCTTAACATTCAATGAATCCTTGCATTCGCGAAAATTCGCGTCAATAGATTTGCGTCCATTCGCGTTTAACAATCCCGGATCAGCAAAAATTATTCCATCCGCTCCTATACCCAATACATCCTTAATAATCGTTTGCGCTGCTTTATACTGCTCTGCTAAATAAAAAAAGGCATTCACTGCTATGTGCACCTTAGTTTTATATTGATGCGCAACCTGAATTGCCTTTTCTAAATCCGCTAATTTAGTAAAATTAGCTCCGGTTGAGCGCTGATTTATGGAGAAGTCCTTATATTTTCTTCTCCAATTATAAGGCTCAATTCCGCAGAAAAACTCATCCGCGCCTGCCGCGCATAAAGGCGCGACTTCTTTTTTATGGGTAAGAGGAGATTTTATTTTCATAAACGCGAATATACGCGAATCTAACGCTAATTCACGCGAATATTTATTTGCGTCCATTCGCGTTGGATTCGCGTCCATTCGCGTTCTAAGATTAGCGAAAATTCGCGTCCCCTCATTCATAACCCTCGTTCCATGCTAATAATTTCTACTTTTGTTTTCTCACAAACTCAATCATCCTTTTGTCATTCACAAACCCCAAGCTGCAACAAGGCACATTTTTTACCAAATCATCGCAAAATGCGGCTATGTTTTCTAAGCAGTTTTTATCCCAAAAGGTAGGAAATAAAGCGGAATAAAGCAGGCTGAACGCCTGTTTTGGCGAAATCCGTGTTGCGATGTTTTCAGGGGAATGGTGAATAAAGAATATTCTTTTAAGCGGCGCTGATTCAATTCTGGAAGCAAGATAATCGCTAAACTCACCGTGCCAGGGAGAGCCATAGATGAAAAATTTGCCATTGAGTTTACGCACAATTATGCGGTCATCGTTTAAGACCATTGCCTTTGAATGTTTATGCCATAATCTCGCTGTGGTGCTTTTGCCTGCCCCGGATTTACCGCTAAAAAGCAGGCCACTGCCGTCCAGGTCCTTTACTCCAATAGAATGAGTAAAGATACCCTGATTTCTTTGAGCAAAATAATTTATCAATAAAACCTGCAAAAAATCATAGATTATGTCCGAAGTATTCCAGACAAATTCTTTTTCTTCTTGTTTTCTACTTTCTATCTTCTGTCCTCTGTTTTCTGTTTTCTGTTTTCTATTTTTAGGCAACAAATACGCTTTTACGCTATCAAAGGTTTTATTGACCAGCAAAACTTGTTTTTTATCTTCCAGCGGGCATTTATAGATATAGGTATCGCCTTTTTTAAGCAAGCGCCAGTTCTCGCTTTTATCCTGGAAGTGATAGGTAATAAATACCGGCTTGGCATTATGGATTTCAGGAAGCTTATCTACGATCTCGATATCAATTAAAATATCCGGTTTTTGGCTTCCTTTATAGAAGAAGTTATCAAACCGTTCAGCAACTTGCAGCTTTTGCTCTTCCGCGCTAAGCTGCTCTAAGGGGAAACGGCTCTGTATTAGTATAACTGTATCCGCGATTTTAAGATTAACTTTATGCTCCATCCTTATTCCTTTCCAATTAGTTACCGCTGAAAAATTCTCATTTTCGTGTCATTGCGAGGGAGCGAAGCGACCGAAGCAATCTCTTTAGCTGTCTCTTCTGCCAATTGGCAATAATAAGGTACCAGTGATTCTTCATCCCCTGTCTCCAAATATGCCCTTGCCGGACAATGATAGCATACTGGCCGCAAAGAGCAATCTTTGCATTTGGAATTGGTTTTAAAGCGTTCATTTAAGATTTGCGCGGCCCAGCGGTAAAAACCTTCTTTAAATGGAGTGGTTTTTAAATCTATGCTGAATTTATCGGAAAAGATACAAAATTTTAATCTTCCATAGGGATTAATAAAAAATTGCTGCATCCAGGAGTTGCAATGATAAAGGAAACTTCCGTCTCTTTTTAAATCCGGGAAATCGCTGTGCAAGCCTTTTTGATACTCTTCCCAGATATCCGGGTCCTGTTTTTTTAACTCCACCAATTCTTCAAAAGAAAGCCGGTAATTACAAGGCGTCTTATCTCCGTTAAGCCGCGGATAGATCATCGGGTCGTATTTGAAACGATACTTCTTCTGTGCCGGTTTGCCTAAGAGCTCTTCTGTCCATCCCTTTATCTTGGCGATCTCATTTTTGTTCTGTTTTAGGCAATTAGATTTTAGGATAAGTTTAATCCCGCTCTTTGATAATAATTTAAGGTTGCTAATTACCCGGTCAAATGAACCTTTAATCCGCGTAATTGATTCATACGCCTCTTTGGTTATGCCATTCAGGGTTATCTCAATGGAAAAAGGAGGCAATTTTGCCAAATAATTGATAATTTCTTCTGTAAGGCTATAACCATTGGTAAAAATCGTAATAATAAAACCTTTTTCCTTAGCATAGGAATAGAGCTCTAAAAAATCATCCCTAACCAAAGGGTCTCCTCCGGTAAAAGTAAGCCAGATACAGCCTTCTTGCTGAAGCGTATCCAGGATTTTCTTCCACTCCTCAGTAGTTAACTCTCTTTTCTCTGTTCTCTGACCTCTGTCCTCTGGACCTTTACAACAACAATGGATGCAATCCAGGTTACAACGGTAGGTAAGCTCAATTTGGCCGCTAAAGGGGAAATGTTCTTTTTTGCTGACTAACTTGCGGGCGAAACGAGTGAGGCTGTTTTTTTTCATTGTTTTTTAACGCTAATTATCGCGAGTTTGCGTATATTTTTATTGGTTTTAGAAAATTCGCATCAAACCAAATGATTTAGGAAGCTGGTATTGACCCTGCCACTGACTCGCCACAAGCGCCACCTATACCCACGTATTTGTACTGTGAAGTGCCACTTCCTCTGTTCCCTCCTATCCCACAAAACCAGGAAACACCTCCTCGGTGCCATCCTCCCCCACCCGCTGGCAAAGTTCGGCCTCCATCTTGATAACACGTGCAACTCAACACCGCCTGCTCAGGGTTGAGTTTTACCCGCGTAATCACCGGCTTAAATTTTGGTTTCTTTGGCATTTTTCACACTCCTTTTTTCTTAAGAGTTAGCAGATACCTCGTAAACTTTTCCCACGGGATGCAGCGATACTCGGT
>JAZDEW010000066.1:0-10915 GCA_043808425.1 Candidatus Omnitrophota bacterium
GTATCCCGGCCTTTTTGGTGCCCAATCACCATCAACCTTTTTTTATCCAGTTTAGCCAGGCCACAAATCAAAGCTTTATCATCGCTAAAAAGCCGATCGCCGTGTAACTCCAAAAAATCCGACATAATCATGCTGATATAATCCAGAGTATACGGCCGCAGGGGATGGCGGGCAAGCTGCACTTTCTGCCAGGCGGAGAGATTAATATAGGTATCTTTTTTTAAATGTTTGAGCTTATCTTCAAGCTTCTCAATCTCCGCGGATAAATCAATTTTTTTATCCGCCATAAAAGATTTAAGCTCTTGAATTTTTTTTTCTAACTCCACAATCGGTTTTTCAAAATCTAATCCAGCCATAAGTATTATTCGATTACACTAACTTCAGTACCCGCGGGAACAATGCTATAGAGCTCCTCAACATCCGCGTTGCTCAAACGCACACATCCCTGGGTCACCTGTTTGCCTAGCTCTTTTGGCTCGATGGTCCCATGAATACCGTAACCAGCCAGATCAAAACCCATCCAGCGCGTACCCAGCACATTCTGCGTGCTTTCCGGCGGCACCACCGCCCCGGCCTTAAACCAGGTAGGGTTAACAAGTTTGTTAATAATTTTAAAGGTACCCACGGGGGTACAATTATCTTTTCCGGTAGATACAATATAGCTCTTAAAAATCTCCTCGCCATTTTTAAGCAGCAATATATTTTGCGATTTATCCACCAAGATATTAAAAGGGGCATTCCAAATTTTAATTTTGCGCCCGGGAATTATTAGCGCGCTATTAAGGTTATTGCTTTTCATAATGAGTTCCGTCGTCGTTTTATGCTCGCGGGCGATCTTGTTTAAGGTGTCTCCCGGACGGATTTGATAAATTATGCTTTTGGGCGTAAGCGCGGAAGAGAAGAGTAATTTAATATTGATATTTTCTGCTTTCTTCTGCCAATTCGTTACCTCCGGGGACTCCGGGAAATCATTTACCAAATTCTGATACAATGCCTTGGCCTCCAGCACGCTGCCTTTAGCCTCCAGTTTGCGCGCTTGAGCCGATAAAGAACGCGCTGAAGCACGGCCGGGAAGCTTAACTGCCTTGTTAATTTTTCTACTGTTAAAAAAAACAATCATGCTGCCTATAACGATTAACGCGACAATTATAATCCCGGCTCTTTTTTTCACGCGAAACCCCCTATTTATTTACCATTAAAATAAACACAAACAGCTTTATTAATTATACTCTCACTTATTTTATTTAATTCCGGAAATTAAAGCAATCACGATACCTAACAGCAGCCCCGCGATTACTTCTACCGGAGTATGCCCGATAAGCTCACGCAAACGCATCTGCTGAATTTTACCCCGCCAATAAATATCCTCCATAATCGTGTTTAAGATACCCGCTTGCTTACCCGTGGAACGGCGCACCCCTTGGGCATCAAACATCACGACGATCGCGAAAGCAAATGCCAAAGCAAAATAAACACTATCAAACCCGCATTCCAAACCAATGCTTGTTCCCAGGCATGAGGCGCCGGCCGCGTGCGCCGAAGGCATTCCTCCGCTCCCAATAAACAAACGAAAATCAAATTTTTTCTTAAAAAATATTCCAATAACCACTTTAATCGTCTGGGCAATTAGCCAGGCGGAAATAGTTGTCATCAGAATTTTATTTTTAAATACTTCGATAAAAAAATCTCTCATTATTCTTTAGTTTTCGCGGGAACAACTTCAATCCTAATCTTCTCTAAAGTCGACCGGCCATCCTTAATCAAAAATCCCTTGTTTCCTCCTGTGGCAAAGCCAGGGGATTTAAAGCGCTTCGCCCTTAGTTCTCGAATTACTTTTCTTAGTTCAGCCACCGAACTTAATTTTAATTTTAATTGTTCATTTTCAATATAACTACGCTTATGGCTTTCAATCAACGCCCTGTTTTCCGCCTTTAATACCGCGAACTTAGCGCTTATCTCTTCAAGCTCATGCTGAGTTTTTGAGCTGCTCCGGAAAAAACGCGTTATCCTGCCTGTGCTTGCTTTTAAATAATCTTTAAGCTCTACGTTATTAGCCGCCAACTGCTCATTAAGCTCTTTTTCTTTCTCCAGTTCTTGCAATAAGTTTTGCTTCTCTTGTGCCAAGACTACCACTGCGCTTTGAGACTGAGTCAGAGCATCCTGGAGTATGAATCTTGCCCTTAATTCACCAACATATCTAACCATGCTAAAAATAACAACACCTAACAACAAAACAAGCGCTAGGTTCTTAACCGCATCTTTATTCATAGACTCATATTATATTATCCTCCCCTTAAAAAGCAAGTTATTTTACTTAAAAAACCCCGTTAGATTATTAAATTCCGCACGTCTATTGCTTTAGAAGCCTGCCTGCGGCAGGCAAATCTATACACCCCTCCCCTTGTGAGGGGTAAAGGGAGGGTACCCAATTGTTACAACATTTAAGAAAAACAGAAAATAGATATAAACTGAAGCAAGAAATTTTGACAATACGTCCAGGTAAACTCGACACCCCGCGCTAATTGGAATTGCGCGGGTGTTGTCTAGGTAGACAAGGAGAAAAGATGATTGCTAAAACTTACAGCTTTGGCCTTCTGGGCCTGGAGGCCTATCCCGTGGAAATAGAAATTGATATTGCCTATGGCCTTCCCGCGATAAACCTGGTCGGGCTGGCCGATGCGGCGATCAAGGAAAGCAAAGAAAGGGTGCGGGCCGCGATTAAAAATTCGGGATTCGACTGGCCGGCCCAAAGAATAACCATAAATCTCGCCCCCTCTGATATTAAAAAAGAAGGCGCTTGCTTTGATCTGGCCATTGCCCTGGGCATTCTGGCCGCCACCGGACAAATCAGTAAAGATCCGCTTAAAAATTACTCATTTCTGGGAGAGTTGTCCCTGGATGGACAGCTGCGGCCGGTACGCGGCGTTCTACCCATAAGCTTGACCCTGGCTAAATCTCCCCTAAAAAATCTTGTTCTCCCCGAAGAAAACGCCAAAGAAGCGGCAATTATACCAGAAATATCTGTCTGGCCGCTAAAAAACTTAAAAGAGGTGGTGCAGTTTTTAGCCGACCCCGGTTCTTGGCCGCCGCTTAAATTAGAGATTAGCCAAATCCTTAAAAATAGCGCGCATTACACTTTGGATTTTTCCGAAGTCAAAGGGCAGTATTTTGCTAAAAGAGCCCTAGAGGTGGCGGTATCCGGGGGCCATAATATTTTAATGATCGGCCCTCCGGGAAGCGGAAAAACCATGCTCGCCAAAAGAATTCCCACCATCATGCCCAGCCTTTCTTTAGCAGAGACATTGGAAATAACTAAAATCCACTCCATTGCCGGCGCATTACTAAGCAAGGATGGTTTCATCGGAACCCGGCCTTTCCGCGCTCCGCATCATAGCATCTCAGATGTGGCCTTAATCGGCGGAGGCAGCATGCCTAAGCCCGGAGAAATCAGCCTATCCCATTATGGAGTCCTCTTTTTGGATGAACTGCCGGAATTTAGCCGTAAAGCCTTAGAAGCATTACGACAACCTTTAGAAGATAATCTAATCTGTATCAGCCGCATAAAAGGGACGCTTGTTTTTCCCGCTTGTTTTATTTTAGCGGCCGCGCTTAACCCTTGTCCGTGCGGTAATTATTTTAGCCCGCAAAAGCTCTGCCACTGCAATCAGGCAAAAATCAGAAATTACTTAGGAAAAATTTCCGGCCCGCTGTTAGACAGAATTGATCTCCATATCGAAGTTCCGCAGATAAAATACCGGGAATTAACCGATACCCAAGACGCGGAACCCTCAGCCACCATCAGACAGCGCGTGGAAAATGCCCGCGCGATTCAACGACAAAGATTCCACTCTACGGGCATATTTTGTAATGCCCAAATGTCGAACAAACTAATCAAAGAATACTGCGCTTTAGGTAAAGAGTCCCAAGAGCTAATGCGAATGGCAATAACAGAATTAGGTTTTTCCGCCCGGGCTTACGATAAAATACTCAAGGTCAGCCGAACCATTAGTGACTTAGCGGGAAGCGAAACCATCCAAGCCGAGCACATCGCCGAAGCCATCCAATACCGCTCCCTAGACCGCGCCTTCTCAACCTAATCACCAGTCTAACCAGGTTAAAAAGGGGGCTTTTTAACCTAGTTAGAATACTTTTAAACAGGAGGATATAAACATATGGCCTTAACCATAACTCATGCAAAACGAGAAAGATTTAATTGCCAGGATGCAATCTGCCATATTGTTACACGTTGTAATAATCAAGAGCTTCTTATTGAAAATAAGCTCGATTTTACCCAATACAAAACCATCCTAAAAAAATGCAAAGAGAAACATGGCTTCTTGCTACATAACTATTCAATTATAAATAATCATGTACATCTCCTGATTAAACTATTTGCTACCACCAATATTTCACAAATTATGCATTCCATAAATAGATGGTATGCGCGCTGGTATAACGAACATTATGCAAGAAAAGGTCATTTCTGGGAAGATAGGTTTTATGGAGAATTAGTAGATAATGATTACCAGCTGCTGGCAGTTATGCGTTATATAGATTTAAACCCGGTTAAGGCAGGTTTATGTAAAGAGGCTGCGGAATGGCCATATTCAGGGGCCCATTTTTATCTAAAAGGCACAAAAGATGACCTACTGGATGCGCCGGAAATTTACACAAGTTTGGGTGACACCAATGCGGCAAGGCAAAAAACCTACTCCTTCCTCTTTCCTTCAATTCTAACCAGGTTAGAATAAGGGCTTTTTAACCTGGTTAGAATGTTTTATTTTGTGATTACTTCGATGGTGGAGGAGGTGGTGGAGGTGGTGCCTTTATCATCTCTGACCGTAAGTGTGGCGGTATAGCTCCGCGAGCCAAAAGTGGCGCTCCAATAAGTATTCTGAGCATTTTTCTTGGTAGAAATATCCCCGTCACCAAAATCCCAATCATAAGCAACAATCTTGCCTGATTTCGAATATGATTTCTGGCCAGAAAAATTTACTTTAAGCGGAGAGTTACCTTTGGAGGGCTGAGCAATAATCAAGGCCACGGGTGGCTCTAATGCTAACCTGGTTACCGCTACTTCTTCCGCCACAATGGGTTTAGTTTCTGTTAACGGCTGAACAATCACCGGATCCACTAGAGACACGGGTTCTTTTATCGCAACCGGAGCCGCCAAAGACACAGAAGCTATTTCCAGATTAACCAGAGCTGTTTCTACTTCAGGTATCGCCTTTGGAATCACCGGTATTACCGGAAGCACCGGTAAAGGTTCCGGCGTCGCGACCAAAACTTCCGGCTGAGATTTAGGTGCAGCAACCACCGCTTCCGCCACGGTCGGCAATAAGGATTCCTTAGCTAAATCTTCATCAATATAAGCGTTCAGCTCTTTTCTTAAGCTATCCAGGCGCGCCGTTTCTAATGTCTCCTTCTCTTCATCTAGCCTGTCCACGCGGGCTTTATATTCCGGGTTACGATTATATTTATAATCTGCTACGGCAACAAACGGCCAACGTAAAACTCCTCCAAAAAAATCTAAAATCATCGCCGGCGGGTCCCAAAAACATTCTTTTAAGCGCGATTCCATTTGATCCATTTCTTTATAATAATATTCAACCCTTGATTTACGCCGCTTAAACCGTTCTTTAGCTAAAGCCAAATCCGGCAGGGATTTTTCTTTTCCAACGGTATATTCTAAAATAGGCTCATCATCATAATAGGCCAAATAGCCCTGGGCCCCAGTAGCATCCGGCTTCTGAAATTTATAAGTAGCGCAGCCGGATAAAATAAATGTCAAAATTAATAATACCAATGTTTTTCTCAAAGCTTTCTCCCTTTCTACAATTCTAACCAGGTTAGAATTGGGCCTTTTTAACCTGGTTAGAATATTTTATTTACTGGCGCATCAAGGCCAGCGCTTCGGAGCGGGTCTTTTCATTTTCTTTAAAAATCCCGCGCACGGCGCTGGTTACCGTCATCGTTCCGGGTTTTTTTACCCCCCGCATAGACATGCACATGTGCTCAGCTTCAATCACCACCATGGCCCCTAGCGGCTTTAGTTTAGACATAATAATCTCCGCAATCTGCGTGGTCAGCCTCTCCTGCACCTGCGGCCGGCGCGCAAGAATTTCAATCACGCGCACCAATTTGCTTAAACCGGTAACCCGGCCGTTCTTAGGGATATAGGCAACATTCACCTTGCCCGCAAAAGGTAAAAAATGATGTTCACACATGCTAATTAAAGGCACGCCGCGCAGGAGAATAATCTCATGATGCTTTTGCTCTAAAATTACCTCCAGCTCTTTTTCCGGATTTTGCTTAATCCCGGAAAAAATCTCCTCGTACATCTGGGCAACCCGGCGAGGAGTCTCTAAAAGATCTTTTCTTTTGGGATCCTCGCCAATTGCCTCAAGTATCTGGCGCACAGCCTTTTCAATTTTTAATTTATCCATATGTTTACTCTTCTAAAAAAAATTGCTGGGAAACGCTTGAAGGCTATTATCTAACGAAAACTGTCTTTCTGCAATAAGTTTTTCTTTATTATTTATTTTATCGGCGGTCTTGACTATTACTGCAAATATGATTATACTATTAATTAGGTTACTCAACTACAAAGGAAAACTTTGCTAATTAAAGATAACCTACCCAAAAAAAGAATTCTCATTGTTGACGATCAAGAAGAGGTCCTTGCTTTATTAAGAGACTCTCTGGTTAGTGCTGGTTACGAGATCATGGTTTGTATTGCGCCAAAAAATGCCTTTGCGGCAATTAAATCATTTAAACCAGATCTTATACTCTTAGACTTGCTGATGCCCGATCTAGGTGGGCTAGAAATTTGCGAGATCTTAAATAATAATCAGGAAACTCACGGCATTCCGATAATCATCATCTCAGGTTTTGGCAATTTAGTAGATATAAAAAAGGCCTATCAATTAGGAGCCGTAGGTTATCTGGTCAAGCCTTTCCCTTTAGAGAGCCTTTCCAAAGAAATCAGTAAAGCCATTACCAATAGAGAAAATCCGCTTTAATTATTTTCCGATACAAAAATTAGTAAAAATTTTATCCAGCAGATCCTCCGAAAAACTTTTACCTAAGATTTTGTCCAAATAAACACAGGCATCTTTTAAATTTTGTGTAATAAATTCTATGAGCAGCTTATCGGATAAACCAACCCCGGCTTCACCCACGAGCTTTTGCGCATCCCGAAGAGCATGAATATGCCTGAGGTTGCTTACGAGCATAAACTCCGGGCTAGGCAATTTTCCCTGATAAACAAAATTACACAGAGCGTCCTCTAAAAGATTTAGATTTTTTCCTGATTTGGCCGCCAGTTCCACGACTCGAGAAAATACCCGGGTAATTTCATCTTTTTCAATCCGCGCCTTTAAATCAATTTTATTAATTACCGCGATAACATTTTTATTTTTTACTTCCTTAATCAATTTTCGATCGCGATAATCCAGCTGGCTATTAGCATCAAATAAAATAATTACCAAATCCGCTAAGTTAATTTGGCTGCGCGAACGCTTAACCGCTGCGGCCTCAATCAAATTGCGCGGCTTAAGTATTCCGGCCGTATCCACAATTCTCACCGGAATACCCTTGATATCCATTAGCTCTTCAATAGTATCACGCGTAGTTCCGGCAACCGGGGTAACAATCGAACGCTCTTTTTTAAGTAAAACATTTAAAAGTGAGGATTTTCCGACATTGGGTTTTCCACAAATAACTACATGCAGTCCTTCGCGCAAGATCCGGCCACTGGAAGCACTGCTTAACAATGCGTTTAGCCGCGTATTAACAGCCCTAAGGCCAAGCGCTATTTCCGTCAAATCCTGCGCGGGGAGATCTTCTTCGGGAAAATCAATATTTGCCTCCAGAATTACTAAAATATCTAACAGCTTTTGACGAATTTTATTAATCTCCTGAGATAACCTACCGCTTAACTGCCCTAAGCTAATTTTGAGCGCCGAGTCTGTTTTAGCGCGAATAATATCAATCACCGCTTCGGCCTGAGCCAAATCCAGACGGCCATTTAAAAACGCCCGCTTAGTGAACTCGCCCGGGCTAGCTAAGCGACAACCGTGTTTAAGAGCTAGGTCTAAAATCCCGCGTAAAGACAACGCGCCTCCGTGACCGTTTATCTCCACCACATCCTGACGAGTATATGACTTAGGAGCACGCATAACGGTAAGAATAACCTCATCAATAATTTTATGGCCATCAACAATTTTTCCATAATGCATCGAGTGGCTCTTAAATTGTGTCGGTTTCTTTTTATTTAGGCCGAGAAATATTTTACCCGCAATAGCCAGGGATTCCGGGCCGCTAAGGCGAACAATACCGATTCCTCCCTCTCCGATAGGAGTAGAAACCGCGGCAATAGTATCTTCTAAATTATCTTCCCACATCTCTAAATTCTCCGACTACAAATAATGAACCCGTGACTAAAATTAAATCATTTTTTGCGGCTAGGCTTCTGGCTAAAAGCTTAGCTTCTTTTACGCTCCGCGTCAAATATAACTTTTTCTTAAAATAACCGGCCAGTCTTGCCGGATCAGCTGCCCGGGAAGTCCGCGCACGGGTAAGAATAATCTCATCGGCTAATGGGCTTAATGTTTTACAGATTCCAGGAATATCTTTATCCGCGGAAATTCCTAAAACTAAAATAAGTTTTTTATATTTAAATTTATCTCTTATTGTTCTTTTTAAAACCCGCGCAGAGGCCAAATTCTGCGCGCCATCTAAAACAATTAAAGGATTTCTTTGAACTATTTCACATCTCCCCGGCCAAACAGCATTACATAATCCTCGGCGTATGGCAGAAACCTTAAGATGGAACCCATGAAAACTTAAACCCTCCACCAGCCCAACCGCCAGGGCCGCGTTCGCTGCCTGATGCGCCCCCAAAAGGTTTAGGTGTAAATTTTTATAATCATTTTTCAAACCCTTGATCACCAGGCCGCCTTGGGAATTAGAATATTTTATCTGCCGGCCAACCTCAAAAAGTTTAGCTTGAAATTTCTTACACCGATTACGGATTACCTCTTGAGCTGGCTTAGCCTGTAAGGCCGAAATTACGATTGCGCCAGGCTGCTTAATAATTCCCGCTTTCTCGACGGCAATTTTACCCAAAGTATGGCCTAATAATTGCACATGCTCTAAACTAATCGACGCAATGCCGCATACAAGAGATTGGACAACATTAGTCGCATCCAATCTACCCCCCAAGCCCGTCTCTAAAACGGCAAAATTAATCTGCTGGCGCTTAAAATACAAAAAAGCTAGGGCAGTATAAACCTCAAAAAAGGAAAGTTGGCCATGCTTTGAATAACAATTATATTTATTAATCTTCGGTTTTAATTCATTAACTAAACTCGAGAGCGCTTCTTTAGAAATCATGCCTTCGAAATCACAAACCTTGCCCTTTGTCATTGCCAGCCCCGCTTGCGCTCTTGGCAATGACGGAACCAAAATTCTTATGCGTTCTCTAAAATCATTTAAATGGGGCGAGGTGTAAAGCCCAACACTAAAACCTAACTCCCTGAGGATATAGGCGGCAAAAGCGCAAGTTGAGCCCTTGCCTTTTGTTCCGGCAACATGAATCACGCGTAAAGAATCCTGGGGATTTCCAATAATCGCGAGAAAATCTTGAATACGTTTTAGTTCAAACGTTTCTTGATAAGGATAGTTTATATTTTTTTCGTAGTCAGCGAAGGAGTTAAGGTATCTTATTACTTGCGGATAAGTCATCTTTTAAATCAAGGGAGCGCCTGCCTGACAGTAGGCAGGATTCTGTTTTTCTGTCGCTTAACCTGGTTGAAAAATAGAATCGTCCCTTTAATTTCTAATGCCGAAAATGCCTTATGCCTGTAAAAACCATAGCAATCTTATACTTATTGCAAGAGGCAATAATCTCCTGATCAGCGATAGAGCCTCCCGGCTGAATAATGGCCTTTGCGCCGGCTTTATGCGCCCAGAATATGGCATCGGCTTTGGGGAAAAAAGCATCAGAAGCCAGACAACAGCCTTTGCTTAAAAGCCCGGCTTTCTTTTTTGCCAACATTACTGAATCTACCCTCGACATCTGGCCCGCGCCGATACCGACGGTCTTGGTTCCCTTGGTTAAAATAATCGCGTTGGATTTAACATGCTTGGCCACCTGCCAACCGAAAATTAAACTCTTCATCTGCTGCTTTGTGGGCTTCTTTTTGGTAACAATCTTTAAATCCTTCAAATTAAGAGGCACACTATCTTTATCCTGCAAAAGCAAACCTTCGCTTACCCTTTTAAAATCCATTTCCGCGATAGTGCCCAGATCGCTTATTTCTAATATACGTAGATTTTTTTTATCCTTAAATAATTTCAACCCCTCTTGGTCAAACCCTGGAGCAACGATACATTCTAAAAATCCGCTCTGGGCAATAGCCTGGGCAGTTTTTAAATCCATCTTCATATTCAAAACAACTGTTCCCCCGAATGAAGAGAGCTTATCACATTTCCAGGCATTTAAAAATGCCTTCTTTAAAGTATCCTCTTGCGCCACCCCGCAGGGATTATTATGTTTGATAATAACCGCGGCCGGACGGACGCAAAATTCCTTAACCAGCTCAAGCCCGGAATTAAGATCCAGGATATTATTAAACGAAAGCGCTTTACCCTGCAGCTGGTTTAAATTCACCAGACCATCGCTCTTCCCACTCTCCTTATAAAATGCCGCCTGCTGGTGCGGATTCTCGCCATAACGCAAATTTTGCACTTTCTGAAAGGTCAAGTTAAACTCTTGGGGAAACTTTTCTGCCTCTTTATTGCTTTTAAAATGACCGCTTAAATAATTATAAATTGCCGCGTCATATTTGCTGGTTTGGCCAAAAGCTTCAATGCCCAGCTGGCGTAAAAATTCCTCAGATAAGCTGCCATT
>JAZDEW010000067.1:0-15648 GCA_043808425.1 Candidatus Omnitrophota bacterium
GCCAATGAGATGAACGCGCAGGCAAATCTCCGGGGCATTGCCACGAGTTTTGAGGTGTACGCTTCTAGTCATGACGGGTTTTATGCTCAAGCAGATGAGGCTAATCTGCAGTTTTTAGTGGATGGTAAATATGCCGCGCAGGATTTTTCCACTTTAGCCCAGGTGGCTAATTTTCGTTATCTGGTTGGCTCAGTTCAGCGGTTGGGTTACGATATCCGGGCCATGGCGGTTAACCCGGTGTTGGCAGAACACAACTATCAGATTGTAACCGGGGCGCAGATTTTACGTAGCGATACTTCCGCATCCAGCGATACGGATTTTAAGAGTTTTTAAAAAAATGTTGAATTTAAAAGCCAGAAGTTTTGTGACCGTGATGATTGTGGTTGCTTTTAGCGCGTTATTGCTGCGCTGGGTTGCCCATAAGATAATTGTTTATAATATAGAGCAGAACCAGTATTTGGCGCGAGATAACCTTAAGCTTTTTTCCACGGCTTTAGAAAATTTTGCTAAGGACAATAAGGGCGCCTATCCTTCCAATATTAAGCAGCTTACGGAGGGTAAGCCGGTGTATCTGGAGAGAGATTATTTAGCGGTGCCTGCGATTAGGGGCTATGAGTATGATTGTCAGCGCCTGGATGATGCAGGTTATAATTGTTCTGCCTCTCCGCTAAATTGCCAACTCACCGGAAAAGTAGTTTATGCGGTGTCAACCGGCGGATTGATCATTACAGAGAGCTGTGATAAAAAATAAGCTGGAAAATTAAATTTAAATGAAGAATATTTTTTTTAAAATGAAGCTGCCCGAGGTAAAAGAGAGATTTAGTTTTGGCTTGGATATCGGCACGCAGTTGATTAAGTGCGTAAAGCTAAAAGTTAACGGTAATTCTGCTGAGCTGGTGGCTTTTGATGTAGAGGAAAGCCAGCTTGACCCTGTTGATGCGCTGAAGAAAATTACGCGCGCGCAAAATGCCGACTTGGTAAATATTTCGTTTTGCGGTTCATCGACGATTATCCGCTATGTGAATTTTTTGCGGATGAGTAAATCAGAATTGCGCCAAGCGCTTAAATTTGAGGCCGCCAAACATATTCCTTTCGCGCTGGAGGAAGTTAATCTGGACGCGGAGATCTTAAAAGATGACTTGCCCGATAATAAGATGCTGGTGTTAATCGCGGCGCTTAAAAAAGAATTTACCCGTCAGAGGCTTAAATCTCTAGAGGGGGCTGGCCTAAGGCCGAATATCGTGGATATCGACTCGCTGGCCTTAATCAACGCTTTTAATTTTAATTATCCGAATGTTCAAATTGCCGAACATAAGTCTATCTGCCTTTTAAATATCGGCTCAACCATAACCAATGTTAATATTATTGATAATGCTGCTCCGCGGTTAAGCCGGGATATTCATTTTGGCGGCGCAAGCTTTACTAAAAAGCTTATGGATATTTTCGAGATAGATTTTAAAGCCGCCGAAGCGCTGAAGCTTAACCCGGATCCGGAAAGGGCAGATAAGGTTATGGCCAGTTTCGAGAGCGTTTTGACGAATTTGGCGCTGGAGATTCGCACTTCCTTTGATTATTATGAGAGCCAAAATACCTCCAACGTGATTAAAATATTTTTAAGCGGAGGCGGCAGTAAAATTATCGGCCTGAAAGATATGCTCGCCAGCTTTTTAGGCATTGAAGTGGAATTCTGGGATCCTTTTGGGCAGATAAAAATTAACGATAAGCTTGATGCCGCGAAATTAAATAAATTCACCAGCCTTTTTAATGTGGCCGTGGGCTTGGCTTTAAGATAAAGATGATTAAAATAAATTTATTGCCTGAAGAGCACAGAGTAAAAACGAAAACTAAAAATTTCGAGCAGAGCACTGCCGGTAAGCCGGCAGCGTTTGGCCAGGAGCAGTTGTTTATTTATGCTATTCCGGCAATGCTGGCGCTATTTATTTTAGCGCATTTTTATTTCGCTGTCCTCTGGATATCTAAAAATGGGCAGCTGGCTTCTTTAAACCGGAAATGGCTGGATTTAGCCGTGCAGAAAAAAAACCTGGATGAATTTAATATTGAGTTTTCCGGTACCTCTAGGGATGCCAGCCTTCTGGGGCAGCTGCACCAGCAAAGAATTCTTTGGGCGCAGAAATTGAATGAGCTAAGTTTGCATTTGCCGGCTGGAGTTTGGTTTAATGATATAGTGCTTAACAACAACAATATTACGATTCAAGGCTCAGTTATTTCCCTGCGGAAAGAGGAGATTGGCCTGATTAATAAACTATTGGATATTTTAAAGGCCGACGCTGAATTCTCTAAGGATTTTTCTAGTTTTGAATTAAGCAAGGTGCAGAAGCGCAACCTGGGCGGTTACGATATCGCGGATTTTATCCTGGTGGGGGCCTTGAAACTTAAATGAGCCTGATCAACATGCAATTAGATAATCAAAAAAAGATATTAATTGTGATATTCTTTGTGCTGATTGCCTATGTGGAAAGCAACTTTATTCTCAAGGCGCAGAGAGCCGGATTAAGCAGCCTGGATGCCAAGATTGTCAAATTAAATACGGATTTATTAAATTTGAACCGCGGTTTAGAAGAGATGCGCACTTCTAAAAGTAAGTCCGCACTGCCCGGGCAGAAGGAAATTACTAGATCTTCCAGGATACTTTTAGAGAGCCAGGTCTCTGAGCTCCTGCAGGAAATTTCAAACGTGGCGAATAAATTTAATATTAAAATTTCTCAGATACGTCCCATTCGCCAAGCGCAAAAGGAAAAATCCGCTATTGGACAAGATAAGCTCTCGCTGGTGTTGATTAATCTGGACCTGGTCTGTGATTATCACAATTTGGGTAGATTTATTCAGGCCCTGGAAAATTCGTCGGTTTTTATGGGGCTGCAGGGGCTGGATATTTCCTCGCAGCTGCCGGATTACATGAAACAGAAAGTTAAGCTGGTGCTAAAAACATATGTTACTAAATAAGCGGTTTTTCTTTTTCCTTTTCTTATTCTTATTTTTTTGTATGGCTTCTTTTGCTCAAGATGAGTTTATTTATGATGCCAAAGGCAAGCGTAACCCCTTTATTCCGTTAGTTACTCCGGAAGGCCGCTTGCTTAAGCTCGATAAGCCGGATGCTACTTCGGTAGAAGGCTTAGTTATAGAAGGAATTATTTATGATAATCTTGGCCGGTCTTTTGCCATTGTTAATGCCACGGTGGTGGGGATCGGAGATATGGTCGGAGATTTTCAGGTTTTAAGAATTCTTGAAAACAAAGTTATTTTTATTAAAAATGGAGAGCCTTTAGAAGTGGAGTTGACTTACACCCCGCGCTTATAAGGAATTGCGCGGGTGTGCCCTTGTGGGCAAAAAGGAGGTAGAGTGAGAAAAATATTATTAATTTTTGTTTTTTCTTTTCTTGTTTTTATTTTTGTTTCTGCGGCTGCCCAGGCAGTGGCTGTTGCGGAAGCTGCTAAGCCGGCGGCGCAAGAGCCGGAGCAGTCGGCGGCGGGGAATGTCACCTTTGATTTTAAGGAGGCGGATATTGCTAATGTGCTTAAAATTATTTCCTATAAATCCGGGATTAATATTGTCACTACCCCGGATGTCATCGGCAATGTTTCCGTGCGCTTAACTGATGTGCCCTGGGAAACCGCCATGGATATAATCTTAAAGACTTATGGTTTTGGCTATCAGAAGCAGGGCAATGTTATTTTAGTAACGAAGATAGAAAATGTCGCCAAGATTGCCGCTGAGGAACCATTACAGATAGAGATTGTTACTTTGAAATTTCTGGATGCCCAGGATGCGCAAAAAATTATTATCCCTTTGCTTTCTCCACGGGGTAAAATTTCCGTTTTGTATACCCGGGGGCAAAAAGGCTGGCAGTTTGGCACTTTTAAAATTGGCAGGGATTCTGCTTCTAGCTCAGCTTTGACTAAAGAAGCTGCCGGAGCAGCTAAACCCGAGACAGTTTCTTATGAGAAGAATGCCGCTGGAGAAACAATAATGAAAAAGGCGGAGTTTGATCCCGCGATAAAATCTAAGATACTGGTGATTACGGACACGGCCAGTACTCTGGATAAAATACGGAATATTATTTTACCAAAGCTGGATATTAAGCCTAAGCAGGTGCTCATTGAAACGAAAATTATTGAGGTTAATCGGGATAAGTTAAGGGATATTGGCCTGGACTGGGGATTGGGGTCGATTACGGCTGCTACGACTAATGCCGTAACGACGCAGACTTATGGAAGCACTGCCACTGGAGGCCATGCGGGTACTATTGCCACGGATTCTAATCCGTTGGTGCCGTCTTTATTTGGCCCGGCTACATCTACCATTTTAGGGTATGAGCCTTATAACGCGGGCGCGCAATTCGTATTCCAGAAATTAACCGGCACGAAGTTTGAGGCAGTGATTCACGCTTTGGAGGATGATGTTAATACGAATACTCTTTCTGCTCCGAGTATACTTACACTGGATAATCAAGAGGCGTCAATGTTAGTGGGATATCATACTCCGATACTGGAATCTACGGTTACGGCCGGCACCAGCGGAACAAATTCCACGGTTACCCAGACCTTGGATTATTATCAGGAGATTGGTATCCGGTTAAATGTCGTGCCCCAGATAAGCGAAGAAGGTTTTATCAACATGATTATTCATCCGAGTATTACTTCTTCTGATTCTTCCGTCACCGCTACCTCTACTGCCGGCAGCGCTAATGATGCTACGACTACAAGATATCCCATTATTGATGTGCGTGAAGTGCAGACTCAGGTTTTGCTAAAAGACAAAGAGACGATTGTGATTGGTGGCCTACTCAAGGATGTTAAAGGTAAAGAAATTATTGGTATACCTTTCTTAAAAGACCTTCCTTGGTTGGGAAGGCTTTTTGGCCGCGAGACAACGACGAGCACAAAAATTGACCTTTTAATTTTTATTACCGCTAGAATTATTATAGAAGATGAGTATACCCCTGAAGAGCTGGTTAAGCTGGAAGAAAGATTAGGCCGTTCGCCAGAGGTGGAAGTTAAGAAAAAAGCAGTAATAAAAAATAAGAAATAACCGACGTAGACCTCCGGGGTCTACACGCGGGTAGACCCCGGAGGTCTACGTAGGCCGTAAGCTTGGTGTGGTTTATATGTATAGGGTAAATTTTAGTTTTTCTAAAATAGGCCTGATGCGTTATATTTCGCATTTAGACCTGATGCGCTTATTCACGCGCGCTATGCGCCGGGCAGAGCTGCCGCTTAAGATGTCCGAAGGTTTTTCCCCACATCCTAAATTAAGCTTAAAAAGGGCTTTAAAGTTGGGAGTAGAGAGTCAGCAGGAAGAAGCTTCGATCGTTTTAAGATTTCCGGTTGATCCGGGTGATTTTAAAAATAGGCTGCAAAAACAATTACCAGAAGGGATACAAGTAAAAGATGTCAAAGGAAATTTTAATTAATTCTGATCCACAGGAAAAGCGGGTAGCGATAGTTGGCGATGGCTTGCTGTTGGAGTTTCATATCGAACGGCCGCAAGACCGGACGATCGTCGGTAATATCTATAAGGGTAGAATTGAGGCAGTGATGCCTTCGATTGGCGCGGCCTTTGTGGATATTGGTTTGGTGAAGAATGGTTTTTTGTATTTATCGGAAATTGAATCTGCTTATGAATCAATCGAGGCGCCGGCTCAGACTCCGATCAAAGAGGTAAAAAAGGGCCAGGAAGTTTTGGTGCAGGTGGTCAAAGAATCTTTTGGCACCAAGGGCCCGCGTCTTTCCACGCAGATCGGTTTAGCCGGCAGGTATTTAGTGATTATGCCGCTGGATAAACAGGGTGGTATATCCAGGCGTATTGAGGATGAGACGGAAAGAAGGCGCTTACGGGATATCTTTAAAAAGCTAAAATTGCCTGATCCGGTAAGTTTTATTGTGCGCACCGCGGCGAGCGGTAGGAGCGAGCAAGAATTAATCCGCGACGCGCAGTTTCTTTATAAATTATGGAAACGTCTGGAGAAGATTGCTCAGGAGAAGAAGGCCCCGGCTTTAGTTTATGAGGAGTATGATTTGGCTTTGCGGGCAATTCGGGATTCTTTTACTGAAGATGTGACTAAGCTGATCGTTGATTCTAAGCCTGAATTTTACCGCATTCAGCATTTTATGCGCACTTTTTTAAGCTATCTTTGCAAGAAGGTTGAGCTTTATCGGGGAGATGATCTTTTTGGCGCCAAGGACGTGGAAAAACAAATTAATCGTATCTTTGAAAGCCATGTTTACATGAAATCCAAAGCCTATCTGATCATTGAGCCTACGGAAGGCTTGGTGGTGATTGATGTAAATAGCGGCGGTTTTAAGAAAAAGGTTAATCAGGAGGAGATGGCTTTTAAAGTTAATGCTGAGGCGGCGGTTGAGATTGCCCGCCAGCTGGTGCTGCGGGATTTAGGCGGAATTATCGTCATTGATTTTATTGATATGGAACGCGAAGGCCATCGCCGGGAACTGCTGAATATTTTGAAAAATGCCCTGGCTTCTGACCGGGCAAAATATGATATTTTGGGAATTTCCAAATTTGGAATCGTGGAGATGACCCGTGAACGCATTCATAAGACCGTGCAGATGCTTTCTTTTCATCCCTGCCCCTACTGTAAGGGTAAAGGCAAGCTGCGCTCACCGCAAACCTTGGGGATTTTTGCTTTAAAAGAACTCAAGCGTTACCTTAAGGGCAAAACCTTAAAACAGGCGTCACTTACTTTGGCGCCGCCTGTGATTGATGAAATCTTAAAAGATAAGGAGGCCCTGCGCGCGATTGAGCACAAATACCGGATTAAGGTTAACCTTATCTCTAACCCCGCCGCGCATCTAGAAGACATAAAATTTAGCTAAACTAGTAAAACAAGGGACCGATTCTATTTTTCTCTTAAGAAAAATAGAAACGGTTCCCGATTTTCTCAATTTTTAGCTTGACCCCTAAATATACCAGGTATATAATATTAAGCTTACGAATGGGTTATTAACTTATCTTTAAAGAGGAGAGTCAAATGTATGCCATAATTGAAGTTGGATCAAAACAGTATAGTGTAACCAAGGATGATATTATTGAGGTAAATAAACAGGTAGTAGCCAAAGGCGATAATATTGATATTGATAAAGTCCTTTTAGTTGCTGATGGCGAAAAAGTTCAGATTGGGCAGCCTTATGTCGCGGGAGCGAAAGTTCAAGCCACCGTGCTTAAGCAGAGCTTAGGTGAGAAAACCACCGCTTATAAGCATCGTCGGCGCAAGAATTCGCATTGGGAAAAAGGCCATCGTGCTCAGCTGACGGAGCTAAAGATAAAAGCCATCGTTTTAGGCTGATATAAAAGTGTTTATTGATGGGGCTAAAATTAATATTCGCGCAGGCTCTGGGGGTAAGGGTTGTCAAAGCCTGCATCGGGATAAATATCAACGTCAGGGTATTCCGGATGGTGGAGACGGTGGAAAAGGAGCGGATATTATTATCCGCGCCGACCGTAATCTGTTTACCCTGTTAGATTTTCAGCATCACCGTCATTTTTTTGGCGCGCATGGAGGGCATGGTTCAAGTAACCATAAAAAAGGCAAAGGCTCTGAGGATATAATTATCCGTGTTCCTTTAGGGACGACGATTAAAGATTTTGCCACTGGTTCTATTTTACGCGATTTGGATGTTGATGGCGAGCAGGTAATTGTCGCCCGCGGCGGTAAAGGCGGCATCGGTAACTGGCACCGTAAGGTAGCCACTTTAGGCGTACCGGGTGAAGAAAAAATAATTGTACTGGATTTAAAACTGCTGGCGGATGTGGGGGTGGTGGGATTTCCTAATGCCGGTAAATCTACATTAATCTGTGCGATTTCTAACGCGCATTCTAAAGTGGCGGCTTATCCTTTTACCACTACCGGGCCGATTTTAGGGGTGGTTACGAGCTCGCATCGAAAATTTGTGATTGCCGATATTCCCGGCTTAATTCCGGGGGCCTCAGAAGGCCGCGGCCTGGGGGATCAATTCCTAAAGCATGTTGAGCGCACCAAAATCTTGATTCATTTAATTGATATGGCGGGTTTTGAAGGCCGGGATCCGCTAGAGGATTATAAAAACATTAATTTAGAATTAAAGAATTATAGCAAGATAGTTTATAAAAAACGCCAGATTATTTGCGCTAATAAAATGGATTTGGCCGGCGCGCCGGAAAATCTGAAGCGGTTTAAAAAATTAATTAAAAAAACAGTTTACCCGATATCCGCGTTAAATAAACAAGGATTAGAGGAGCTAGTAGATGGGGTCGCCGAAAAATTATAAATTCTATCAGACATCTTCTAAGAATATACTTTCGCGGAGGCGAAAGTATAAAAGAATTGTGGTTAAGGTTGGTTCCAGCTTGTTTGCCACAGACAAACATAAGCTGGATACTGGAGTAGTGAATAAAATTGCTCTGCAGATTTCTGAGTTGATAAAACAGGGCAAAGAGGTGGTGGTGGTTTCTTCCGGGGCAATTGCTTTGGGCATGTCTATTTTAAAGCTTAGCGGCCGCCCTAAAAGATTAGAATATTTGCAGGCCACTGCGGCGATTGGCCAACACGAGCTGATGCATGTTTATAAGCTGGCGTTTAATAAATATGGATTGAATTGCGCGCAGCTGCTTTTGACTTGGGATGATTTTCTCGGGGCGCGTTATACAAATGCCAAGCATACCTTAAGTACTTTATTAAGCTTAAAATGTGTGCCGATTATAAATGAGAATGATACCGTAGCCACGGAAGAAATTAAGCTTGGCGATAATGACCGCCTGTCCGCTTTGGTTTCTATATTGGTGGGCGCGGATCTTTTAATTATTCTTTCGGATGTGGAAGGGCTGTTGGACAAAAATAAAAAAATTATCCGTCAGGTTAGTCAGATAACCGGGGAAATAAAATCTTATGCCTCGGCGACGAATAAAAAGATTTGTGTCGGCGGTATGGTTACGAAATTAGAGGCCGCGCGCATTGCGGTTGAGGGAGGGGTTCCTTGTGTCATTGCCCATGGCCGCAAAGATAAAATTATTAGCCAGCTGGCTGATAATCCTTTTTGTCAAGGTACTGTATTTTTACCTAAATGAAGCTAAGCCTTAAAAAAGATATAGAAAATATTGCCAAACAAGCTCAAGCGGTGTCGGGAGCGTTGGCTATTCTGCCTGCGGATGCCAAGAATGCGGTGCTTAAAGATTTGGCTGCTGCTTTATTGAGCAATAAATCTGTTATTTTAAAAGCAAATAGATTAGATACCTTGGCCGCCAAAAGTAGGGGGAAGGCTTTTATTGATCGGCTTAGTTTGGATGAGGCAAAAATTATACAGATGGCGGATTCTTTGCTGGAGATTGTTAAACTTAAAGATCCTGTGGGGGAAGTTTTGCGTGCTTGGAATACGCCAGGGGGTTTAAGTATTCAGAAGGTGCGTGTTCCGATCGGCGTAGTGGCGATTATCTATGAAGCGCGCCCTAACGTAACCTCTGATTGTATTGGGCTTTGTTTTAAATCCGGCAATAGCGTAATTTTACGTGGCGGAAGCGAAGCTTTTAACTCTAATTTGGCAATTTTTAATTTGTTTAAGAAAGTAATGCAAAAGCATGATTTGCCGGAGGGGGCGATTAATTTGATCGCTACTACTAATCGTCAAGCAGTAGATTATTTGCTTAAGCTGAAGGATTATATTGATGTCGTTATTCCCCGGGGCGGAGAAGAGTTGATTAAGAAGGTGGTGGGCAGTTCAACTATCCCGGTGATTAAGCACTATAAGGGAATTTGCCATGTTTATGTGGATTTGGATGCGGATTTAAATATGGCCCAGAATATTTGTTGGAATGCCAAGTGTCAGCGTCCGGGAGTTTGTAATGCTATGGAGAGCATGCTGGTGCATCGTGAAGTTGCCGCTAGGTTTTTGCCTGGAATGCTTAAAAAGTTTAAGGAGGCGAATGTTCAGATTCGCGGATGTGCCTTCACGCAGAAAATAGCTAACTGGGTTAAGCGGGCTACCGAAAAAGATTATCGCACGGAATATTCAGATTTAATTTTGTCCGTGAAAGTGGTGGATAGCCTGGAGGAAGCGATAGCGCATATTAATGAGTACGGCTCGCACCATTCAGATAGCATTGTTACGGATAATGATAATTCTGCGGGGAAATTTTTAAAGCAGATAGATTCAGCCTGTGTTTATCAGAATGCCTCGACCCGCTTTACCGACGGAAATCAGTTTGGCATGGGGGCGGAAATCGGTATTTCCACCGATAAGCTGCATGCCCGCGGCCCGATGGGACTGGAGGAGCTGACGAGTTATAAATATATTATTTATGGGAATGGTCAAGTTCGTGGTTAATTGAGGATGTTAGCTGATGGCTCGTAGCTCATAGCTTAAAAATGAAAATAGGAATCCTGGGTGGGACTTTTAACCCGGTGCATATTGGGCACTTAATTTTAGCCGAAGAGGCAAGAGAAAAATTAGGGTTGGATAAAATTATTTTTGTGCCCACGGCTTTGCCGCCGCATAAAGATAATCTAAATATTGCTCCGGCTGGCGACCGCTTAAAGATGTTGGAATTAGCGGTGGCCTCCAATAAGTTTTTTTCTGTTTCGGATTCCGAGATTAAACGTCAGGGGCGCTCTTATACCATTGATACTTTAAAAGAATTTAAAGCTAAATATAGCCAGGATGAGCTTTATTTTATTATTGGCTCAGACCTGCTTAAGTATTTAAGCGAGTGGAAAGACTTAAGCCAGATATTGGCGATGGTGGAATTTGTCGTGGCCACCCGTCCGGGTTATGCGTTGGAGCAAATACCGCCCTATATCAAGACCTTGGCGATTCGGGCCGTGGATGTCTCTGGCTTTGAAGTGCGCCAGTGTGTAGCGCAAAATAAATCCTTCGGCTACCTAGTCACGGATAAAGTTTTTGACTATATAAAAAAGAAGAATTTATATAAGTAGACAGTGTATGTAAATATTTGATAATAAATGGGTTATGAAACAAATATGGGTAAGATGGCAAGGAAGTATTTGTTTTGTAACCTACTGTGTTGCAAGATGTTGTATACACTGTCTATAACAAGAAAGAAATTATGAGAATAAAGATTGCTCCGTCGATATTGTCGGCAGATTTTAGTAAATTGGGGCAGGAGTTAAGAAGAGCTAAGCTTGCCGGCGCAGACTTAATCCACGTAGATGTGATGGATGGTCATTTTGTGCCGAATATTACTATCGGTCCGGTGGTGGTAAAGTTTATGCGTCAGTCAACTTCTTTGCTGCTCGATGTGCATTTAATGATTCAGAATCCGGCTAAATATATGGGCGCTTTTGTCAGTGCCGGAAGTGATATGATTACTGTGCATATTGAGACGGTGAGCTTGAAAGAATTGCAAGCGATCGGGAAAGAATTAAGAAAAAGCAAAGTTAAGCTGGGAATCTCTTTGAACCCCAATACCACTTTAGCTAAAATTAAGCCGGTTTTGGAAATAGTAGATTTTGTTTTAGTGATGTCGGTCTATCCGGGTTTTAGCGGGCAGGTTTTTATTCCCGGAGCAATAAATAAGATAAGGCAGCTGCGCGCAATTTTTGCCAAGGATATCGCCGTGGACGGCGGGATTAATCAGCAAACCGCAAAACTTGTAAAGCAGGCAGGAGCAAATATTTTGGTGGCGGGTTCCCATATTTTTGGGGCTAAAGATATTAAGCAAGCAATAGATAGCTTAAGATAGGAGAAAGATAAGATGAGTAATTCTGTTTCTGAAATTAAATTTGGCACCGACGGTTGGAGGGCGATTATCGCGGATACTTACACTTTAGAAAATGTTAGGATCCTGACCCAGGCAGTAGCGGATTTGTTAGGCGCTGGTAAAAAAGTGGGGGTGGGTTATGATACCCGTTTTATGTCGGCTAAATTTGCCGAAGCCGCAGCGATTGTTTTACAGAACAACGGCATAGAGGTAGTTCTTTCTGACCGGGCTACGCCTACCCCGGCCTTAAGTTTTGTCGTAAAGGCGCGTAAATTGGATTTAGGGATCATGATTACCGCTTCGCATAATCCGGCAGAGTATAATGGTTTTAAAATTAAGAATGCCGCCGGCGGCGGAGCCAGCCAGGAGCTGACCCAAACGGTGGAGGGCCTGCTGGGTAAAACGCCGGTTAAAGATGCTCCTTTGGCTTTTCCGATAAAACCAGTAGATATCATCAAGGATTATATAAAGTTTATCCGCGGCTATATTGATTTGAAAAAAATTAAAAATAAAAAATTTAAAGTTTTGGTGGATTCGATGTATGGTTCCGGGGACAGCTTTATTGCCGGAGTGCTCAAAGGCACGAATATAAAATTAGAGTTTATGCGTAATACGATTAATCCTTCTTTTGACGGAGGCCGGCCGGAGCCGGTGGAGGAAAATTTAGCGGGGCTAAAAGCCCGGGTAAAAAATGAAAAGTTTGATTTAGGCATTGCTCTGGATGGTGACGCCGACAGGATCGCGGCGGTTGCTCCGGGTGGCATATTTATTCATCCGCAGAAAATCTTAGGGCTGTTGGCGTTGCATTTAAATCAGGATCGGCATTGGAGCGGTGGTCTGGTTAAAACTATTTGCGGCTCAATGATGATGAACAATATTGCTAAATTTTTAGGAATTAAGCTTTATGAAACTCCCGTAGGTTTTAAATATATTTCTAATCTTATGGAAACCCAGGATATTGTGGCCGGTGGTGAAGAGGCCGGAGGCATGGGGGTTAAGGGTTATATCCCTGAGCGGGACGGGACAATGGCCGGGTTGCTTTTAATTGAGATGATGGTTTACCGGAATAAAAATATTTTAAAGATTTTAAATGAAGCCGAGAAGCAGTTCGGTAAATTTTATTATGTGCGTCAGGATTTTCATTTGAACAAGCGGGTTGAGCCGAAGAAGGAAAATTTACCTAAAGAGCTGTTGGGGAAGAAAGTTGTAGAGATTAAGGATTATGATGGCATAAAACTTATTTGCGCGGATCAAAGCTGGCTGATGTTCCGCGGTTCCGGTACTGAGCCGATTATGCGCATTTACGCGGAGGCCAAAAGTTTGCTTCAGGCCAAGAAGCTCTTGGCACTGGGCAAAGAGATAATTTTAAAGGATGGAGTGTAAAATTCACAGAGAAAGGGGGAGCCAGATCATGAAATTTAGAATAGATGATTTGGCTATTTTGAAGTTGAGATTGAGATTAAGGTTGAGATTAAGATTGAGATTTAGCGATTGATTGAGTATATTATTGTTTAAACTATCGTCGGGGGAGGCGTGCTTGCTTTGCCCTGGCGTATTAAAAATCTAAAAGGAGATTTTAAAATGTTAGATTCAAAAGCGGAATTAGAGCTATTGTATAATCAAAGTATTAAGGTTTTAAAAGAAGGCCAAGTGGTCAGCGGCAAAATCGTCGAGATTAAAACTAAAGAAGTGCTGGTGGATGTGGGGTTTAAATCCGAAGGTATTGTTCCGATTACGGAATTCAGCTCCGGGGATTTAGAGATTGGCCGCGAGATGGAATTTCTGCTGGAGATCATGGAAAATGACGCTGGGGTGATGACTTTGTCGCGCGAAAAAGCCATGCGCATGCAGGGTTGGGATAAAATTGTTAAATTATCTAATGACGGAACACTGGTGGAAGGTAAGCCGGTGAAGAAGGTCAAGGGCGGATTCCTGGTGGATATTATGGGGATTGAAGGGTTCTTGCCGAGCTCGCTTTCTTCTTTTCGCAATGTGGCGGATAAGGATATTCTGTATAAGATATTCAAGTTTAAAATTGTTAAGGTGAATAATTTAAGGCGCAGTATTATTGTCAGCCGTCGCGAGGCAGTGCAGGCAGATCGAGATGTGGCCAAAGGGAAAATCTGGGGTGAATTAAAAATTGGCAGTATTTGTCCAGGGTTAGTTAAAGCGATTACGGATTTTGGCGCTTTTATCGATTTAGGCGGAGTCGATGGCCTGTTGCATATTACGGATATGTCTTGGTCGAAGATTAGCCACCCATCTGAAATTGTGGCTATTGGAGATAAAATCGAAGTGATGATTTTAAATCTCGATCAGGCTTCCGGTAAAGTTTCTTTAGGCCTTAAGCAGAGATTGTCTGATCCCTGGAAAGATATTGAAGGTAAATTCAGTATCGGCTCAAAAGTAAAAGGCAAAGTGGTCAACATCCTGCCTTACGGAGTTTTTGTGGAATTGGAAAAAGGCATTGAAGGCTTGATTCATGTTTCCGAGATCTCTTGGACCAAGCGAGTGAATAATCCGGCGGAGCTATTTGCCGTCGGAGATATGGTGGAAACTCAGATCTTAAGCGTAGAAAAAGATTCTCGCAGGATTTCGCTCAGTTTAAAACAGCTAGAGCAGAATCCCTGGCTGGAGGCGGAGAGCAAGTATCTGGTGGGCTCTAGCGTATGCGGTAAAGTGCGTGGTTTCACGGAATACGGGGCATTTGTGGAGCTAGATTCTAACCTGGAGGGGATGATTCATGTATCGGATATCTCCTGGACGAAAAGAATCGGCCATCCTCAGGATGTTTTAAAAAAGGGGCAAAAGATTGATGTTTCCATACTTTCGGTAGATGCTACTAATCGCCGGATTGCTCTAGGGTTGAAGCAATTGCAGGAAAATCCCTGGATCAAGATTGCCCAGCGCTATCCTTTGGATACGCAGTTAGAGGCGGAGGTTTCCAGCCTTACGGAATTCGGGGTATTTGCTAAAATTGATGATGAGCTGGAAGGTTTGATTTATTCTAGCGAGATTGAAAAAGAAACCGTGGCGAATCTGAAGCCCGGAGATAAAATAAAGGTAAAGGTAATCAAGGTGGACGTCGAACAGGCTAAAATTGGCCTAACAGCAAGGCTATAATCGTTTTGTCATCTGTTAATTATGATGAATATTGATGAGCAATTAAGCATTATTAAGCGCGGCACGGTAGAGATTATCTCTGAAGATGAATTACGCCGGAAGCTCGCGCAGAGCATTAAAACTAACCGCCCTTTAAAAATTAAAGCTGGTTTTGACCCCACTGCTCCTGATTTGCATTTAGGCCATACAGTGCTTTTGCGTAAGCTGCGTCAGTTTCAGGATTGTGGTCACAAGATTACTTTTCTTATTGGCGATCTTACTGGTCAAATTGGAGATCCTACTGGTCGATCGGAAAAAAGAAAACGACTTACTAAAAAAGAAGTTCTTAGTAACGCGGAATCATATAAGAGGCAAGTTGCTAAAGTTCTAGATATTAATAGTAAAAAACTTGAAATTAGATTTAATAGTGAGTGGCTTGAGAAAATAAATATATTAGGATTATTGGAATTAACAACGCATTCTAGCGTTGCTCAGATGCTGGCCCGGGAAGATTTTAAAAAACGTTATGCTAGCGGAGAAGATATTTCTATCCTGGAGTTTTTATATCCCTTGATCCAGGGCTATGATTCCGTAGAGCTTAAGGCAGATGTAGAATTGGGTGGGACTGACCAGAAATTCAATCTTTTAATGGGTAGAGAGATACAAAAGGATTATGATCAACCACAGCAGGTGGTTATTACCATGCCGTTATTGGAAGGCACGGATGGCGTAGCTAAAATGAGTAAGTCTTACGGTAATTATATCGGCATAAATGAATCGGCCAAAGAGATGTTTGGCAAGATTATGTCGATCTGCGATGA
>JAZDEW010000068.1:0-13458 GCA_043808425.1 Candidatus Omnitrophota bacterium
ATATTCTTTTTTTACGGCGATCAACCCCAGATATGGCCCGCCAAATGATAAAGGAAGGCCTAAACTTTGCCCCTCTCCCGTGGCAATATCAAAACCCATTTCACCCGGGCTTTTCAGCATACCCAGAGATACCGGATACACCGAAGCAATGGCCAGCGCCCCGCAACTATGCGCACGCTTGGTAATATCAGAAAAATCATCAACCGCGCCGAAAAAATTCGGATTTTGCACAATCAAGCCGGCAGCTTGATCATCAAGGTGTTGATAAATATCTTCCCGGCAGCTTTGGCCATGAACCACTGGAGTTTCTACAAACTCAATAGAGAGATTGGAAGTATAAGCATAAAGCATGGTGCGATAAATTAAACTCACCCCGCTATCAACAATTATCTTTTTCCTCCCGGTAATTCTAACAGCCATCATTACTGCCTCATAAAGCGCAGTGCCTCCGTCATAAAGCGAAGCATTAGAAACATCCAGGCCGGTTAGTTCACAGATTACCGTCTGATATTCATAAATTGCTTGTAACCAGCCTTGCGAACATTCAGGTTGATAAGGAGTATAGGCAGTGTAAAACTCAGGGCGGCTGGCTAAAGCCTCCACTGCCGCCGGAATATAGTGGTCATAAAATCCACCGCCCACAAAATCCGTAAGCTGCGTGGCGTTCTGGTGGCTAAGCAGTTTTAAATGCTCAATTACCTCAAATTCAGATTTTCCTTCGGGTAGATTAAAAGACTTCGGCCGCAGATTTTCCGGAATACACTTAAAAAGATCATCAATGCTTAATACGCCAATAGTCTTAAGCATCTCTTTTGTTTCCTGCTCTGTGTGCGCAATATAATTCATTTAGCTAATCCCTGGACGTAGGTTTTATATTGAGCTGCAGTCATCAGTTTATCTTTTTCCGCTAAATCAGTAATTTTAATTACGGCCAACCAACCTAATTCATAAGCGGATTTATTCACTAGCTCCGGATGGCTGCTTAACTCTGTATTAATTTTTACAACTTCTCCGGATAGCGGGGCATAGACATCGGAGGCAGCTTTTACTGATTCCACGGTGGCGCACCAAGCGGATTGCTTTACCTGATGCCCTAACTTTGGTACGTCGACAAAAGTAATATCTCCCAGGGAACTTTGCGCAAAATCAGTAATCCCAATAGTCGCACTAGCTCCATCTATTTTTGCCCACTCGTGATCTAAAGTGTAAAAAAGATTATCCGGTATAAGCATGCTTGATCTCCTTACATTTTGCAGTACCATTTTTATAAAAAGGCTTACTTACAACTTTTGCGGGCAGAGAAACTGCCGCATCCTTGAGTGTTATTTTATCACCTAATGAAATCTCCGATGAAACATAGCCCATCCCGATACCCAATCCTAGGCTAGGTGAAAATGAACCACTAGTAACTGTTCCGACTTTCTCGGCATTATGTAATATTTGATAATTATGACGCGGAGAGCGCCGGGAATCCGCGACAAAATAAATCAATCTGCGGAAAACGCCGTTTTGTTTTTGCTTTAAAAGCGAGGCTTTACCAATAAATTCTTTATCCCAATCTACAAAATGGTTAAGCCCTGCCTCCAGAGGTGTTGAGTGCTCATCGATATCCTGGCCATAAAGGCTATACCCCATTTCAAGCCGCAGAGTATCGCGGGCCCCAAGGCCAATCGGTTTAACCTGTTGATAATCAAGAATTCTTGCCCATAATTCGGGGATCTTATGATCCGGCATATATAATTCATACCCCAATTCTCCGGTATAACCTGTGCGGCTAATGATTATTTTTTCTCCTAATAAAGTAAAATACCCAAAACCATAATATTTTAACTCATGGATATTTTCGCCTACTAACCTAGTTAAAACAACACTCGCTAACGGGCCTTGTAAATCAAGTTTGCCAATTGCTGCAGAAATATTTTCAAAACGCGTTGCGCCGGTTAAATTCCTTTTCAGATACGCAAAATCCCCGGCGGTGGTTGCGGCATTGACGACCATCATCCACTCTGAATTAGCAATTCGATAAACAAGCAGGTCATCGATAATTCCTCCCTGTTCATTAAGCATAAACCCGTAGCGGCAGGTATTTAAAGGCATCCTGACAAGATCAATCGTCACTAAATCATTAAAATTGCTCTTAGCTAAATCCGCCTGAATCATAAACTCACCCATATGGCAGATATCAAAAAGCCCGACATTTTGACGCACCCAGTGATGCTCTTGGATAATACCCGGATACTGGATAGGCATCAACCAGCCACCAAAGGGAACTATTTTTGCATTAAGCGCAAGATGAATATCGTAAAGCGGGGTTTTAAACACTTCGATTCTTCTTTTATTTGGGTGTTAAGTAATTCAGTAGATTATATCACGAATTTTATTTTTTGCTCAAGAATTTACCTAATAAAAATACCACACCCGCGCAAATAAGTATTCCTGCGGCAGCTGAAAAAACATAAGCCAGGCTTAAACTTGGCCAAGGTTTATCTTCCCAGCCCTTAAAAGCATAATCTGGCATGGGCGCGCTCCAGAGATTGGAGAGCTTGGCTAAACCTTGGGGGATATATCCCACTAACTTTTGCATTTCAGCAGTCCCCCACTCACCCCAGGCTGCACCCGCCTTAAAATGTTCCGGCAATAACAGGCCCAAAGGAGATAAGCTAACTAATATACCCATAAAAATCCAAAGTTTAGGAATAATTTTCATTAAATTTTGCCCCCTTCCGCTAAAAGCTCAGGGGAATGTTTAATCAGATATTTAATGACTAAAGCCGTAACTATTGCCTCCACCCATCCAAAAACAAGCAGATGTTCTCCCAGCATAACCGGTAGCGCAACTCCAAGCCCATAAGGACAATACAGGGCCTGCCCACTTACTGTTTTGTGCAATAGGGGTTGGATACCAAACACCAAGCCAGTTAGCCCGGCAGCAATATTGAGCGCTAGATAACCGGCAATACCTGCGGCTATAACTCTTCTTTTAGAATCCCGGGAAGTTTTGTAACTAATTGCTTGATAAAGATAATACCCGGCAAAAGGAAAGACCAGCGCCATATTAAAACAATTAGCGCCAAGAGTAGTAATTCCTCCATCTCCGAATAATAACGCCTGAATTACCAACGCCACGGTAATGGCAATGCATGCCGCCCAGGGCCCCAGCAGTATAGCCACTAAAACTCCGCCTACAGCATGGCCAGTAGTGCCGCCGGGTATGGGAACATTAAACATCATAATCACAAAACTAAATGCCGCGCCAATGGCTAATACCGGCACTTGTTTTACCTTTAAAGTTTTTTTGACAACTTTCGAGGCAATTGTCCAGATCGGCAACATTATTACGTAAAAGACTCCACAGGTTGCCGGGCCTAAATATCCGTCTGGGATATGCATTTTATTTCAATGCCTTATTGTAAAATAGGGACAGTTCTATTCTTCTAGAGCTGAACTTTAAAAAAATAGAACCGTCCCCGATTTTAATAAAACTTTGGTTTGGGATATCTATAAGGTTTTTTAGTTTGGCCAGGCCTGAATTGTCCATAGTTTGACGATCCCGGTCTTGATTGTCCAGGTCTTGATTGTCCAGGTCTTGACTGCCCAGGACTTGACTGACGAGCCGAAGCCCGGCCAGGCTGATGGCTAAACTCACCAAATTTATCCAGAGTAAGCTCCGCATGTTTTGATACCGGCAAAGTGGCTTTAATCAGTTTTTCAATATCCCGTACATCATGGGCTTGATCAGGTGTAGCAAAAGAAATCGCATGTCCCTTTTTCCCTGCGCGAGCTGTGCGGCCAATACGATGCACGTAATTCTCCGCATCTTCAGGCAGATCATAATTAATCACTAATTCGATTCCGGTGACATCAATACCCCGAGAGGCAATATCTGTGGCCACAAGCACCCTATATTTACCGGCTTTAAAACCTTCTAAAGCATCCCGGCGCTGGCTAAGCGTACGGTTAGAATGAATCTCTGAAGCAGCATGGCCCATATCCCTGATGGATTTAACGATTTTCCTGGCGTTATGTTTAGTCCGCGAAAATAGAAGAACCGGCCCGTGATACTGGGCAAGCAATTTCTTAAGTAACTGAGTCTTGGCCTCTTTCTTAACGATGAATAACTCCTGAGTCACCTTTTCAACAGTAGTTCCCGAAGGAGCAATCTCAACGCTTAAGGGCAGCTTCATATACTTGGTTGCTATATTCATGATTTCTTTGGGCATGGTTGCCGAAAAAAGCATTGTTTGCCTTTCTTTAGGCAGGAACCGTAAAATTTTCTCTATCTGCGGAGCAAACCCCATATCCAACATACGATCCGCTTCATCAAGCACCAGCATTACCACGCTATCCGGAATGAAATTCCATTGTGACATATGGTCAATCAACCTGCCCGGAGTAGCAATCACTATCCGCGGCTCCCTGCGCAAAGCCTGCACCTGAGGTGGCATAGGCGCTCCCCCAATAAGACAAGCGGTTTTCATGCCAAAAGCATTGGCAATACCTTTACAAGCCTCTTCAATTTGGAGAGCCAGCTCCCTAGTCGGCGCCAGCACTAAACCAATGCCTTTTTTTTGCACCAGGCGTTGGACCATCGGAATAGCAAAAGAATGTGTCTTGCCTGTTCCGGTCTGAGCAATACCGACGATATCTTTTCCTTCAATCGCCAAAGGGATCGCTTTTAACTGGATAGGAGTAGGAACTCTAAACTTTATGCTCTCCAGAATATCCAGGATCTTCGGGGCAATACCCAAACCATAAAAACCCCCGCCAGTTTGCTCAATATTATTTGTAATTACCGGTTTATTCATCAGGCTACTTTAGCTAATTTAGGATCGTGATCATAAGCTAACAAACCAAGATGGACATGGCAATAAGCTTCATGATTATAGATACTTAAAATATGCTTGCAATGCAGATACTTGCATTTTCTTCCTTTAAGTGAAGTCTTTATTTTTTTGATCTTACACCTCCCTGCCTGCTTCGAAACAGGCTAAAACGACATAAAAAAAGCCGTAAAGGTTAGTTTTTTCCTTAAACGGCCCTCAATTACCCTAATCTTTAGTTTATTATACTCTATTTATCCGCTTTGTCAATCTCTATCTCAAGGCAATAAAAAGGCGTCTTAGGCACCGGAATCATTGCCTGAATTTATCTAACTCTTTTAAAAATACGGGTTCAGCTTTAAAACCAAGCTTAACCGCCATCTCAATATATTGGATAGCCAACGCATACTGCTTTTTGTAAAAATAGGCTACGGCTAAATTATTATAGGCCGAAGCAAAACGCGGATTTAAAGCTAGGCTTTTTTCAGAAAATTCTATGGCTTTTTCGAAATTCTTTGTAAATCCATAAGCAGCAGCAAGATTATTATACGGCTCCGGAGAATCCGGGTCAATTTCCATGGCTTTAAGACATAATAAAATCGCTGTTTCATGACTGCCCATCTTTCCATAGATAACTGCCAGGTTATTATAAGCCTCTAAAGACCCCTGATTCTGCTCTATTTGTTGCTTATAGAATCTCACCTGTTCCTTAATCTCAGGCGGATATGCTTTTAAAACATCATTAAACCAGGAATCCGGGCTTCTCCAGACCTGACATCTGTTCCAACTTAAAAAAGATAAAATCATTATTACTAGGGCTAGGCCGGTTAAGGCTAATGACTTGGCTAGCAGCGTCTTGTTAAATTTTTCCTGATACAGCCAGACAATAAACTCAGCGATAAGGTAAAATATCCCTAGGGATGACAAATAAGCATAGCGGTCCGCAACAATGGCATTTCCGGTAGGCATTAATTGCAGAACCGGGAAAACACAAATCAGGAAAAAGAGGCTCCCAAAAATTATCTTTCTCGTATAACGCCTTGACCAAATAACCACCCCGGTTAAAAACAAAACAATTAAAGGCGAAATCAAGAAGATAAACGGCAGCAGATTACCGTTTTTCTGCGGATAAGGATACAGGGCGCAAAGTTTAACCGGCAAGATAATTTTGGCCAGATAAAATAATATGGCATAATTGGCAATGAATATACCGTCAAGAAAAACAAAAGCCGGCTGGCGGCTTGAATACTCCAAGGCAAAGATTAAGGTGAAGGCTAGAAAAATCCCGGAGGTGACGAAAAATATTGCCTTGCTCTTGAAATTATCCTTATCTAATTTGATATCCAAGATAAAATCGCAAAGCAATAATATGAACGGAAAGGTTAACCCCATAGGTTTGACTAAAAACGTTAAAATAAATAAGCAAAAGGTTAAATAATGGCCTGTCCTTTTTTTAGTTTTGAGTGAATAAATATAGGCAATCAGCCCGGAAAGAAAGAACAGAGAATAAAGCACATCCTTCCTTTCAGAGACCCAGGCCACGGATTCAACATGTAAAGGGTGGATCCCGAAAAGTAAAGCCACGATAAAAGCCACCCCGGGTTTGCGGGAAAGCAATAAGATTAGCCAGAAAACAAGCAACGCGTTCAACAGATGCAAAATAATATTGGTCAAGTGATAAATCCACGGGTCTAATTTAAAAAAATGGTATTCTAACGCAAAGGTGAGCATGGTCAGCGGTTTGTAAAGGCCTAAATGTACGGAGCTAAATATATTTTTAATGCCCGAACTTGATAGATCCCTGATCATGGGGTTCCTGACGACATAGTTAAAATCATCACCGCCGATAAAACCATTACTTAAAGAAGGCAAAAAAGAAATAAAAGAAATACCTAGAATTAAGATAGCAAAAACAAAAATTTTATTTTTTTTCAGCATCAAATATACCCTTATCCCGTTAAGCCGGGGAAAAACAACTTTTGGAAAGGCCAGTGAGGAATTTCGCTTTAAGCAGCCCTTCCTTCCATTCCCCTTGACTGGTAGAATCCCAAACAATGCCACCGCCAATACCCATCTCCGCGGACTCCCCTTGGAACAAAAGCGTGCGGATGGGAATATTAAAAAAAAGATCCTTATCCGGAGTAATATAACCGATGGCCCCGGTGTAAATCCTGCGTTCCTCCTTCTCCAGCTCGTTAATAATCTCCATGGCGCGGATCTTAGGAGTTCCGGTAACTGAACCAGAGGGAAAAATCGAAGAAAAAAGTTTATAAATTGAGATCTGTTTATCTACCTTAGCCGTTACCGTAGAAGTCATCTGGCAAAGAGTCTTATACCGGGCTACCTCAAATAAGGTTGGCGCCTTAATATTATCCCCCAACTTGCCTAGATCATTTCTGAGGAGATCAGCAATCATCACATTTTCTGCCCGGTTTTTTTGATCATACTTTAAACATAACGGAGCAAAAAGATCAGAAAATAAACCCTCTCCGCGAGGCCAGGTGCCTTTCATGGGCTTCGTTACCAGGTGCGTAGAATTTTTCTTAATAAACATCTCCGGAGACAAAGAAAGAATACGGAATTTATCTGTTTGAATATAGGCCGGATAAGGCACTGGCTGCTCTCTTAGCAATTGCTGATATAGGCTAAACGGCTCGCCCTTATATTCAAAAAACAATTTGATGCAATAGGTAATCTGATAGACATCACCTTTAGCGATATAATCACGAATAGTATTTATATTTAATCTATACTGATCGGACGTAACATTTAGACGCAAGTTATGCGGCGGAGTTAAAAAATTAGATTTCGGAGATTTTATTTTAGCTGGCTGGCAATTCCTATATACCCCTAAGTAAATTAGAGGGAAATCGTATAATTTATGCTGGTTTAACTTTTCTTCAAAACAATACCCGGCTTCGTAAGACAGAAAACCGGCTAGAAAATACCCTTGGCTTACTGCCGCCTCCATATCTTGAAAAGCTGCCGTAACTAAAGATGAGTCCGTACAAGAGATAATATACTCAGGATCCTGAAAGATTAGCGGTTTTTTCTCAAATTGAGTAATTACTTTCATCTTCAGTGGCAGAATAACAACATCCCTTCTTTATTTTAATTTTTAACTTCCGGTAATCCATCTCTTCTAGCGACCGAGGGAAAATTTTTTGCTGGATTCAGGCAGGATTTGCTTCCTAATTCATTTATTATCAAATATCTATATAGAGTGTCTACCCTATCGTACTCTATACTCTATTACTCTATACCCTGCTTCAGCTTATTCTTTAAGCCCTGCACTTCCTGCTTAAGCTCAATAATCCGCTCTTCCCGATTCAGGCTGGCCTTATAAAAAATCTCCATTTCCTTAGCATTTTTAATCATTTGTTTCTCCACTAGTTTACGCTCGGTAATGTCATAACCTAAGGCAATGGAACCCATACCCTGGTCATGACTGTCTATCAGTCCTTTTGCTTTCCAGATGATAACTTTATCTTGTCCATTCTTACAGCGCAAGATGGTCTCGAATTCCGAAAAAGATTTTTGGTTTTGAACTAACAGATGGAACTGTTTAATAACTTGGCTGCGGTATACTGTTTCTGGATACAACTTACTCCAGATATTTTTTTTCCCCATCGCTTCATCGGCAGAGTAACCGCTGATCAGTTCCGCAGCTTTGTTCCAAATAATGATATTACCTTGGTTGTCAAACACATCCAGCCAGATATCCATATTATCAATAATACTCTGTAAAAAATAATTAAGTTCAGCAAGCTTTTTCTCCACCAGCTTGCGTTCAGTGACGTTTGAGCCATAAAGGTTAGCATAACCGGCCTTAAGTACCGGCACAACATGAAAAGAATATATCTTCTCACCGTATTCAATATCGAAATTCTGCGCTAAACCACTTTCTAATACTCGGGAAGCCCAATCTCGCAACAGGTCCGGAGCTAACTGTCCAACTTCCAGGATCCAGCTCTTTAACTGCTCTAAACCGGCTAGATTAACAAAAAACAGTTTGCCATCTCTGGTGATACGCATGACCGGATTCGGATCTTCAGAGGGAAATTTCGCCAAGCTTTCTATCTCCTGATCAAGCTGCTTACTTTTGGGAAAATTTGAGTAAATTACTACGACTAAACCCGAAGATAACTTTAATATATAGTTTTCAGACCAATGTTCTATCCGCTTATCTTTATATAAAACACCTGGAAGAGCCTCCGCTATTCCTGTCCTCCAAACCCGGCGTAAAGCCCCTAAAAGGCCGATCTCTGCTACCGCCGGGAATACTGCAGTTACCTTCTTGCCGAAGATATTTCCACGCTTAACCTGGGATATTTCTTCTCCCTTTTTATTAAGGTCAACAAATACAAAATCTTCTCCCTGATTAACCTCTCGATAAACAGCTACTCCATCCATCATATTTTCAAATAACTGTTTAAAAATTTCCTCGCTTCGCTGCAAGGCTACCTTAGATAATTCAACCCGTATTTTCTCCTGTTCTCTCCTCCACTGGAAAAATAAGAACCCTAGAAATAAAAAAATAATTAACAAGTCAATAATTACTAACGGGAGAGCACGAGAAAAAATTAGTAATTTCCAATCACGGGCGTCAATATCTACGCCTACCACCGCAATCAACTTGGCAGTTTCTGGATCGATAACCGGAACTAACGCGCTTACCCAGATACCCCAACGGTCGGCTGTAGGGCCTTCAATTAACTCTTTATTTGTCAGGAAAATATTTTTAATATTACTCGCGATTTCAGTAAAAACCTGGCCCGGAGGAGAATAATCCGGGGAATCCTGTGGCTCGGAATCCACAAAAAAGAAAATCTCACCGCTGGGTTTCTTCCCCAACAAATAGGTAAAACGGAATTTTGGGTTGGCAGAACACGCCAAAATTAGTTGTTCTTTAAGGCGATGGTAATCCAGAGAAAGTAGATCCGCTTCAGAGCCGCTTAAGCTTAAGATACGCCTGGAGTCGATAGACTTTCCCAATATGCGTGCCTGATCCAGGAGTTCCTCGCGCAAGCTCTTGTCTTCTAAATTTATAACCAAAAAGCTAAACCCCAGACTTACAATCAGAACAATAAAAATCAAAACAAACGCAGATGACCTTGCATAATTACGCATATTCATTACCGGACCTCCAAATAAAAGCGCAAACCTTCTTGCGCCTAAAAGCACAAGAAGAAAAAACCCTCTCTATTCCCCCAGCTTAACTTTTAGGCTTTCCACTTCTTCTTTAAGCTCGATAATCCGCTGTTCCCTGCCTATACTGGCCTGATAAAAAACTTCGAGTTCCTCTAAACGCTTCCTTAATCCTTCTTCCATCAATTTTTTCTCGGTGATATCTCGCGAAATATTCACAAAATACAGAGGCAAATTCGAGGCCGCGTCTTTAATCGTAAAACACATTGCATAAACATCTATGGACGAATTTGTTTTGAGATTACGATATTGCAACTCACCGTTCCAAGTCTCACCTTGCTTTAATTTTACAAGCAATTCATTTTTAACCAGGTCCTGGTAAGGGCCAGGGATAACATCCATTATTTTAAATTTATTGACCTCTGCGCAAGATATGCCAAGCATCTTAGCCCCCGCGATATTAATAAAGATCATTTGCCCATCCAAAGTTGCTAAATTTATAAGTTCATCGCTATGTTTGACTACTTCTTCAAACTTCATGATTTTTTCCTCCGCCTGCTTGCGCTCGGTGATATCTTCACCGGAACTAAAAATGCCGATTATCCGATTATGTTCATCATACAACAACGTATTATGCCAAGCAACCAGCCGTAATTGGCCACTTCGGGTTAAAATCTGATTTACGAAATATTCTCCCGCTTTTATTTCACCTGCCAAAATCTTTAAGAAAACTGAATACACTTTTTTAATTTCATCCGTTTGAGGCAGGCAAGTTGAAAACCATAATTTGCCAATAAGCTCCTCTTCTGGATAGCCGAGAATTTGGCAGCCTTGTTTATTGATCAGGGTAATCTTCCCCTCGGTATTAAGAGTGACAATTATGCTTGCGACCATATCCTGATAAATTTTGATAAGTTTATACTGCTCTTTCAACTGCGCTTCTGTTTTCTTGCGTTCAGTGATATTAAATATATAATGCACATAGTTTTCATCCGAGAGCGGGATCCAGATAGCTTCATAATAAGCACCCAGATATTCAACCTCTATGCTTTTGGGTTCATTAGTAGCCCACATTTCAGGCGCCTTACAGAATGGACAGGGGTCATTCCTTTTAGTTATAGTTTCATAACAAGTCTTACCTAAAATAGCGCCAGCTTTACTAGCCAAGGCATTCGAACATATTATACTCCTATCTTTTTTCTTTAAGACCATAGCAAAACACGGCAGATTATCCAGCAAAGTTCTGAATACCTCAGGATTTCCTGTTAAATTTTTCGGATTAACCCTGGCTATGTTTTTTTTAGAATTTTTTAGTTTTCCAAACATATCTCCTCCTGATTATTTACTGAGTCCATTTTTCTATCACGCCCGTAAGCTCTTCGATAGCAATCGGTTTAGCGATAAAAACATGTTTGGTAATAACTCTGCCGCTCTTTTCCGCTTCATCTTTAAGTATCGCTGCGGTTAAAAAAATAATCGGGATATTCTTAGTGTTTTCATCTTTGCTAAGTTGATAGGCTACCTCACCCCCATCCATACCTGGCATCATCACATCAAGTAAGATCACCGTCGGCTTAAACTCTTTGGCCGCGATAATGCCTGGCAATCCGGCATTCTCTGTACGAACCTCATATCTACCAGTACTTTCAAGATTACGTTTCATTATCTGAGTAAGGCTATTTTCATCATCGATAATTAATATTCTTTTTTTGTCCATGGCGCGCCTCCCTTAAATCTCCTTCATCTAATTATCATTTATATTGCAACGCCTTTTCAATCTTAGAGATCAGCTCATCTTTTTCTATGGGTTTGATTAGAAAATCAACTACGCCCAGTTTATACATCATCAGCCTATCCTTATCCGTATCCAAAGCAGAAAGCGTGATAATCGGAATACGCCCTCCCGCAGGATCAGCGTTTAAGATCTTGCATACTTCAACCCCGTCCATTTTTGGCATCAGGATATCCAGCAGTATCACATCCGGATTAAATGATTTTATTTTTAAAATAATCTCTCTGGCATCTGACAAAGTTTGAACTTCATACTTACCGGTATTTTCCAGGTTGAGCTTCATTAGCTTGAGAAAATGTTCTTCATCGTCTATCAGCATCACTTTTTTCTTTTCCATATTGCTCCTTTCTCAGATGAGGTATTTTAAAAACAAGAATAAATTTCGCGCCTTTACCTTTTTCGCTTTCCACCTTGATTATACCACTGTGCATCTCCATAATACCCTTAGCAACGGAGAGCCCTAAACCTGTGCCTTCCGTTCGATTTTTGGTGGTAAAAAATGGGTCAAATACCCTAATCTTGATATCTACATCCATTCCTGGTCCGGTATCTTCCACTTCCACAATGAGAGCTTCCTCTCCCAACCTAAAAGTATCATTTTCTCTGTCTCCAACTTTATCTTCCGCTGTTTCCAATTCGGACAAGTAAGAACGGATATAGATCTTTCCGCCATTAGACATAATATCCACCGCGTTATCCAACAAGTTAATAAACACCTGTTCTATCTTTCCTTTGTGTATGGCCACTTTAGGCAAACCTTCAGCCAACTCGCACACAACCTCTATAGAATTAAGCTTAAATCTGTGTTGCATCAAATCAAGGGAACCCCTAATTACAGTATTAATCTCCTGCAACTCTGTAGCTAATTCTTCAGCCCTGGAAAAATCAAGGAGCGTACGCACAATATTATCCGCCCTTTTTACACTATCCTTCATCATCTGAAGTATCTCGCGATTATCTTTAGCTTCCGGCAGTAATGCCCCTTCAAAATAATTTATCCCTTGGAGTATAATCCCCAAGGGATTTTTAACCTCATGCGCCACACCTGAAGCCATCCTGCCGATAGCATCCATCTTCTCAGCGTGGATAAGGTGTCCTTGAGCCTTTTGCAATTTTTTCAAGCTCTCCTCTAGTTTTTCATTTACCCGGTTATTATCCGATAACATACTGATCATTATTCCACGGGTCCGCATCTCCTCCTTAAAAGCTTGGGTTAGTTTCTCTTCCGCTTGTTTACGCTCAGTAATATTGCGATCCGCCCCCCGATAACCGATTAAATCGCCGGCGTAATTTAGAACCGGAGTGCCGTTAGTTTCAATAAATACTAATTGGCCATCTTTTTTTAAGTTTCTATTGACCAGATTTTCAATTATTTGCTGTTTTGCAAGCGCTTTAAAAAATTCATTTTTCAAAGCCTCTCGGTCATCAGGATGTATAAAATCATAAAAATATTTACCCAATATCTCCTCAATTTCATAACCCAGGAGTTTTTTTACGCCAGAATTTGAATAGGTGTACCGGCCTTGCGCATCTATTTCCCAGATCCAATCGCTAGTGCTTTCTGCAACATCCTGGAAACGCTTTTGCGATGTTTTTAACAATTCCAGGGAAACCATTGAACTTTTTAGCTTAATCACCATATCATTAAACGCCGTGGCCAGATCAGTAAGCTCATCGTTAGTTTTTAATTCTACCTTA
>JAZDEW010000069.1:0-5482 GCA_043808425.1 Candidatus Omnitrophota bacterium
AAAATATTCTTTAACCGTGCTCATCGGAACCAAGGAATCGCGCGCCACAGAAGCAAATTCAATTGTCTCCGCGTTCATTTGTGCCGCCACGCTCAAAAATCTCTGAAACGCGCCCACATTACGCGTCAATGCTTCTGCCTGGACCTCTTCTTTGATGTAAATTGTACTAAAAACCATAGACAGTCTATGTAATTACATTAAAGACAGGTGTTTACGAAAGAAATACAACGGTAGGTAATTGGGAAAGGTGGATTTATTTTTTCAGAGTTTTCTTAACTTCATCTCGTTACTCCTGATCCAGCTAAAAATATCCTTCAGAATCATAGAGGCTTGTTTCTGCGGCTTCCAATTCAGTTGCCGGGTGACTTTCTGGTTATTTGTAAGATATACCGCGATATCGCCCGGACGATTACGCAGATCGCGGCCCACTTTAATCTTGTTCCCGGTAATCTCCTGACAAAGCGCGGTAGTTTCCAATAAGGAAAGGCTGACCTCTCTTGCGCCGCCCACATTATAAGTACGGCCGCTTAATTTAGCCAGGCTGCCTGCCTGCAAATCCATCAACCGGCAAAGGTCATCAACATGCAAAAGGTCGCGCACCTGTTTGCCCTGGCCGCCAAAACCAATATATTTAAGCGGCCGCTTAAAATAATGCGCCAGCATCCAATAGGAAAATACGCCCTGATCAACCTTGCCGAACTGCCATGGCCCGGCAACCACCCCACAACGATTCACCACCGCCTTAATCCCGTACTCGGCAACATACTCCTGAAGGATAAACTCCGATGCCAATTTAGTTGCCCCATACAGCGTCTTTGGCCCGATTAAGGAAAAATCCGTATCAATTCCCGCAAAGCGCGGCCACTCCAATCGGCTTTTTGATTCAAAGCGGCTAATCGCGTTTATTTTTTCATAGGGATAAACTCGGCTGGTAGAAAGAAAAATCATTCCCGCCTTGCGCTGGCGGCACAGCTCCAGGCAATTAACCGTGCCCATTAAATTGGTATCAATAATATAGGACGGGTTCTCGTAACCTGCCAACACCGACGGCTCGGCAGAACATTCCAAGATTAAATCTATATCAAATTTCAAGTCTAGGTCTTTAGGGCGCCGGACATCGCCGCGAATAAACTTAATATCATTTTCTTTAAGCCGCGGTAAATTAAATTCGCTTCCCCGCCGGACCAGATTATCCAAAGCAAAGATTTTAATCCGCGGGTATTTACGTTTAAAATAAACCGCCAAATTACTGCCGATAAACCCCGCGCCACCCGTAATCAATAAATTTTTATATTTCATTCCCACCTATCAGCTATGAGCTATCACCTATGAGCTATGAGCTATCAGCTATGAGCTATCATCTACCCACCAATTCCTTCTGCATCTGATAAATCTCTCCCACCGTCTCTTCGATGCCAAATTTATATTGCCAAGCCGGATAATGCGCTTTAAATTTAGCCACATCGCTCACCCACCAGATATGATCGCCGATACGAGGAGCATCAATATACTCGTAATTAAACTTCTCCCCGCTTAACTTCTCGCACATCTGCATGGCTTCTAAAACTGAGACATTAGCAAACCTGCCTCCGCCGATATTATAAACTTCGCCACCGCGCGGATTTTGAAAAAAATGATAAAAAGCGTTCACCAGATCAAAAGAGTGGATATTATCCCTGACCTGCTTGCCTTTGTAACCGTAAATTTTATATTTGCGTTTGGCCAGGGCACATTTAACTAAATAAGACAAAAACCCGTGCAGCTCCGCGCCGGAGTGCGCCGGGCCGGTAAGACAGCCGCCTCTAAACACGCCGGTTTTAAGGTGAAAATATTTTCCATACTCCTGCGTCATAATATCCGCGGCCAACTTTGAAGCGCCAAAAACCGAATGCAGGCAATTATCCACGCTCATGGTTTCATCGATCCCGTTAAAATATTGATGATCGCTAGATATCTCAAAACGCTTTTCATTTTCTATTAAAGGGAGCCGGTTAGGGGTATCGCCATAAACTTTATTCGTGGAAGTAAAAATGAAAACCGCCCGCGGGCAAAACTGGCGCAGGGCCTCCAGTAAAACTAAAGTTCCGGTGGCATTCACGCTAAAATCAACTTTTGGGTCTTTGGCCGCCCAATCATGTGAAGGCTGAGCGGCAGCGTGCACAATTAAAGCGATATCTTTATGAAATTTTTTGAAGATTGAATTTATTTTACTCCGATTGCGGATATCTACGGAATAATGCCGGTAGTTTTTATGTTGTTTTTGAAGGCGCTGCTTGTTCCAAAGAGTTGAGCCATCCGCGCCAAAAAAACTTTTACGCATATTGTTATCGATACCGACAATATCAAAGCCTTTGGCCGCAAAGAAACTCACCGTTTCAGAACCAACCAAACCACAAGAACCAGTAACGATCGCAACTGACATTATCTTCCTTTTATAGACAGTGTACGTAATCCCATCAGAAACAAACAGTTACATAAGAAATATTTAGGAAACACTTCTATTTATTATACAACTTATTTATGTCTGCTAATTTACTCTTAAGCCAAATTTTATGCTCAAGCGACCAGTCCACAGTGGACTTAAGGCCTTGTGCGAGCAAAACGTCCGGCTTCCAGCCAAGCTCTCTGGCCACTTTTCCAGAATTAAGGCTATATCTGATATCGTGGCCTAAGCGGTCCTGAACAAACTCAAATCTGTCTGGGCTAGCCCCTAAGGTTTTTAACAATAATTTAACTGTGTCGATATTTTTGCTTTCACAAGTGCTGCCTAAATTATAAACCTGGCCGATTTTACCCTTACGCATAATCATCAAAATGCCCCGCGCGCAATCCTGGACATAAAGCCATTCGCGCACATTTTTACCTTGGCCATAAACCGGGATCCGGCCTCCCTCGATTACCCTTAAGATGGCCAGCGGAATCAGCTTCTCCGGATACTGCCAGGGGCCGTAGTTGTTAGACGGCCGGATAATTATAGCCGGAAATTTATAGGTCCGGATATATGATTGCACCAAAAGATCCGCGGCCGCTTTCGAAGCCGCATAAGGGCTATTAGGCTTAATCAAAGAACTCTCGTTAAATTTACCGTTAGCAATCTCTCCATAAACTTCATCCGTAGAGATAAAAATAAATTTCCTTACGCCAGACTTACGGCTGGCATCCATAAGGATTTGCGTGCCTTTAATATTGGTTTCGATAAACGGGGTCGCATCATCAATGCTCCGGTCGACGTGCGACTCCGCGGCAAAATGCAAAACTATTTCAGGCTTCTCTTCGGCCAGGATTAAATCAATCTGTTTTTTATTGCAGATATCGGTTTTGTAAAATTTAAATTTACCTTTTGCCTCCTCCAGCCGTTTCAGGTCTCCGGCATAGGTAAGCTTATCGACAATAGCAATAGATTGCTTCCTGCCTGCCGGCAGGCAGGCGGCGCCATCCATTAAAACGTTAACCGCGCTCTTCTCAAGGACAAGCCGCACAAAAGCGCTGCCGATAAAACCCGCTCCGCCGGTAATTAAGATTTTAGGTATTCTTTTACGCATTCTTCTAAAACCGAGTTAATGTTTCTTACTTTAAAACCCGTCTTTTCCAGCTTGCGGGTGGATAAAATTAAATTAGTCCTGGCTAAGCCCAGCTTCTTTAAGGCAATCACCTTAAATTTAAACTCCGGAACATATTTTTGATAAATCTTCATCAGCTCCGGGTAGCGCAATCCGCCCTTATTCACCACATTATACACCCCCCGGGCGTCGATCTTTATTAAATGCTTGATTGCCTGAATAAAATCAGGAATATAAGTTACGGAGTTAGCAATATCAATTACTTTCTGGTATTTTATAAGCTTATCTAAAACATTCTTAGGATGTTGAGCATTAAGCAGAAGTATGCGGATTCGGGTAATAAGAATATTGTAGTCCCGGGCAAGCGCCTTCAGCGGCCTTTCCGCGTAAATCTTACTACGGCTATAAAATAATTTGAAAAAATAATCTTCACTCTGCTCCTTAATCGGATTATTCTTTTTATAATCATAATTAAAAATACAACCGCTGGAAATATGCACTAATTTAATACGGTCGCGCAAACATGCTTCCGCCAAAATAACCGGAATAAAACTATTCCCCAGCAAAACTCCGTCGATATCCAGCTCGCAATCATCAACATTGCTCTTGCCGGTTATACCGATACAATTTATAATTATTTCAGGCTTATACTGCTCAATTATTTTCTGCGCATCTTGGAAAGATTTTATAAAGACATCAGTTATCTGACAGTTCAGCTCTTTCTGTAAACGTTCGCCGATAAAACCTTTACCTAAAATTAAAATCTTCTTATTTATCATTCAGTAATCCTTTTAGATATTCCCCATAGCTAGTATGAAACCCATTAGCCAGCTGGGCCAGCTGGGCCAGCTGGGCTTTATTGATATATTTCATGCGGTAGGCCACTTCTTCGATACAGCCGATTTTTAGCCCCTGCCTGTCTTCAATGGTTTTAATAAAAATTGAGGCATCAATTAGCGACTCAAAAGTGCCGGTATCCAGCCAGGCATGGCCGCGGCCAAGAAATTCTGCCTTAAGCGTGCCTTTTTTAATGTACTCGTTATTTACCGAAGTAATTTCCAGCTCCCCCCGGGCAGAAGGCTTAATCTTCTTGGCGATCTTTACCACCTGATTATCATAAAAATACAGGCCTGATACTGCCCAGGCAGATTTTGCTTTTTTGGGTTTTTCTTCAATTGAAATTACTTTACATTTTTTATTAAATTCAAGCACACCGTAACGCTCAGGATCTTTAACGGTATAGCCAAAAACAATGGCTCCATTTTTTAGCTTGGCTGAATTTTGTAATAGCTCACTTAAATTGTATCCGTAGAAAATATTATCCCCTAAGATCAGACAAACACTATCCCGGCCAATAAAATCTTCGGCAAGAATAAAACTTTGCGCAATGCCTTTTGGCTCCGGCTGAACAAGATAAGAAAATTTTATTCCCAGCTCATGCCCGTCTCCCAGCAGATCCTCAAATCTTGGGGTATCCTTGGGTGTAGAAATTATCAGGATATCTTTAATCCCCGCCAGCATTAATACGGAAAGCGGATAATAAATCATCGGCTTATCGTAAATCGGCAGCATCTGCTTACATACGCCCTTGGTAATCGGATAAAGCCGCGTCGCTTTGCCGCCCGCTAAAATTATTCCTTTCATTTATCCTCCTTAACTATCCGCTTTTTCCAAATTTAAAATATAAAAATATCAGCTCCGCCAAAGTAATTAGGGTTACCACATTAGCGATTATAATTATGGGGTCTCTGCGGGCGATTCCATAAATCATCCAGAGCAGAACACCGGCGGAAAGTTGAAATAAGGTTACCGGGCTGACATCCTTAACTGAATGCGTCCTCAAAGATCTAAAGATCTGCGGAACAAAGGAAAACATGGTCAGAGTAGCCGCCACGGCACCGATAATTGTCCAAATCATAATT
>JAZDEW010000070.1:0-16183 GCA_043808425.1 Candidatus Omnitrophota bacterium
CAATCTATTCTCTAAATTATTAGTATAACCTGTATAATATTTACTGTCTTTTAAGCTCCGCAATATATAAACATAATACATCTTAAACTATGTCGCCCCGCCGTTGGCGGGGTGTCCTAGGCCAGGCTAGACGATGGGGTCAAATTTATTTCTACTAATCTTTTAAAAACACTATGACCAGGCTTCCCGCCCTAGCTTTAATTAGAGGCGGGATCCCGCCTCTACTCTAATAATCTGGCGGGAAGACGATGGGGTCAAATTTTATGCTTCCTCTTCCGCGATTACCGGCGCAACACATGAAACCCGATCTTTATCTTGAAGCTTAATTAAACGCACTCCCTGAGATGAGCGGCCCGTCTCCCGGATATCTTTTATCGCGCAGCGTAAAAATATTCCATTCTGGGTAATAACCATAAGCTCATCTTTATCATTTACGGTTTTTAAATTTACCGCTTGGCCATTTTTATCCGTGACCTTAATATTAATCACGCCTTTTCCACCACGACTGGTTAAACGGTATTCATCTATGGTTGTACGCTTGGCAAAACCTAATTCCGTCACGGTCAGAATAGTGGAAGCTTTTTGCGGAACAACCATATCAATAACTTCATCTTTTTTACCCAAAGATATCGCCCGCACCCCGCCCGCACCCCTGCCCATTTGGCGCACTTTTTCTTCAGAAAATCTGATCGCCTTACCTTGCCGGGTCCCGATTAACAACTCTTGTTTTCCGTCCGTCATCTCCACGCCAATCAACGCATCCAACTTATCCAAAGTAATCCCGATAATCCCGCCCTTGCGCGGATTACCGTAGGCTTCAAGTTTGGTCTTTTTGATTTGACCTAACTTGGTGACCATGACTAAATATTTATCCGCGGAAAATTCTTTTACCGGAATAGTTGAGCTCACTTTAGCGGATGGCTCCATCTGCACCAAATTAACAATGGCTTTCCCCTTGGATGTTCGGCTAGCCTGGGGAATTTCATAAACCTTCAGCCAATGCACCTGTCCTTTATCCGTAAAAATAAGCAAATAATCTTTGGTCGAGGCCACAAAAAGATGCTCGCTAAAATCTTCATCTTTTAATTCCGCCCCCATCGCCCCGGTTCCTCCGCGCTTTTGTTTACGATATGAACTTACCGGCAAACGCTTAATATAACCACCGTGACTAATGGTCACCACCACATCCTCATCCGCAATTAAATCTTCAACTTCCAGCTCTTCGGCTTCTCCCACAATATCCGTGCACCGGGTGTCCCCGTATTTTTTCATTATTTCCTGCAGCTCTTCCTTGATAATCGCTTCGATCTTCTTAAGTGAAGCTAAAATCGCCCGGCAGATTTCAATCTTCTTGAGAAGCTCCGCGTATTCCGCGTCAAGCTTATCACGTTCCAGGGCCGTAAGACGCTGCAGTTGCATCTCTAAGATAGCCTGAGACTGAAGTTCGGAAAGCTCAAACTCTTTCATTAAATTTAACTTGGCTACTTCTACGCTTTTGGAAGACCTGATCACCTGAATAATCCGATCAATAAATTTAAGCGCTATTTTCAAGCCCTCTAAAATATGCGCGCGCTTTAAAGCCTTATCTAGCTCAAACTGCGTGCGCCTGCGAATAACCACTCGACGATGCTCAATATAACAATCTAATACCTGGCGTAAATTTAAAACCTTTGGCCGGTTATCCACCAAGGCTAGCATAATAATTCCAAAGGTGTTTTCTAATTGCGTATGCTTAAAAAGCTGATTTAAAATAATCTGCGATTCGATATCGCGCTTCAGCTCCACGACAATGCGCATACCATCTTTATCGGATTCATCACGAATATCCGATATACCTTCGATTTTTTTATCGTCCACTAAATCGGCAATGGCCTCAATCAACCCGGATTTCTGCACCTGGTAAGGAATCTCCGTAAAAATAATTAAATCTTTACCATTTTTCTGATGCTCCACAGTAGCCTTCGCTCGCACCAAGAGCTTGCCCCTGCCGGTCATATACGCGTCCTTAATCCCGGACTTACCGCAGATTAAACCGCCGGTAGGAAAATCCGGGCCCTTAATATACCGCATAAGATCTTTAATCTCTGCCTCCGGATGATCCAACAAATAAATAATTGCCTCGGATACTTCATTTAAATTATGCGGGGGGATATTCGTCGCCATCCCCACGGCAATCCCGCTGGAACCATTCACTAAAAGATTAGGCAGAATCGCCGGGAGGAGCAAGGGCTCTTTTAAAGAAGAGTCAAAATTTGGCCCAAAATTTACGGTTTCTTTTTCAATGTCACCTAACATTTCATCGCTAACCGCGGCCAGGCGCGCCTCAGTATAACGCATCGCCGCTGCAGCATCCCCGTCGACTGATCCAAAATTTCCTTGGCCGTCAACTAGGGGGTAACGCAAAGAAAAATCTTGCGCCATTCTCACCAGAGTATCATAAATCGCCACATCGCCGTGCGGGTGGTATTTACCCATCGTTTCTCCGACAATACGGGCGCATTTTTTGTAGGGCTTGGAATGTTCCAGATTAAGTTCACGCATGGCGTAAAGAATCCGGCGATGCACGGGCTTTAAGCCATCGCGCGCATCCGGCAGGGCCCGGCCCACAATTACGCTCATCGCGTAATTTAAGTAGGAGTCCTTAACCTCATCCTCAATATAAACCTGAATTATTTTTTCGTTGCGCGTATACATAGTTTGAGTGCTTTATCTTAATCTCAGTCTTAATCTAAAGGTTAAGATTGAGATTAAGACTGAGTTCATGATTCGGTATTATATATCTAAGTTCTTCACCTGATGCGCGTGGTCTTCGATAAATTGACGGCGCGGCTCAACCTGATCCCCCATGAGCACAGTAAACATCTTATCTGTTTCCACGGCATCCTCTAAGGTTACCTGTAGAATTGTCCGCTTTTCAGGATCCATCGTCGTATCCCAAAGTTGCCGCGGATTCATTTCCCCTAAACCTTTATATCTTTGGATGTGCATACCTTTGGCCGCGACCTCTTTAACATAAGCCAAAATTTGTTTTAAACTAAAAACTTCTTTAACTTCACTATCATTGGCAATCCGGTAAACCGCTTTTATCTTTTTTTCTCCCTCTTTAACTATACCCGCTCCGGAAATCATCATGTTACTAAAATATGTTTCAAACTCAATCCCTGTTTTTTCAATTTTTAAAACCAAATCTTCAATTTCCTGGGCCTCAAACAAATGCAAAACATCCATCTCTACATCTTTACCTTCTTTTTCAGTAACTGCGGCTAGCTCTTTATCTGAATAAAGAAATTGGTTGTTTCCATCCACTTTAACCCTATAAATGGGCATTTTTTTGGTCTTAGCATGCCTAAAACTAAGGTATTCTGCAAAATTAACTCCCTTTTTATCTAAATACCGCCCCAGCCTGTCCAGTTCCACCAAAAGCTTTAATAGCTCCTTAAACTGATTATCCGTAAAAGATAACTTATCTTTCACGCGGATTAGTTTATTCCCTTCCCGGCCTAAGTCTAAGAGCATATCATTCATCTGCTGCTCGGTTTGAATATACTCTTCGCGTTGTCCCCTTTTAATTTTATACAGCGGCGGCTGAGTAATATACACATGCCCGGCCTCCACCAACTTGGGCAACTGCCGATACAATAATGTCAAAAGCAGAGTACGAATATGCGAGCCATCAATATCCGCGTCGGCCATGAGCATTACTTTATGATACCTGAGCTTAGAAAGGTCAAATTCTTCCCCGATACCTGTACCCAGAGCCGTAATAATGGTGCGTATTTCTTCATTGGATAAAATTTTGTCCAGCCGGGATTTTTCCACGTTTAAAATTTTTCCTTTAATCGGCAGAATGGCCTGAAATCTCCGGTCACGGCCTTGTTTGGCGCTATTATGCACAAAAATACCGCTGGCCAAAGCAAAATTATGAGTACCCGGAACTTCCAGATCATAAACATCGTATTTTTCATTAATTTTTTCAACACGCTGAATTTTATGATTATAATTTTTCACCGCTTCTAACAAATCATTTTCATTATTAGCAAAGAACCTGCTTAAAAGAGTACCAAATTTAACCACATTATTATCACGAACAGGTAATATGCTTCTTTCGTCATCATAAAAAGAAAGATCGTCGTGATTATCGTATACCAATCTAGCAAAAGCTAAACTATGATCCAGATAAGTACGATCGTAAGCAATTTTTCTTTTTCTTCTAAATTCTTGCGTCCATTGCTCTTGTGTTTTCTGCCTTCTCCATTTTAAAAGATCGGCATCCGACCACTCTATTTTCGCTTTTTCTGCTAAATGTAATTTTGCTTCGGAATTGTAGATAAAATATTTTTCTACTCTTTGGGCTTGTTTTGTTCTATTTTCTTTTTTAGACCAATAACTTTTTTGAGCGTCATTAATGGTTTTTAAACTCTTATTTCTATAATCTTCATTTTTATAATAAAATTCCAGATACTTTTTCGTCATGTAGCTTTTATATTCAGGGCTTTCCCATTGTTTCTTAGCTCTTTGACTCAACATTCGTCTCATTTTCGGCGTAGTCATAATTTTTCTAACCTTTTCCCGATATTCAATTAATTGATGAGCTTTTTTAGACTTTTCTTTTACCTCTTTACTATGTAGCGTCATTTCAAGAATTGTTGTATGATATAAAAAATGTGCCATTTTATCCATACGTACTAAATTCTCCGGATTATTATTTAATTTATTAAAATCTTTATGATGAACTGTATTACCGTGTTCTTTTAAATAAACGCTTTTTTCTAAATTATACCTATCAGATAATAGATGGGTAAAAATCCATTTGGCCGACTTCAAATCAAAGGTCATTTCATATCCTGCGATACTAATCCGGCCGCCAATCTTAGAATATTGCCGATAAAGTGGCATTAAAGAATTATCCGGGGTTAAATCTTTTGCCATTTTATAACTACCATCCCTTAACATAAATTTATGATTAGGGGTACAAATAATTTCTTCATCGTTGTCCAGGACAACCTTAATAACTTCGGCTGATTTTTTTGTTATTCTTGGATTTTTTATTTCTCCAATTCTAACTTCTCCGTCGCTGCCAATTGTATAACAATAATTTTTTTTGCCGGAATTTTCTTCATTAACCAATTCCTTAAAAGTAATGCTCCGCCCGTCGCTTAAAGCCACTTTGGTATCTCCAAAAAAACAGCCCCCGGCCGAATCGCCCTCCACAATATATAATTCACATAATGCCGCGTCGCGTTCCGAACAATCCGCCAGTTTCCCGGGGAGCCCGGCTCCTTCTAAGGCCCCTTTTCTACGCGTTAATTCCCGCGCCTTACGCGCCGCTTCTCTGGCGCGTGAAGCGACAATTACCTTGTCAATAATTTTATTCGCCACCGCAGGATTTTCCTCAAAATAACTTGAGAGCGCATCCAAACTAGTGGAAGCAACTAAACCTTCCACTTCCGAATTACCTAATTTGGTTTTAGTTTGGCCTTCAAATTGCGGATTAGGAACCTTAACGCTGATTACCGCCGTTAATCCTTCGCGCACATCATCGCCGGTAATCGCGATATTATCTTTAAGCAAATTTTTAAATTTAGCGTATTGATTAATGCCGCGGGTCAAGGCGGATTTAAAACCCGAAAGGTGTGTTCCGCCTTCAATGGTATTAATATTATTCGCGAAAGAAAACATGGTTTCCGCGTAGCCATCATTATATTGCAGAGCCACCTCCACGTTTACCTCATCCTGCAATTTCTCGAAATAAACAACTTTATTATGTAAAGGATTTTTATTTTTATTCAAATATTCCACAAAAGACATAATACCGCCAGAAAATTCAAAAATTGCTTCTTTCTCTGAGCGCTCATCCGTTAATTTTATTTTTAATCCTTTATTTAAAAAAGCCAGTTCTCTTAAGCGGCCGGAAAGAATATCATAAGCGTATTCGGTTTTAGAAAAAATTGTTTTATCCGGTTTAAAAGTTATTTTGGTTCCGGTAGACGTACTTTTCCCGATAATCGTAAGCTTGGAAACGGTTTTGCCGCGCTCATAGCGCTGGTGGTAAATTTTGCCGTCTCTTTTTACCTCCACCTCCAGCCAGTCAGAAAGCGCGTTAACACAGCTTACCCCCACGCCATGCAACCCGCCGGAAACCTTATAAGAATGGTGATCAAATTTTCCTCCGGCATGCAAAGTAGTTAAAGCTACTTCTACGGCGGGCTTCTTTTCAGTTTTATGCATATCCACCGGAATACCCCGGCCATTATCTACCACGGTAATGCTATTATCTACCTGTATACCTACCACAATCGAATCACAAAAACCCGCCAGGCTTTCATCCACGCTATTATCCACCACCTCAAAAACCAAATGATGCAAACCGCGCACCGCGGTATCCCCGATATACATAGCTGGCCGCCGCCTAACTGCTTCAATGCCCTCTAAAACCTGAATACTCGTCGCGTCGTAAGCCTTGGTGGTATCCCCGCTTTTTTGATTGCTCTTATTTTCTTCTTTAGGTTTTTTCATACCCCGCTCTCCAAAATTCACCCCACATAACCTTAAGCACAGCCTGCTCGTTAGACAATCTCTCCGATACGAAAATTTATATTTTTTAATTCCGGATTTTCTTTTTTTAACGCCGCCAGCAGCTCTTCTTTTTTTAAACTTAAAATATATAGCCAAGCCGAAGAATCAACGCTCAAACCTAAAATTCCCTTATGGAAATATTTAACTCTTATATGCCCCAACTCTTTTTTTGTCAAGACCTTTTTTAACCACTGCTGCGGGCCAGTTTCCAGAAAAACACTTTTTTTAGCACCCAGCTGGCGCATAACTTCCTCTAGCGTGTTTTTTAAAAGTTCCATACTTTTAATTCAGGCGCATAGGTAACACAATATAAATATATCCGCTTATACGAATAACCCCGGGTTTTTCTCCGTCGACTAACTCTAAATTAACCGATTCTTCACTAAGGTTCTTTAAAATATCAATTAAATACACGGGATTAAAACCAATCACCAGCTCTCGGCCTTGATATTCTACCACTAGCTCTTCATGAAACTCGCCTACATCCGGTGTAGATTTAGAAATTACTAATTTATTTTTGAAAATTTCTAATTTCACTGCCTGATAATCCGGTGTCGCCAAGAGCGCGGCTCTTTTTACGGCTAACAACAATTGATTTCGCGCTACTTTTACTTTATATTCCGCAACCGGCGGCACAACCTGTTTATAATCCGGAAATTCTCCCTCAATTAAACGTGAAACAATCCCCACCCCGCCTAAATCAAAAAGCGCCTGATTACTGCTTATGACTAACGATAAATCGCCGTCACTTTTTAAATTACGATTTAATTCTTGAATTGTTTTAAGCGGCACAATAATTGTTATATCCACATCTGCATTTGCGGTTAATTTCCCTTCGGCTACCGCCAACCTTTTCCCGTCAGTAGACACTAAAATTAACTGGTTTTTGCTAATTTTTAAAAGGACGCCGTTTAAAACATAGCGCGTTTCATCTAAAGATACCGCAAAAGCCGTTAAAGAAAGCATTTGTTTAAAAACTCCTTGATCTACTTTTATCACTTTTTGATCCTTAAACTCAGGCAGTTTAGGAAACTCTTCTTTTAATAGCCCCATAATTTTAAATTGGCATAAATCAGAATCAATGGTAACTTGATTGTTTTTCTTAGTAGCTATATTAATTATTTCCAAAGGAAATTCTTTAATAATATCGCTAAATCTTTTAGCTGGAATAGTAATTGCGCCTGCTTCTTGAATATCCACAGGAATTACACAGGTTATTCCAATATCTAAATCCGTAGCCGTGAGTTTTAAAGTATTATTTTGAGCCTCTATTAAAATATTAGATAGAATAGGTAAAGCTGATTTTGTAGTAATCACGTTTTGTACGGTTTGAATAGCATTAATTAAAATACTTTTTTCAACTTTAAACTTCATTTTATTTTCTCCTTGTCTACCCAGACAACACCAGCGCAATTTTAATTAGCGCAGAGTGTTTATTATTAATATATAATTAAAAACTTAAGATCGTAATAATCATAATATAGGCCTATTTTTGTGAACAAACGTAGAAGACGTTGATTTTAAAAGGGTTACAATTAAAAATCGTACTGAACAACTTGGGAATCATTGTTTAATAACTTGGATAACTTTATCTATCCGTTCTTTTAATTTCGGATTATTATTTATACTTTCTTTAATTTTTTTATAAGAATGTAAAACCGTGGTATGGTCTTTTCCTCCAAATAATTCTCCGATTTCCGGTAAAGACAGTTCTGTTAACTCCCGGCTTAAATACATGGCAATTTGCCGCGGGAAAACTACTTGTTTGTTGCGCCGTTTAGTTTTTAGATCTTGCAAAGTAATTCCAAACTCTTCCACCACACAGCGTTGGATGAAATCTATAGTAATAAGCTTTGTAGGCTCCCGAAGCAAATCTTTGAGCACTTCTTTGGCTAGATGTAAAGTAACCGGGGCCTCTTCTAATAAGGAATAAGCAATAGTTCTAATTAAGGCTCCTTCTAATTCTCGGATATTAGTTTTAATTAATTGCGCGATAAAAAAGATTACATCATCCGGGACGCTAACCGGTTCTCGTTCAATTTTCTTTTTAAGAATTGCTACCCGGGTTTCTAAATCCGGAGGTTGAATATCTGTGGCCAATCCCCAACCAAACCGAGAAACCAACCTTTCTTGTAAGTTGGTGATTTCTTTAGGTGGGCGGTCGGAAGAAAAAACAATTTGTTTATGCGCGTCATATAAAGTGTTAAAAGTGTGGAAAAATTCCTCCTGGGTAGATTCTTTACCGGCGATAAAGTGGATATCATCAATGACTAGAACATCCAGGCTGCGGTATTTTTGGCGAAAAGCCGATGTAGAACGATGCACAATAGCGTCGATTAGCTCATTCGTAAATTTTTCGCTGGAAACATAACATATTTTTACCCCAGAGGTGGAACTATTTTTAATTTGATGACAAATAGCTTGAATTAAATGTGTTTTTCCTAAGCCTACACCACCGTAAATAAATAGGGGATTATATGTTTTAGCCGGGGCATTAGCTACAGCTAATGAGTAAGCATGGGCATGCCGGTTTGCTCCACCAATGACAAAGTTTTCAAATGTGTAACGTGAGTTAAGGTTGATGAAGTTCGCGGCAGGTTGGCTCTTGATGTTGGTTTCTGGCGGAGTTTGGAGGATAGCGGGATTACCTAAAGAATTATCTACCACCAGATTAACGGATAGGTTGTTTAATCCCTTGAGCTTTAAAGTTTCTTGAATAATGCCCAGGTAGTGTTTTTCAACCCACTCTTTAAAAAATTTATCCGGAGCTCCTAAGTTTATGCTTTGATTATCCAGAGCAGAAAACTTTAGTGGCGCTATCCAAGTGGCGAAAGTAGTCTCTCCAAGCTTAATTTTTAAATCACCTAGCGTTTCATCCCAATTTTTGGTTAGCTCTAACATTGTTGTTCCTAATGAAAACTAGAAAACTTTTAAAAACCTTTTCCCTAACGGAGATTATCTGGTGAGGTAGATCTTAAAACCAGAGAAGCCCGGCTGTTTTTGTGTAATGCACAGAATTAACAGCTTATCCACAGCTTGTATAAAGCTGTGGATAAGCCTGGTACCAATGTCCGTTAAACTATAGCGATTATAACAAAGACAAAAAGCCTTGTCAATACTTCTAGATACGTGTCAATAGAATTTTAACAGTGAACTTAGTGAAGTAAAGAAAAGATAAATGTTAGTCATTATACAATAATATTCACAGGAGTCAATAAAAAACTTGACCGTAACATAAATGTATGTTACAATTCACAAAATCAAGAATATTGATTCTGTAAATTGCTAACGCAACACATCTTTCTCGGATCTGTTTTCGCAGAAAACCTCCGGGCGACAAAAGGAGATTTGAGGATGAAGAAAAATTTAAAGACGCCTACAAATATTGTGGGTAAGAGGCGGCATGGGTTCCGCAGTAAAATGGCTACCAAATCTGGTCGTAAGCTTTTAGCACGACGAAGGTTGAAGGGTAGAAAAAAGCTTTGCGTTTGATTCTTGCAAATTTAGCGTTTAAGCTGGTTTGCGCGTATCAAAAATATTTAAGGCCAGGTATTCCGGCAAGTTGTCGCTTTGAACCGGGTTGTTCGGAATATACAAAACAGGCAATTTTAAAATATGGTTTTATTAAAGGAGTATTTAAGGGAATAATTAGAATGTTACACTGCCATCCTTTTTCTGGCAAGTCTGGTTATGATCCCTTGATATAAAATCTATGGAAAAACGTTTAGTTTTAGCGATTGGGTTATCACTTTTAGTGTTGTTAAGTTGGTCGGCTTTGTCTCCTAAACCACAACCTATTGATAATAAAGTAGTTACGACAAATACTTCTCAATTAGGGACATTCACTTCTCTCAGCTCGCCGGTTGAAATACTTCCAACGGCAATACCTTCTGCTCTGGATTTTGCGAAGGAGACGATAAATTTTATACAAGGCCGCCGAGAAATAATATTTAATCCGGCTATGGCCACGGTCGTAGAAGTAATTTTTAAAGATGGGCCGGAGCATCGTTTGCCGCTTCAGGTAGGATTCCTTACCGATGGAAACTTTTCTTTTAAGCAGCAAGCGATGACGAATGATTCTATCTCATTTGTTTATGAGGATCGTGAAAGACGCGTTATTAAGAAATTTTTTATTCCTAATAACAGTGAGGTTATGGAGCTAGAGGTGCAGGTTAAAAATTTATCTTCCTCCCTTCTATCGTTTAACCCCCAATTAGTTTTGGGGCGCTTGGACATATCCGGGAAAAACCCCCAATCGCGATATCAGGACATTTTTCTGGTTAATCAAGAAAAAACTATGCACCTTTCCGCGGGGAAAGATTTTAGCAGTTTGGACATTAAATTTATTGGTTTGCGGGATCAATATTTTTGCTCTATTGTTGAGCCAGTTAATTTGACGACTAGTGGTTATATAAAGAAAATTACGACCCAGGAATCTGAGGTAGGTTTATTTATGAGTGAAGTAAGCTTAAAACCGGGAGAACAGATTGGACATTCATATCTTATCTATTTGGGTCCACAGGACTTAAAGATAATAAATAATGCTAAATCAGAATGGACATCTATCATATATTTTGGTACCTTTGATTTCATCGCACAGTTGCTTTTACAATTATTAGGATTTTTTTATAGTTTAGTGCATAACTGGGGATTAGCTATTATTATCTTAAGTTTTGCTGTATATTTTATGCTTTTTCCTCTTTCCATAAAGCAAATGCGTTCTATGAAGGAGATGCAGTTGTTACAACCTAAAATTGAAGCTTTACGTAAAGAGCTTAAAGATAATCCGCAAAAATTGAATAAAGAAATCATGGAACTTTATAAGGAGCACAAAGTTAATCCATTGGGTGGTTGTCTGCCGCTGTTATTGCAGATGCCGATATTTTTTGCTCTATATCAGGCTTTAATTCGTTCCGTGGCCTTAAGAGGAGCGCATTTTCTCTGGATTAAAGACCTTTCTTCTCCGGACCAGGCCTTTGTTTTCAAAAATTCCATACCATTCTTGGGTAATCAGGTAAATATTCTGCCAATTTTAATGGCGATTGGCATGTTTGTCCAACAGAAGATATCAATGGGTAAAGCAACCGGGGAAGCGGCGCAGCAGCAAAAGATGATGTCGATTATTATGCCGATTATGTTTGGGGTAATTTTCTATCAAATGCCATCAGGGTTAGTACTTTATTGGTTTGTGAATAGTTTATTAATGTTAGCTTATCAATTCCGTATTAATAGCCAACCCATTCGATAAACCTGAGTTCAAAGATTCGGGTTTGCTCAGGGTTGATGGTGAGCAAAGTCGAACCATCAAAAATGAAAAAAGTAAAATATGTGGAAGTTGAAGGTAAGACTGTGGAAGAGGCGATTGAGAAAGCGTTGCAAGAATTAAAACTTCCACGTAACTGTGTAAAAATAGAAAGTTTATCTGAGGAAAAAATGGGGCTTTTTGGTATGGCTGGCGCTAAGCCGGCGAAAGTACGGGTTAGCGCGATCGAAAGGAAATAACTGCTTGATAAAAGAGCTTAATTTAGGATAATAAGTTTAAGTGTTTTGCGGTGAACATTCTCAATAAAGTACTTTAAAGATAAGTAGCCGGGAAGTTTCTCGGGGAACAATTTGTAACTATAATAATACTAATGGGTAAAATAATTGCAATTTGCAATCAGAAGGGGGGAGTAGGTAAAACTACTACCTCAGTTAACCTGGCCGCTTATTTGGCTATGGCTGGTAAGAAAGTAATGCTCATAGATTTAGATCCTCAGGCTAATGCCACTAGTGGTATTGGCATAAATAAACACGATATTCAAAAAAGCACATACCATGCCTTGCTTGAAGAAGCCAAGCTTATTGATATTTTACAGAAAACCACAATGGACAATTTGGTGCTTGCTCCTTCTAATTTGGACTTAACAGGAGCGGAGGTGGAGTTAGTCGGAGTATTAGGACGAGAATACAGACTAAAGAGGGTTTTACAGCCAGAAAAAGATAATTATGATTTTATGATTATTGATTCACCGCCTTCATTAGGATTGCTTACAATTAATGGTTTATGTGCCGCTGATTCAGTAATTATACCGGTGCAGTGTGAATATTATGCGTTAGAAGGATTAACGCAACTGCATAATACCATTAGGCTTGTGAAGGAAAACTTGAATCCAGCTTTAACCATAGAAGGGGTGCTTTTAACTATGGCGGATTTTCGGACTAATCTGACTAAAGAAGTTATTCAGGAAGCCCGGAATCATTTTAAGGATAAGGTTTATATTACGGTTATTCCAAGAAACATTCGCTTAACCGAAGCTCCAAGTTTTGGTAAGCCAATTGCTTTATATGATCGGGATTCTTTGGGAGCGCAAAAATATGAAGATCTTAGCCGGGAAATACTGGGCTTACCTTTGAATTTAAAAATTGACGCTGATAGAACGGAAAAAAACACGAAACATTGAAATTTTTCCACACTTCAGTGACAAAAAGGAGTGGCTTAAATGGAAAGAAGAGCTTTAGGAAAAGGTTTGGGGGCATTGATTCCGGAAAAAGTATTGGACATTTCTCAGCATAAAGAAGAGCTTATTTATGTCCAATCTGAACAAATAAAACCAAATCCATTCCAACCACGTGAAGATTTTGATCAACAAAGTATTGAAGAACTAGCGCAATCAATTAAAGAAAAAGGAGTTATTCAGCCACTTTTAGTGAGGCGTAAAGGTGATAATTATGAATTAATTGCTGGGGAAAGAAGGTTGCGTGCAGCTAACTCTATGGGGCTCAAAGAGATACCTGTAATTGTCCGAGAGGTAAGTGATCAAGACTCACTAGAATTAGCGTTAATTGAAAATATTCAAAGGGAAGGGTTAAATCCGATTGAGGAAGCCCATGCCTATCAGCATTTAATAAATAAGTTTCAGGTAACGCAGGAAAAAATCAGCGAAGTAATGGGAAAGGCCAGAGTTTCTATTACGAATACGTTACGTTTGCTCAAGCTTCCTTATGAGATTCAGGAAGAATTGAAAAAGGGCCGTATTAGTTTTGCGCATGGCCGGGCTTTGCTGGAAATCACGGACGCGAATCATCAGCGCAGGCTTGCTCAAGACATTATTGCTAAAGGGCTTTCGGTAAGGGAATTAGAAAATTTGATTAAGACAAGCCGGCCTAAATCAATAAAACGCAATATTGGCCAGGGCCAGCGTGAACCGCTGGTGGCAATTTTAGAAGAGCAATTGCAGCATGCCTTAGCGACGAAGGTGCGGATTAGTAAAAGAAAAAAACGCGGGAACATTAATATTGAATTTTATTCTCCTGAAGATCTTCAGCGTATAGTTAACGTGATTAAAGGCACTTAGGCATTGATAAAAATCTGAACGCTGAAACTCGGCGCTTTAGAATAATTCAGTGTTTCGGTGATAATAAGGAGGAAAATAAGTAATGGGCCAAGCAGTTTTAGTTTTAATTAAACCCGACGGGTTAAAAAAATCACTAACTGGAAATATTCTTACGCGCTTATCGGAGACCAAGCTGGAAATTGTGGCGGCAAAAATGGTGCGCGTTTCCAGGGCACTCGCGGAAGAACATTATAAGCATTTAAAAGATAAGCCGTTTTTTGGCGAAATTATTCAATATTTACAGGGAGATTTACATGATCGTAAGAAAGTTATGGCTCTGGTGTATTGGGGAGCGGATGCCATCACTAAATGCCGGGATTTAGCCGGGGCCACTAACCCTGAGGCGGCGGAGGCAACTTCGATTAGGGGGTCTTACGGCCGGATTACTACTAGCGGCGTTTATGAAAATGTTATTCATGTTTCATCAAATTCTTCGGAAGCAGAAAGAGAGATCAAGCTCTGGTTTATGCCCGATGAAATTATCGTCGATCTTTACGCGGTAAAAAATGAATTGCAAAAAGAATTTTCGATGAAAGCTTGGGAGTAGAATGAAAAATATCATTAATAGCATGACGGGTTTTGGTTGTCAGGAAGCAGAAGTTAATTCTATCGGCCGGATCAGTGTAGAGCTAAGATGCACGAACCATAAGTTTTTAGAAACGGTTTTTCATTTGCCGGAAGGACTGCTTTCGTTAGAGGAAAAGCTAAAAAAAGAAATTGAAGCTAAAATTAAAAGAGGGAGAATTTATTGCGCGATTAATATAAAAGGGCAGCTGGCTCAGGGAATTTTTGTTAACCGCAAGTTGTTAAAAAATTATTTACATGAGCTTAATAGTATCAAAAAGGAGTTTAAAATTAATGACGGATTAACTCTTGATTCGTTGATTCGCCTGCCGGGAATTTTATCCCTTAAGGAAGACAGGTCAATCGGCTCCCACATTTGGGAACAGCTCAAACCTGTTTTTTTAGAAGCGCTTAAGTGTTTGTTGTTAGCGCGTCAAAAAGAAGGACGGGCACTGGCGAGTTTGTTAAAAAAAAGAAGCGTACTACTAAAAAAAGATTTAGTTTTTATTAAAGAGCGTTTTGTGGTAGCCGTAAAAAATAGGCTTAAAAAGATTCAATTGGAGGATGAGCGTTTGGCTTTCTTAAAAAGCGCGGATGTTGCCGAAGAGACAGACCGGCTACATTTTCATATAAACAACTTTCAGCATAAAATTGCCCAAAGCGGCGCCGTGGGTAAAGAGTTGGATTTTATTACTCAGGAGATGCAGCGGGAGGCTAATACTTTGGCGGCTAAGTCATTTGACCTGATTATTTCCGGCCGCGCTGTAGAAATGAAGAGCCAGATTGAGAAGATCCGCGAACAAGTACAGAATATCGAGTAGTGAAAACCGTTAAAAGACAAAACAAGCTTAAGTTTAAGAGTAATGTCTGCCTGCCTGCCGGACAGGCAAGCTTGTCTGCCGCACAGACAGGCTTGCCAACAAGGCAGAGTTTGGCTTCCAGTGGCCAAGCCCGAGGGAAAATTTTTGTGATCAGCGGGCCATCAGGTTCAGGTAAAACCACCCTTTTGACGAGCTTAATTCAGGACAAAAAAATTGGAAAATTATTAGTAAAGTCCTGTTCGATGACTACGCGGCCAAAGCGTTCGCAAGAAAGAGAGGCTAAGGAATATTTTTTTGTCGGGACTTTAGAGTTTAAACGGCTTTTAAAAGCGAAAAAAATTCTTGAATGGACTCGGTATTTGGGCTATTATTACGGAACGCCTCGGGAGTCGCTGGAGAAGCAATTGAAAGGCGCTAAGAATATTGGTTTATGTCTTGATCTTAAAGGCGCCAGGATTATTAAAAAAATATATCCAAATGATACCGTAACGATTTTTGTTTTACCGCCATCACTGGGCGTGTTAAAGGAAAGGATGCAAAATCGGAGCCGGCAGACTAATCCGCGGGAGGTGGCGCGGCGTCTACTATTGGCCCGGAAAGAACTTCAGGCCGCGGGGGAATTTGATTATTGTATTTTGAATCAAAATTTGCCGATAGCACTTAAAGAACTAAAAAGTATTTTTTTGCAGGAAAGCAGCGCTTAACATATTACACCGGGGGTAAAAGATGGATTATCGGGGAAGAGAAAAACTTTTAGACAAGAGTATGGGGTCAATTTATAAACTAGTAATTTTGGCTTCTAAACGGGCCTTAGAGATTGCTGAAGGCCAGCCGAAATTAGTGGCG
>JAZDEW010000071.1:0-2049 GCA_043808425.1 Candidatus Omnitrophota bacterium
AATAATGATCGGGTTTTGACCATTTGTAATGCCGGCATTTTGGCCACCATTGATTATGGCACTGCTTTGGGAGTGATTTATTCTGCTCAAAAACAAGGTAAAAAGATAAAAGTTTTCTCTTCTGAAACACGCCCTCTTTTACAGGGTTCGCGTTTATCTACCTGGGAGCTGCATAAGCAAGGGGTAGATGTTACCATGATTGCCGATAACACTGCGGCTAAGCTTATGTGTGACGGCCAGATCGATATGGTGATTGCTGGAGCGGATCGTATTGCGGCTAATGGTGATACCGCTAATAAGATTGGCACTTTTAATCTGGCAGTTTTAGCTAAATATCATGCCATACCTTTTTACATCGCCGCGCCCTTCAGCACTTTTGATTTAAAGATAAAAAATAAAACGGGTATTAAGATTGAAACGCGTAAACCTGAGGAAATAACCCGTATTTTATTTAAAAAGGAAATTGCTCCGAAAAAAGCCAAAGTGTTTAATCCGGCCTTTGATCTTACTCCGTATCAGTTAATTAGCGGTATAATTACGGATAAAGGAATTATCCGGATGCCGTATTCACAAAATATTAAAAAAATACTCTTTCCGTTATCCTGAAGGCCGTAGGCCTGAAGGATCTAGATTCTTCGTTACCCGCCAAAGGCGGGCTTCCTCAGAATGACGCCAGGCGGGAGAGTAGGTTTTAGCGATAACTAAATAAAGCATAAATGCGTATAAGCGATATCGGTGAATTTGGTTTGATTAAAAGATTTCAGCAGAGGATTAAAACAGGCTCTTGCGTAATCAAGGGCAGCGGTGATGACTGCGCTGTCTTGGAGTGGGATAAGCATAATTATCAATTATTTACCACGGATATGATAATTGCCGGGGTAGATTTTAAAAAAAATGAAAACCTTGTGTTTGTCGGCAGGAAATCTTTAGCGATATCTATCAGCGATATTGCCGCTTGCGCCGGTATCCCCAAACATGCGGTAGTTGCTCTTGGCTTGCCAAGAAATATGAAGGTGAGCCAGGTTGATTTATTAGCTAAAGGCATATTTGATCTGGCAAAAGAGTTTAATATCAATATTGTCGGAGGTGACATCAGCGCGGCGGATAAATTAATTATTAACGTGAGCATGTTGGGAGCCGTCGAAAAAAATAAACTTTGCCTGCGTCAAGATGCTAAGGCTAATGATCTAATTATGGTTACCGGTGAATTTGGCGGCGCGATTAAAGGAAAGCATTTAAAATTTACTCCGCGTTTAAAAGAGGCGCGATTTTTAGTGGATAATTTTAAGATCCATGCGATGATTGATGTCTCTGACGGCCTGGTGGCGGACTTAGGGCATATTTTAAAGCAGAGTTCGGTGGGGGCGGTTTTATATGAAAGCCTTATTCCCTTGAGTAAGCAGGCGCGGGATATCCAAGAGGCGCTTTGTTCGGGTGAGGAGTTTGAGTTACTCTTTACGGCTACCAGAGATCAGGCGAGTAAAATTATTAAGAGCGCCAAATATCGCTTTAAGGTGATTGGTGAAATCATGCCGGAATCATTTGGCCTAAGGTTAATTAATTATGAGAATGAATATTCTAAGTTTAAGTTTCAGGGGTATAGGCATTTTTGATGGTTCGATTCTGCTCACCATCAATCTTGAGCGATTTGGGAATAACACAGGAGTGTCGAAGGATTGATGGAAATATTATCTTTATCGGTTAATCAGACATTAAGGTTGGGTAAAAAGATTGCCGGCAATCTTAGCGCAGGCGACATTATCCTTTTATCCGGTTCACTGGGAGCAGGCAAAACAGTTCTAGCCAAAGGAATTGCTCAAGGGTTGGGGATTAATAAGAATACTGTCCTCAGCCCGACTTTTGTCTTGTTGCGCGTATATCAAGGAAAGCATTTATTGCAGCACTTTGATTTTTACCGCATTAAAACTCTCAAGGACATTTTTAGCTTAGGCTACCAGGAATACTTGTATTCTGATGCGGTAACGCTTATCGAATGGCCGGAACGGTTAAAATTTCTCTTGCCAAAGGAATTTTTAAAGATTAAGCTAT
>JAZDEW010000072.1:0-61721 GCA_043808425.1 Candidatus Omnitrophota bacterium
AGCTCTGTTGTTTTTTATCCAGCTGGATGAATTTTACACCTGTCCGACAGTTATAATTTTTCCTAGGCAACTTAGTGGTGTATATAATTTCAGCTTGTAGCTTAGGTAAAAGTTTAATGTTAGGAGTAATAATTATATTTAAGCCCTTTTTTAGCTTGCGGGCCGCAGCGATGCCCATACCGCTGCGGCTTAGGTCTAAAATATAGCCTTTTAACTTTTTATTTTTTACATATTCTATTTGCAGATATATTTTTTTCATAATAGCTGAAGACACAAAGTGAACTTTTTAAACATACACTAGCCTGCCGGAAACAGGTATTTAGCAAAATTTTGCACTATTTTAGCGGTTAAATCATTCAAGTTTAAAACTATAATGACGGCGAGTGGAGTTGGACCACTGACCGAGCGGGTATGAGCCGCTTGCTCTACCAGTCTGAGCTACGCCGTCATAAACTAACTTCAAATTTATCAATTACTTTTTCCGATAAGCGTCTAAATACGAATCACAATAAATATTTTTATTTAAAATAAGCTCAGCGGTAATCAATGTATCCATCAGCGCTTTATCATTAGGATCAAGTATAGCAGAATCTAAACCAGATGCAACTGCCAAAGTCAGAAATGTGCGATTAATCAGGCTCCGAGTTTTTACGCCTTGGGAAATATTGCTTAAGCCAATAATTGTTTTCGGGCCAGGTTCAGAAATCAGCTTAAACTCAGCCATCGCCGCCAAAATACCGGGAATTTGGTTTTGCGCCACGTTAATGGGCATAACTATCGGATCAAGATACAAATCGGCAACAGGAAACCCCCCCTCAATAACATGCGTAAGAATCATCGCCGCTAACTCTACGCGCTGATCTTTATTCTGCGGAATACCTTTAGCGCTAATGGCTATTCCAATGAGCTTAGATTTATATTTCATGGCCAGGGGAATAAGTATTTCCAGCTTTTCTGTATCTGCCGTCGTAGAATTTATTATAGTTTTATTTTTGGCAGCTTTTAGGCCCGCTTCAATAATTTTAGGCTTACTGGAATCAAGACAAAGCGGTTTATCGGTTATTTCCTGGATTACCTCCACTAACCAAGGCATATCAATTAAGGGATTTTTAGATGCTGGGCCACAACATACATCCAGAGCATCCGCGCCATGAGCAATTTGCTCCAACGCGCAGGATTGCACGATTTTTTTATCGTGATCCTTAAGCGCCAAAGCGATATTGGCATACATCCCGTTAATTAACTCACCAATTATAAACATAATTCCCCCTTCTAAATTAAACACTAAACTCTAAACTCTCTATATATCTATTAACTTTCTCTATTGCCTTAGGGTGGCGCATAACCAAAAGATCCGCTCCCGCTTGAATAAGGCTAGTGGCGGTGAGTGCCTCCCAAATAATTCCCTGTTGAGGACTAATTTTTGCCTCTTTAGTCTTCCAGGCCTCCTGGCCGATGAAGCAAATAAATGGCGAAGCCAAAACTTTGTCCCCGGACAAAGCCGCCAGCCTGGAGCGTTCCATAATAGAATAAGCATATTCCAAACCATACCCTAACGCGCCGATAGTCGGATTAATTACTATGCGCTCCAGGCTTAAGCCCATATCAGAAATTAAAATATTTAACTGTTTGGCAATATTAATATCAATCGGGCTTTCGGCAATAATGCTATGGCCGTCAGCTAATACGCTAGCCACTAAGGTTTTATAATTATCTTGTACAGCGCAACCAATCAGGCAATGCTCTGAGCTGGCGGCCTCCGAACAAGCCGGCATAATCAGATTATCTTTAGCGTCATCCCCGCTTCCGGTAATGATTAAAGGAACATTAACTCTATTTAATAATGTAGCAATAAACTTTGAGGCCGCTTGTGGGCTTTTATCTCCAAAATCAGGATGCGTTCCCTGCATTTTCAAACAAAGCAACTCGGCCTTATATTCATGAACACAAATATCCGCCCAGGCCAAGGGATCATTTATGGCTTTCCCGTACGCGGCAATTAACTCTTCATCGAAGTCCAAAGGGGGAATATCCCAAATCTCAAAGGCAATCTTGGGCTTATGAGGAATAACGCCTTCCCTAAACAATAAAGGTAAAGTGGTTTGCCCGCCGATTTTTATAACCTCGCTGCGAGAACCGCCTTCTGCTTTTTTAGCTCCGATCGTTACAGTGGAAATTATCCCCGGCCATTTTTCAAGCGCTAATGATGACTCCATATTTGGCCTCCCCATGAATTAAGCAGTGTTAAAATTCGCGCGTCTGATTTTAAATCAAAAACTGACCCGCCCCGTAAACTTAAGTCCTCAATTCGCGGATCCAGCGGCAAGTTTCCTAAATGCTCCAAACCGGTTTCTTTAATTTTATCTTTTTGAATATCTTTATTAAAACGGTTAATCAGAAGAAAGCTTTTTTTAACTTCAAATTTTAAAATATTGGCTAGCTCGATTATTCTTTTAGCTGATTTTAAACCCACGCCAGAGGCATCCGATACCACCAGCAATAAATCCGCAAAACGGCAAGTACGTCGAGACAAGTGCTCTAATCCGGCCTCATTATCCACCACGATATAATCATAATCATTGATTAACCTGGCCATTAAGCCGCGTAAAACGTTATTTACGTAACAATAACATCCCGGCCCCTCAGGCTTGCCCATACTTAATAAATCAAAACCTTCCTCTTCCTGAATGGCTGCCTGAACCTGATGTTGAATAAAACGCTCTTTGGTCATTCCCGCGGGAACTGGATGCAAAGCCGTGGACAGATTATCCAGAATTGTACCCACATTATTCCCTGCCAACATACCCAAAACCTCACCTAAATTGCTATTGGGGTCCGCATCGATGGCTAAGATTGAACCCATTTTTTTCTCTTTAAGACAACGGACAATCAGGGCGGCAATCGTAGTTTTTCCCGTACCACCTTTTCCGGCCAAGGCAATAACGTATCCCATTAGAATTTTACCGTGGGAAACTTGGCCAAATCTGTATGCGGAAAAAATAACGCCTGGCTGTATTCCTCCATGTATTTTGAATCCACGGATAATTCAAAATAAGTAATTTTAGAAACTAGCGTATCCGCCATAAACATCGCCTGGCTAGATAAAAGTATTTCTCGAGAACCAGCCAAAGAGCTATTCCCAATAAAGATAAATTTAGAACGCTCCAAATCCGGCAATAACCCAATACGGATGGCTTTCTCAATATCCAGGTACGTGCCAAATCCACCGGCGATAAATATCTTAGAAATCGCGGAAAATTCCAAAGCTAAATGTTTAACTAAAATAGCGCAGGCGGAATATATTGCCCCCTTGGAACGCTTAAGATTTTCAATATCCGCTTCATTAATCACAATATCCGCTTGCGCCTGAATTTCTTCTTTGAAACAAACCACAAACTCTTTACCATTAACGCCTGAACGAATCCGCTGGCCGGTGACTTTAATCTTTCCACCCTTATCCATTATTCCGGAATCCAACATTTCGCTGAGCAAATCAATATAGCCTGATCCGCAAATGCCCCGGGGTAATTTATCCTGAATCGTCGTATACTTAACGCTGAAATCACTTCTATTTATACTTACTTTTTGAATTGCCCCGCTACTGGCGCGCATACCGCTAGTTACCCCGCTGCCTTCAAAGGCCGGGCCGGCCGATGCCGCGCAGGCGACTAAAAAATCACGATTACCTAAGACAATCTCTCCGTTTGTCCCGATATCAATTAAAATACAGGGCTCTTTTTTTTGATAGATGCCACTGGATAATATTCCCGCGGTGGTATCACCGCCCACATAGCTAGAAACTCCGGGAACACAGCTTAATAATCCCCGCGGATTAATCTTGATCCCCGCTTCAGCGGCGCGCAAAACCGGTAAAAAATTTGCAGTAGGCACATACGGCTGACGGCGGATATGTGCCGGATCCATGCTTAAAAGCAGATGAATCATCGTCGTGTTTCCCGAACAAACAATGCAATTAACATCATTAAGATCTACCTGGTGCTCGCTGACCAAATCATTAATGATTTGATTTATCGTATCCGAAACAGCATTATGTAATTTTTCTAAACCATCGGTATTTACCGCATAAACAATGCGGGTAATTACATCACTACCAAAAACAGCCTGCTGGTTATAAGTTGCTTTAGTTGCCAAAATTTTCTTTGAATTTAAATTTACCAGCTGCCCGGAAATAGTCGTCGTTCCAATATCAAAACAAAGCCCAAAATTCCTGGCCGTTGTATCCCCGGGCTCAATCAGAACAATTTCAATCGTATCGTTGCGCCGGCCTAAAGTAACGGTAATTTTCCAGGCATAGTCGCGTAATAATTCACCTAGTTGACGAATATTAAATAACCCGGTTGTCAGCCGAGGAAATTCCCCAAAACCGCGCAAGGCCCGATACAATCTTTCTAAATCACTGATACTGTCATTAAGCGTCGGCTCGGGAAGCTCTAAATATAATTTCGTGGCAAAGGGTGAATGGTTAAAGAGCCTATCCTCAAATTTTGCCTTCACGGATTGAATATCTTCCGCCTTAGAATATAGGCCGCTGAGCCGCTGGCCTAACTCTTCCGGTGTAAGCTGATCAAAATTAATCCGCGAACTATCCGGAATTAAGACCTCTAAATCACTGTGAATAGTTGTCAAGCAAGCCAAATACACATTATCTTTTTTCTCTTGCGCGGTGATTATTCCATTTGGCTGGCTATGGACTTGCCCACGGCTAACCGTCACCTTGCATCGCCCGCAAATTCCATCTCCGCCACAGTTAGAGTTAAGATAAACTCCCACAGAAATTGCTGCGGCAAGAATAGTCTTATCCTTTTCAACGGCAATAGATAAGTTGTCAGGAAGAAATGTAACTTTAAATTTTTGCATAATTGACTTAAACCTTGAATCAATTGTAAACTCTATAAGTTATAGCTAATAGCTCATAGCTGATCACTTACAGCTTACCGCTATTCTTTAAAAATGCTGGTATTCCGGCTGCTTCTTTAGGGCCGACAATGATCCTAAATCCCGATTGATCCTGAAGATCGCCGCTAATCATGGCCACATAGCCGGGAATAATCAAATTCTTATGTCTAATTACCTTTGCTACCCCAAAGCTCTCCAATGATTTTGTAATTGCTTGTGCGTTAAATTTTTCCGCCGCCCAGGCAGTAAGCACAGACATGCCCTGGGTATCGACGCTTAAAATATATGCCGGTATTTTACTAGCCTCCACCTCTGCCAAAACAGTATAATAACTTAAGGAAAAATTAGTGGTAACCAAAACCGGTGAATCCTGATTTGCTTGCCCGACGGAATAAAGCCGAGAATCAATCTGCAAGGGTTTTTGCGGATCAGTATAAATATTTTGCCGCAAAGTCAAAATTGAAAGAACTTCCCAGGCAGCCAGGCCTTTAATCAAAACAATCCCGGCATATTTAGCAATATAAGCGCCTGCCTCCATCGCCTCTTCATAAGGATCGGCGCTCTGAACAGTTGCCAAAGTCGGATAGCCCAATGCGCGATTTGATTTCTTAAGTGCTTGCCGGCGAATTTGTGTTAAATCCCAGATTTTATCCGTCAGGGGTTTTATCCCGGTATCCAGGACCAGCTCTTTTACCCCTAAGCTATTGAGCTCCTTAGTCAGTTGACTTAGCTGGTCAATATCCTGCCCGGTTACAACTAAGGGCAACTGGAATTCTTTAGCGATGGCAGCGATTTGCGTAAAATTATTCTGCACCGCGGAATAAAGCAGCGGTTTACGCTGGCAGCTGATCGCGGATGCCTGCCTTAAAGCAACCAGGTCGCTGCTCATCAACATAAGCGGTAAAGTAGTATACTCTAGAAGCAATTTAGTTGCCTCCAGGAATCTTGAGGCATCCGTATTTTGCTTTAGAGCAATCAAATTAACTCTAAGCTCCTGGCCAATACGTTCAAATTTTAATTGGTTAATTTTATCTAACCGCTCTTTTATTTGGGTATCGCCCAGATTATCATCAATGATAAAACCTACTGCCGGAGGATTACGAAATTTTTCTTCATGCCTAAACATTACTGTTTCATTACCAATATCAATCTTCGATTCAAGATTACCCAGGGTAATTAATTTAATCGGTGGCAAGGCCTGCGCTTCTAAAATACTCCTAGACTCAGGCGAAAGAAAAGGGCATTTTTCAATCGGCAATACTTTCTTAGCCAACTGCATAGCAAAAGCCAGGCAAGTAGCTAAACCGCACTGGCGACAATTTGTTTTGGGCAATAACTTATAAATATCTAAACCCGAAAGTGCCATATTTATCTTTGATACTTCGACGGTATTCAAACCGCGCCCTTCAATACGCGGTAAAGGCATACCGCTCAGTATCAATCCTGAGCAAACCCCAGGCTTTAGCCTGGGGTGCGTCGAACGGATTGATACTTCGACGGTATTCAAACCGCGCCCTTCAATACGCGGTAAAAGCATACCGCTCAGTATCAATCCTGAGCAAACCCCAGGCTTTAGCCTGGGGTGCGTCGAACGGATTGATTAATCAAACTAGCAAAGTAGCCCGCCCCAAATCCATTATCAATATTAACCACACTTACTCCCGGAGAACAGCCATTTAGCATCGTCAACAGCGCGGCTAGCCCGGAAAAACTAGATCCATATCCACAGCTGGTCGGTACCGCCACAATGGGCGCCTTGACCAGGCCGCTGACTAGGCTGGCTAAAGCCCCTTCCATGCCCGCGACCACCACAATTACTTGAGCTTTTTTTAATTTATCGATATTATTCATCAAGCGATGCACTCCGGCTACACCTACATCATAAAGCTTTTCCACTCGATTACCCATAACCTCCAGGGTTTGCGCTGCTTCTTCCGCCACCGGAATATCCGCTGTTCCGGCAGAAACCACTAAAACTAAACCTTTGGATAAAGCTTTAGGCGCGCTTAAATAATATCCAATTTTTGCCAGCTCATTATATTTTAAAACAGGGATAGCTTTTTTTAAAAAAAAGAACGTAGCTTTGTCTAGCTTGGTTAAAAGCAGGTCTTCATGGGATTTGATTATTTTTTTGGCAATTACCCTTAAGTGCAAACGGTCTTTTCCCGGGCAATAGATAACTTCCGCGAATCCTTTTCTTTTCTTTCTATCCGTATCAATTTTAGCAAACCCTAAGTCACAAAACCCCTGATCTGCAGGCATTACTCTATAAGCCCCGGTAAACCAGATACCCCAACAGGAGGATAAAGATTAGGGCAAAAATATAAAAATCATTAAAATAAAAAAAATCATGAATCCTGCTGCCCAACCCTTCAGACTTTCCTTTGGCTTCCTGGGGCTTTAAAAGAACCTGATTCTTTTTGTATTGCTCAACCTGCTCGGCTTTAAATCTTAGGTATACGCCTCCTACCTTGTAACCCGGAATCGTTCCGTTCTCGGTTAGATCCAAAACATCTTTTTCCGTGACTCCAAGTATAACTGATACATCTCTAACCGTAAGCATTTTTTCTTCAGTCATTAATTTATTTTCCAATTTTGCCCAAAGCCACCCAGGCGTCTATCGCTTTACGCTCAAATTTCCAATCATTATTTTCTTTACTCGCCGGGACTTTCCCCGAATTAGCCCATTCCACAATCGAGCTTAATTCTACTTCCAAATATTTGGCCAGCTGCTCAGAATTAAGAAAATCATGCAACATAGAGCATTGTCCCTGGAAAACCGCGCCTTCAGCAATATTAAGTTTTGCCGGATAGATATGGCCTTCAACTATCGCCTGCGGAAGAAGAGTAAGCGTTTCTTTGGCAATAATCTTGCCCTTGACCCGGCCGCCGATAATAATATTATCTCCGATAATATCCGCGTTAATTACGGCTGAGCTGCCAATAGTTAAATTCCCACGGGTATCCAAATTGCCTTCAAATTTCCCATTAATCCTCAAATTAACCGGATCTTTAAAACTTAAAGTTCCTTGCATTGCCGCGTCGACATCCAACGTTTTTTCTTCAATACGCTTTTTAAAGGCCATGCTTACCCCCCTTTGAAAACGGTACTTCTACATAACGTAAAAAATGCAAAACAATTAAAACCAAAGCGGTAGTATAAATGGCCACCCTATTAAAACCCACTCCCACCGCTAAACCAATCCCTGCCACCACCCAGAGGCTAGCCGCCGTAGTTAACCCCCTAACTCCATCCGATTCCCGGATTATCGTGCCTGCACCTAAAAAACCAATACCGGTGACTACTCCGGCAGCGATACGCACGGGATCTAAGGCTGTCTGCTCTTTATATATATCAAAAACATATAAAGATGTCAACATGATAAGACAGCTACCCAAAGCAACTAATATGTGAGTGCGCAGGCCGGCATCCCTGCGATGCACCTGTCTTTCCAGGCCAATTAAACCGCTTAAAACCAAAGTTAATAATAAGCGTATAATCATTTCTAAATCCGTAGGCATATCCTCTCCTTTTTTGAATCAGGGACCGTTTCTATTTTTCTTTTTAGAAAAATAGAAACGGTTCCTAGTTTTTAAAATCACTTCTTGCGCCGCGCTTATAAAGATAACCGCCCAAACCGGCAATCATCGCCGCGTTATCCATACAGAGATTTGCCTGAGGAAAAAAACAGTTAATTCCCGCAATTTTAGCGCTCGCCATGAATTTTTGACGCAAACAGCCGTTGACCGCCACCCCTCCGCCAATTAAAAGATTCGTAGTTTTTTTTTGCTTACAAGCCAGTAATGATTTTTTTACTAAAACATTGATAGCGCTCTCTTGAAAAGAAGCGGCTAGATCTTTACGCAACTTAAGGCTGGGTTTTCTATTTCTAAAATAATATAAAACTGCGGTTTTAATACCACTAAAACTAAAATCAAGATTAGTATTCATTCCCCAGCAAGCAAATTTAATTTTATGTTTATTCGCGCCTTTGGCAATTTTTTCAATTAATGGCCCCCCAGGATAGCCCATCCCCATAATCTTAGCTACTTTATCAAAAGCCTCCCCGCAGGCGTCATCCCGGGTCTGCCCCAATATTTTAATTTTAGAAAAATCTTTTACATAAAATAAAGAGGTATGCCCTCCGGAAACAACTAAAGCTACCGCCGGCATTTTGATCTGAGCGTGGCTCAAGAAGTTGGCATAAACATGGCTGTAAATATGATTGACACCCAAAATCGGCTTACCTAAGCTAAGCCCCAGAGCTTTGGCAAATGCGGTACCCACCATTAGAGACCCCGGTAAACCCGGATGAGTAGTAACCGCAACCAAATCGATCTGCTCTGGCCTGATCTTAGCGATTTTCAAGGCCTGAGTAAATATCCTAGCGATACTCTCCAGCTGCATGCGTGAGGCAATCTCGGGAACCACCCCGCCATGGCGGCTATGAAATTTTAGGCTGGAGGCCACAACATTAGCTAAAATTTTTTTCTCATCCTTAATAATCGCCACGCCGGTTTCATCACATGAACTCTCAACCCCCAAAACAATCATCGCTAAACTCCCTTGGATCGCTGACAATGACCCTGAGCAAAACCTGAGGACTTAATTTTATAAAACAAGAAATTTACGTCGAAGAATCATCGCGCCACCTGTGAAAGAAAAACAAATTCATAACCTTCTGCTTCCAGTGGCCCGAGCATTTCCTTTAAAACCAACAGGGTATTTTTTCGGTCATGGCCAATACCAATAGCCGTGCCTTGACTTCTGGCTAAATTTTTTAATTTAATCAACTGTGATTTAATATATCCGGGGTCATCCTGATTATCCAAAAACACATCCCTTTTAGCAAATCTAATTTTAATTTTCTCAGCCAGGGCAGGGCAAACGGATTGATTAGTAACAAAACTATCGAAAAAATATAAATTTCGCTTTTTTGCTTGAGCCATTACCAATGTGCTGGCTTTTATATTTTCAGTAATACGCGAACCCATGTGATTTGACACACCCTTAGCAAAAGTAACGCTCAATAAATCTTTCGTAAAAATTTTCTCGATTGTCTTAGCGTCCATCCCTAAGAGAATCGTATTCTTTTCTAAATTATACTTTTCTTTTGGCTCCATCGGTAAATGTAAAATTATTTCAAAACCTAAATTATTTAATTTTTGCATCACTGGTTTTGAATTTCTTAATCCGGGTAAAATCGCGCAAGTTAATGGCTGTTTAATTTGCTCAACCAGCAAAAGATTATTTAAACTATACCCCCAATCGTCAATGACAATAGCAATCCGTCCGGCCAGCAGAGGCGTTTTCCTAACCGGCCCTTTCCTCGGCATCACAGACACAATGAGCGCAATAAATACCAGCAAAAATAAAATAATCCCCAGAACCATAAAAATCTTGTTTTTCATTATTCCAGGATATTTACGCATAACTTAAATTATTTAACTTGCTTAAAAATCTGAATGGCGATTAAAGTATCCACCGCGCGCATAATCTGCGTATCGGCTTTATAATCAAAAACTTCTTTAGCCGCTTTATCTGTCTTCTGGTTATCCTGAACCTGCTCAAAGATCTCATCTAACTTCTTAACCTGCGCTTCATCGGCTTTAACGTCTGGAGCCATTAACTCATCCACCAAAATATCCGGAGTGATTCCCTTGCCGTGAATTATTTTTCCGGAAGGAGTAAAATAATGGCTCGTAGTTAAACGTAAGGCTGATCCGTCTCTTAAAGGAACAACTGTTTGCACAGAACCTTTACCAAAAGACTTTTTCCCGATAATTATGGCGCGCTTATGATCCTGCAAAGCTCCCGCCACAATTTCGCTTCCGGAAGCCGAACCTTCATTAATCAGAATCGCCAGCGGTAACTCTGAATCCGCATTTTTAGACTCAGAGAAAAATTCCAGATCCCGGTCCTCTTGCCCGCCCCGTGGATGCACAGAATCTTTACGGGGCCTGCCTTTAGTATAAGCAATCAACTTATTTGAACCCAAAAATTTTCCGGTTACCTTAACCGCAACATCTAGAAGCCCGCCGGGATTATTACGCAAATCAATAATCAGCGCCTTCATTCTTTGTTTACTAAGGAGGCCTAGGGCGTTATTTAATTCCGAAAAGGTATTTTCTCGGAATTCACTAAGCCGGATATAGCCAATTTCCTTTTCCAGAATAAGCGCATATTTTATATCCTTAATCTTAATTATACCTCTGGTAATTTTAAAATCTAAAAGTTTATTTTCCGACTCTCTTAAGATGGTAAGGTTAACTATCCCTCCGGGCTCTCCGCGCATTTTCTTAACCGCCTCGGTTAAGGTTATCTCGCGAGTAAGTGAGTCATTAATTTTTATAATACGGTCGTTAGCTTTTATCCCCGCTTTCCAGGCAGGAGTATCTTCAATGGGAGTGATCACGGTTAACAAACCATCTTTAATGGTGATCTCAATACCCAAACCTCCGAACTTACCTTGAGTATCTACTTTTAATTCCTCATAGGCTTGCGGATCCATGAATTGGCTATGCGCGTCCAGTGAAGCTAACATGCCTTTTAATGCCCCATAAATTAAATCCTTAGTCTTAGTCTGCTCCACATATTCTTTTTGAATAATGGCCAGGGTGTCAGAAAATACCTCAACCTGCTTATACAGCTCGTCTTGACTCCTCTTTTTATTTTCGGAAAAACCTGACCGGATACCGATAAATATAAACACTACAAACAAAGAAACACACAATAGCTTTTTAAACATCCGCTAGCCTCCCTCTAATTAATTCTCCGACAACCTTAGGATTAGCCTTGCCAGAGCTTTTCTTCATCACCTGGCCGACCAAATACATCAGCGCGTTAGACTTGCCCGCCTTAAAATCACTCACGGATTTTACATTTTCCTGAATAACCGCTTCAATCACCTGCAAAAGCGCATCCGCATTAGATATCTGCCGCAAATTACCTTCCTTAATCAAATCTCGCGCAGATTTTCCGGTATCGATCAACTGGCCTAGCACGCTCTTGGCCGAAAGGTGAGAAATCTCCTGCCTTTGCACAAAGCCAATTAAACTAATCAGCTCATTTTTATCAAGCTTTAAGGCATGTAATTTTACCTTTCGTAGGTTAGCTTCGGACAACAACGGGCCGATTAACCAATTAACCATTTCCTTTTTATCGGTTCCCGGATAATTCTGAAGGCAGCTCTCAGCAAACTCCGCGTCTTTTTTAGAACTTACTAAAATTTTCGCATCATATTCAATTAACCCGTATTCTTTAATAAAACGGCGCATTTTTTCCTGGGGCAGTTCCGGTAATTGCGCCTTTACCTGAGCAATCATAGACCGATCAAGAACAAAAACGGTTAAATCCGGATCCGGAAAATATCGATAATCTTTGGCCCCCTCCTTAGTGCGCATAACTACCGTTACTCCCTTTTCCACATCCCAAAGCCGGGTTTCTTGAACCAATTCCTGGCTCGCCTCTAAGAGCCGGGTTTGCCGCTCTACCTCAAAAGTTAAAGCATCTTTTACCCCTTTAAATGAATTCATATTCTTTAGCTCAGCTTTAACACCCAGCTCTTTAGCCCCTTGAAGCCGCAAAGAAATATTAGCATCACAACGTAGCGAACCTTTTTCCATATCACAATCCGATACATCCAAATATTCAATAATGCACTTTAGGCTCGTTAAATAATCAAAGGCCTCTTGCGGACTGTTTAAATCCGGCTCACTGACAATTTCCAACAGAGGAATTCCGGTACGATTAAAATCCACTAGGCTCACAGCTGCTTCATGAATAAGCTTACCGGCATCCTCCTCTAGATGCACACGAGTAATCCCGATGCGCTTAGGTTTATTTTGAATATAAATATCTAAATACCCGCTGCGCGATAATGGTAAATCAAATTGTGAAATCTGATAATTTTTTGGTAAATCCGGATAAAAATAATTTTTTCGATCAAACTTAGTATGCTCTTGTATTTGGCAGCCAAAAGCCAAGGCTAACTTAATTGCGGAATTCAACGCCTCTGCATTATAAACCGGAAGCGTTCCGGGAAACCCCAAACAGACCGGACAAACATTAGAATTAGGAACTTTCCCAAAATCCGTTGAGCAGCCGCAAAAAGCCTTAGTCTTGGTATTTAGCTGCAGGTGGACTTCCAGGCCAATAACGGTTTGATACTTCATAGCTTAGGTTTCATTTTATGCCAATCCGTATTCTGTTCAAAGGCATGCGCTACTCTAAAAAGCATCTCTTCATTAAAGGGTTTAGCCATAATCTGCAGGCCAACCGGCAATCCTTTTTTGGTAAAACCACAGGGAATGGAAATCGCCGGAATTCCGGCTAAATTTACGGATATCGTATAAATATCGGAAAGATACATCTTCAAAGGGTCCTGGGCCCTCTCGCCAATTTTAAAAGCACTCGTGGGGGAGGTGGGAGCAACCATACAATCAAAATCACCAAAAACTTTATCAAAATCCTGCTTAATCAACGTGCGCACCTTCAAGGCGCGTAAATAATACGCGTCATAATAACCATGCGACAAAACAAAAGTTCCTAAGATAATTCTACGCTTAGCCTCTGGGCCAAATCCTTGCGCGCGAGTCAATTTATACATTTGCATTAAATCAATTGAATCTGCCCGATATCCATATTGCACCCCATCAAACCTAGCTAAATTTGAGCTAGCTTCGGCCGTAGCAATAATATAATAAACCGGCACAGCATACTCGGTATGAGGCAAGGATACCTGCTGAGTAACCGCGCCCAAATTCTTAAGCCTGTTTACCGCTTCTTCAATAATCGCTTTAACTTCCGTATCCATCCCGGCAATAAAATATTCTTTAGGTATACCGATTTTTAAACCTTTGATATCACCAGAAAGGCTTTTGGTATAATCCGGAACCTCCTGATTAACCGAAGTCGAATCACGCGGATCATACCCGCAGATAAGCCCAGCTAAAATTGCCGCGTCTTGAACATCTTTAGTAATCGGTCCAATCTGATCTAAGCTCGAGGCAAAAGCAATTAACCCAAAGCGCGAAACACGCCCATAAGTTGGCTTTAACCCGACCACCCCGCAAAAAGATGCTGGCTGACGGATTGAACCGCCAGTATCGCTTCCTAAGGCCCAGATCGCTTCATCGCTAGCTACGGCCGCGGCTGATCCACCAGAAGAGCCTCCGGGAACACAATCTAAATTCCAAGGGTTACGCGTTGGCCCAAAATAAGAATTTTCCGTAGATGAACCAAAAGCAAACTCGTCCATATTAGCTTTTAAAGGAAAAATTGTAGCGCCGTTTTCTTTTAATTTATTAATTACTGTGGCGTCGTACGGGGGAAGAAAACCCTGTAAAATTTTTGAGCAACATTCAGTAGGTAAACCTTCGGTACAGATATTATCTTTGATCGTAACCGGTAATCCTTTGAGCAAACCTAAACAACCAAAATTCGGAGCAATGATTTCTGGCGGCTGATTTCGCGCATAAGCCTTAACCTTGGGCTCAACCTTTTGTATACGCGCGATAAGCGAATCCAAAATAGCCCTGGGCGTTGTCTGCTGAGCTTTAAGCTTCTCCAATAATTCGTGAGCGGTAAGTTGATTTAATTCCATAATTATTCTATTATTTTTGGGACACTGAAGAAATTTCCCTTTTTGCTCGGAGCATTTTCCAAAACCTTTTCCACTGGCAAAGAAACATGTAGCCGGTCCTCGCGCAACACATTACAAAGAGGCAAAATATGGCTAGCGGGCTTAACTTGCTCTACGTTTAAATACTTAAGCTGATCAATAAAACCCAATATTTCATGCAGCTCTCCGGACAGCTTTTCTAACTCATTAGGCTGCAACTCGATACGCGCTAAATGCGCAACGTGCTTAATTGCTTCTTTATCTATCGGCATCTGACCTCCATATTGCTTTATATTTTAACACCCTTTTATTAAAAGTCAACATCTGGAGTTGACAAATTCGTAAAAACGTGTAGAATACTCATATCTATTTTAAATCAAATGAAAATAAAATCTAGCCCATTAAAAACCAAATATTATTTAAATAAACAGGGCGAATTTGTAATTGAAAATTACAATTACGCTAAGCCTTTTGCTAATTTCTTTCCCGGAATTGCTGGTAAATACGGAATCCCCATGTGGGTTTTCTATGTTAATCGCGGCCAATGCATTTGCAGTTTTGGCACTAAAGATAAAGACCATTCCATTTTAGAGTTTTTTCCGGCGAATAAAGCCTGGCAGTTTGTCAGCAATCATGGATTTCGTACTTTCATAAAAATACAATCTAATAATGAACCCATTTATTACGAACCATTTCATGATGGTTACTCTAACCTAAAATACCACATTGTTAACTCTATGCGCATAAGCTCTAGCGCGCTCATTCTAGAAGAACAAAATCATACCTTAGGGCTCAAAACGAAAGTTGAATATTTTAATATCCCCAATGATACCTATGCCGGCCTGAGCCGTACGGTGAGCATCGAAAACACCGGCAACAAACTTAAAACTTTACAAGTTATAGACGGGCTCCCGCAAATTGTCCCTTTTGGCACGCATAATTTTTTCCTAAAAAAACTCGGCCGCACTATTGAAGCCTGGATGTGCATTGATAACCTGAATAATAATATCCCCTTCTACAGGCTAAAAGTTGACCCAACCGACCGGCCGGAAGTTGTGCACATTGATGCGGGTAATTTTTATTTAAGTTTTCATTTTAAGGATACAACCGCAAAGCTCATTCGTCCGATTGTAGATCCCCAGGTTATTTTTGGCGCGGTAACGGATTTTTCTTATCCCGCTCTATTCCTGGCCAAGCGTAATTTTAATTATCCGGCAAAACAGATAACCAGGAGTAAAACCCCTAGCGCCTTATGGCTATTGGATTTAAAATTAGCTGCGCGGACATGCCAAACTTTTTATTCAATAATCGGTCAAGCCCGAAATAGTCAAACCCTAAATCAATCGGTCAAAAAAATTACCACGCTCGGATACATAGAAAAAAAATCTGCTGAAAACAACGCGCTTATCGCTAAACTTAAAAATGATATTACTACCATAAGCAGTTCCAAAGCATTAGACCTCTATGCTGGCCAGACTTATTTAGATAATATTATGCGCGGCGGCTATCCGGAGATTTTTTCCCAGCCGGCTTCTAAACCTTCCGGCCAGATTTCGTCGGAGCCAGAAAATACCGAATCTAAGAAAACCATTTTCTACCTTTATTCGCGCAAGCACGGTGATCTAGAAAGAGATTATAATAAATTTACATTGCAACCGACATATTTCTCTCAAGGCAACGGCAACTACAGAGACATAAACCAAAATCGACGTAACGATGTTTGGTTCCATCCGGAAATCAAAGATGAGAATATAATTTTCTTTATGAACTTAATCCAGGCGGATGGTTTTAATCCTCTGGTGGTAAAACCGGAAAGCTTTCTGGCCAAAGATAACCTAGATTTACAAAAATTATTGGAAACGGTAGTTAAAAAAGATGCCCTTGATAAGCTTGTGACTTTTCTAAAAAAACCCTTTAGCCCCGGAGAACTTATCTTTTTTATCGAAGAAAATAAAATTACGATTACAGGCTCCTATGAGGAATTCTTAGGGCTAGTTCTTAACTACGCAGTAAAATCACAAGAGGCCGAACATGCCGAAGGATTCTGGACTGACCATTGGACTTATAACCTGGATTTAATCGATAGTTATCTGGGCCTCTATCCGGAAAAAGCTAATGAGCTTTTTTTTGGCAAAAAGGTTTTTTCATTTTTTGACAACGCCGAAATAGTCAGGCCACGCAGTGAAAAATATATCTTATATAACGGCCAAGCGCGCCAACTGCATTCCCTTTCGCTAGATAGCCATAAAAAAGAAATGCTGCACAAGCGCCTGGCTGATGCGCATCTTTTAAGAACGCTCCACGGAGAAGGCCAAGTTTATTACACTACGCTAGCGGCTAAACTTTTATGTTTGGCAGCCAATAAGCTCGCCTCTCTGGATGCCGCCGGTACGGGTATTGAAATGGAAGCTAATAAACCTAACTGGTTTGATTCACTTAACGGCCTGCCTGCCCTTTTTGGCTCATCAACCTGTGAAACCTTTGAACTAAAACGCCTGCTTAAGAAGCTAAAACAAGCCTTAGCAGATTCTCCGGATAAAGAGATTGAACTTGCCGCAGAAATAGCGGAGTTTATCGAACAACTCTGCGCCATATTTGCCGAGGACGTATTTTCTTATTGGGACAAAAGCAATACCATAAAAGAAAATTACCGCCGCAATATTCGCCTGGGTTTTTCCGGTACTCTGATTAATTTTCCAGTTGACCGGCTGATGGGTTTTCTAGACGCCGCCTTGGAAAAAGTCAACTCCGGATTAAACCAAGCTTTTAACAAAGCTCAGGGTGTCTACAACTCATACTTTATTAATGAAGTTACAGAATATGACCTGATAAATGAACATTATATTAAACCAAAAAAATTCACCCAAAAACCTATTCCGCTATTTTTAGAAGGGCAGATGCATGGACTAAGGTTGTCCTCGGGATCAAAAGAAGCCAGGCAGCTTTACCGGGCTACCAGAAAAAGTGAGCTTTTTGACAAAAAACTAAAAATGTATAAAGTGACTGCTCCTCTTAACAACATGCCCGAAGAGATCGGCAGATGCCAGGTATTTACTCCCGGATGGCTAGAGAATGAATCTATTTGGCTACACATGGAATACAAGTATATTTTAGAATTATTAAAAAATGGTTTAATTGAAGAGTTTTATTCCGAATTTAAAAACGTACTTATTCCTTTTCAGAACCCCCAAAGATACGGACGCAGCATACTAGAAAATTCTTCATTTATAGCCAGCAGTGCTTTTACGGATAAAAATTTACAGGGGAATGGTTTTGTCGCCAGGCTCTCTGGATCAACCGCAGAATTCTTACATATCTGGCTAGTAATGAACGTGGGCGTTGACCCGTTTACCTTAGACAGCGATAATGAGCTTAAATTGGAATTCAAACCGAATTTAGCAGGATGGCTATTTACTAAAAACAAAACCTATTCTTTTAATTTTTTAAGCCGTATCCCGGTAACCTATTATAATCCTCAGAAGAAAAATACCTTTGGTAAAAACGCGGCTAAAATTGCTAAAATTATTATTTTTGAAAACAACTATCCGACAGAAATTAATTCTTCCGTAATCAGCGCTGCCTTAGCCAAAAAAGTAAGATCTCGCCAAGTCAATAAAATCGATATTTATCTTGAATAAAAAGCTAAAAATCACGGGACCGTTTCTATTATTCAGTAAACATGGGACCGTTTCTATTTTTTCAAGCTTAAAAATAGAAACGGTCCCATGTTTACTGCTTTTCAAGCTATCCGATTTGCTCGCTTAATTTTATAGAAGCGGTCAACTCAATATTTAAGGTGTGCACAAAACTAATCAAAAACAACCTTCCTTTATTTATGGTTAGAACACTGCCCTTAAGCTTGCAGAAAAAATGCTCCCGTTTCTGCTGAGTATCTCTTACCTTAATTACATAAAGATAAGAACCATCGGGTATCACCTCTGGAGTAGCGATTTGCTTAATTATATAGGTAAAATGCCGGCGCACCACGCTATGCACACCCTCTTTATCCATAATTTCAGAGCTAGTGATAACCTTGCGGGTCCTGTCAGTTGAAGTCAAATTTTTAAATAGTAGATCGCGCATTTTAATCCGTTTTCTCCAAAAACTATTGGGTTATTTTAACTTACAATAAAGTATGCCGCCAAATAAAAGCCATTTCAAGAGAAAATGGCCCCAAAAAGAAAGCGGTTTCTAATGTTTTCAGATAGCCATGTTACCGGGGTTGCTTAAAATATAAACGGGGTTCTTTACCTTGGAAGAGCCTAAGCAGATTAGCCTTGTGGCGGATAATAACAAGAACACAAAGTATTACGGATACCAAAAACATAAAATTTGACTGTTTAAAAAATATACATAACGCCGGTAGGCTTAGAGCAGCGATAATCGAAGCGAGCGAAACAATTCTAAAAAGAAAGAAAACAACAAACCAAAGTATAATGAGTATGCCGATTATAATGTTTAATCCATTTATTCTTAAAGCCAGGCCAAGCAATACCCCCAAGGTTGTAGCAATTCCCTTGCCGCCCTTAAACTGTAAGAATATTGTCCAGTTGTGGCCACAGATACAACATAGCCCCATAATAATACGTAAATTTTGCAATTGCCATAAGACCTCCTTATCCCTAAAATAATCCCCAAAAAAAGAAACTACGATCAACCCCTTAAGTATATCTATAAACAATACTGTAATTCCCGGGCCTTTGCCTAAAACACGCAAGGCATTGGTGGCACCCACGTTACCTGAACCAACTTGGCGAATATCAATTCCTTTTAATATCCGGCCAAAAAGGTAGGCTGTAGGCAATGAGCCAATAAGGTAGCTAGCTAGCAAGGCGACGACTGTCAGGGCCATATAAAATTTTAAATCCTTTCTTTACATAATCAATTCCTGAAATAACCGTAAAAATTACCGCGGGCCACCAAATCAACATCGCCAACTTCCATTGTAATAAAACACCCACCACCGAAAGCATCTGGAAAGTAGTGGTTAGCTTGCCCCATTTAGTAGGATAGACATCTAAATTCTGCTTAACCATATAGATAACCACTGCCCCTAAAATAATAAGTAAATCCCGGGAGATCACAATAAAACTCACCCAAAGAGGAAATTTTAATTCTAACCGGCAGATCGGTGATAAAAATATAAAAGCGCTGATTAATAATAGCTTATCTCCTAAAGGGTCTAAAATTAACCCTGCCTTTGATTGCATTTTAGCTTTCCTGGCAATATAACCATCTAGGCCATCAGAAATAACGCCCAACACAAATATTACCAAAGCCAGATTTTTTAAATAAATTTTTTCGGGAGTATAATACAGCAAGCAGGCAATAAAAAAAGGAACGCTTAAAATACGAAAAGTAGAAATTTTATTGGCAATGTTCACGCAGCACCTTCCTGCCTGCCGGCAGGCAGGCTTTTATATTCAGTATACTGCTCATACTTCTCCCTTTAAACCTTAATACTTTAAAAGATAATAAATAATTAGAAGGTGCGGGGTTCATTTAATTAATTTTATGCGTTGTGGCGGCCAATAGATGGTGATCGCCTTCCCCAATAAATTATTTTTTGGCACAAATCCCCAATAACGGCTATCTTTAGAGGAAGCAGAATTATCCCCTAAAACAAAAAAACTGTCCGGGGGCACCACTATCTTTTGGCCTTGCGCACCCAATGAGCCACAATTGTAATAATAAATTTGATTAAAAATTGCTTCCGGAGCAGGCTTATCGTTAATATAAATTGAACCGCCTTTAATTTCCACTAGATCCCCCGGGAGCCCTACTAACCTTTTTATAAAATCCTTCTTCTTATCTTCCGGATAAATAAAAACAATCACGTCCCCTCTTTTTGGCGGCTGCACAGCCGGTAGACGTAAGTTGGTAAAAGGAATTTTCGCCCCGTAAATAAATTTATTCACTAAAATCAGATCCCCTTCAATTAAAGTCATGCGCATTGACCCGGTAGGAATTTTAAAGGCCTGAACGATGAAGGTACGGATAACTAGAGCCAGAAAAAAAGCAATGATAATCGATTCGACCCAATCACGGATTACGGATTTCTTTTTTAAACTCATATTTTTAACACCTCCAGAAAAGCCTCTTGTGGTATTTCAACCTTGCCAAATTGCTTTAATCTTTTCTTACCTTTTTTCTGAGTTTCCCAAAGCTTGCGCTTGCGAGTAATATCCCCTCCGGAACATTTGCTCGTGGCATTTTTACCAACGGACCGCACTTTTTCCGAAGCCAAAATCTGGCTGCCAATGGCCGCCTGAATAGTTACCTCAAAAAGTTGCCGCGGAATCAGCTCCTTAAGCTTAGAAACTAAAAGGTGCGCCCGAGAAGTAGCCTTTTCTTTAAACATCAATGAGGAGAAGGCGTCACAAATCTGGCTATTTAGCAATATATCAAGCTTAACTAATCTTGTCGGCAGATATTCTTTAACCTCATAATCCATAGAACCATAACCTCGAGTGATCGATTTCATGCGGTCATAAAAATCCACAATAATTTCAGAAAGCGGTACCGAAAACACTACTTTTACGCGATCCTCGCCTAAATATTCATTGGAAACAAATACCCCGCGCCGGGATTTAGTAAAATCGCAAACTGCCTCTATAGAATCAACCGGCACAATCATCAACAGGCTGGCAAATGGCTCTTGCGCCTCCTGGATATCGCTAGGCGCGCAAAGCTTCATGGGCGTATCTACTTCAATAAGCTCTCCGGACTTTGTTTTTATGCGATAAACTACATTGGGCACGGTAAGAATAAGGTTTAAGTTATATTCACGCTCAAGCCTCTCTTGGACAATTTCCATGTGCAACAGGCCCAAAAAACCGCAACGAAAACCTGTTCCAAAGGATTGGGAATTTTCCGGCTCAAAGACAAAAGAAGCATCCGAAAGCTTTAGCTTGTCCATGGAATCGCGTAATTCCGGAAAATCCGCAGGATTAACCGGATAAATACCGCAAAAAACCAGAGGTTTTACTTTGCGGTAACCTGGCAAGGCCTGAACACAAGGATTCTTCGGATCAGTAATCGTATCTCCGATAATTACCTCCCGCGGATCACGCATGTTCGCGGTAAAATACCCAACCTCGCCACAAATTAAGCTATCCACGGCAGAATATTTTAAATCCTTAAAAACACCTAACTCTTCAATTTTATAAATCTTGCCGGCATGAAACATTTTCAATTGTGTTTTAGGGGTAATCTGCCCATCAATAATTTTTACAAAAACTACCACTCCTTTAAAAGCATCAAAACGACAATCGAAAATTAAAGCTTTAAGCGGACTATTCATTTGGCCGCCAGGGCTGGGGATTGTTTCAATAATCCTGTCTAAAATTTCGATTACTCCCTGGCCTTCTTTGGCAGAAGCCAGCATAATTTCCTCTTCTTTAAAACCCAAAACCGTCTCTACCTGCATTTTAACCCGGCCCACATCGGCAGAAATTAAATCCACCTTATTAATTACCGGGATAACATGCAGATTGTTTTCTAGGGCCAGGTAATAATTGGCCACAGTTTGCGCTTCAATCCCTTGGCCGGCATCTACTACTAACACCGCGCCTTCACAAGCAGCTAAAGACTTAGATACTTCATAGGTAAAATCCACATGGCCGGGAGTATCAATCAGATTTAAAATATACTCTTGGTTAAATTTCTTAGAAAAATAATTCAACCTAACCATCGAGGCCTTAATCGTAATCCCCCGCTCCTTTTCCAACTCCATATCATCTAAAAGCTGATTACCTTTATGCCGCTTATCAACCGCCCCGGTGATTTCTAAGATCCGATCAGCCAAAGTAGATTTACCATGGTCAATATGCGCAATTATCGAAAAATTTCTAAGCAGTGTCCTATCCATCTATTTTACATAAATTGAATATTTTCTCGACTACCTCTTGAATGGAAAGATTAGTCGTATCGATATAAATTGCATCGGGCGCTTGACATAGAGGAGAAATTTGACGGGTAGAATCAATCTTATCCCGATTAGCTAAATCGCAAGCTACCTCATTTTCTGTAACCTCCTGGCCTAAACCTTTTAATTCCTCGAAACGCCTCCTGACCCGCACTCCGGCGGAAGCAACAATAAAAAACTTTTTCTGGGCACGCGGAAAAACAACGGTACCAATATCCCGGCCATCTAAAATACAATCTTTTTGTTGGCCAAATTCTCTCTGCATCTTTACCAATACTTGACGCACCTGTCCAATCTTGGCCACATCCGAAACAAACTGGGTAATGCGCACCTGGCGAATAGCCAAAGAAACATCCACTCCGTCAAGCATAACCGTTAATGATCCATCTGGATTGTTGCGCAGGCCTATTTTAATGCCATTAGCCAGTTGAATAATTCCCTGCTCATCATTAACGGACACATTATTCTCTAGAGCCTTCAAAGTTAAGGCTCGATACATGGCACCGGTATCAATATAAAGAAAACCTAACCTCTGAGCCAAAATTTTAGCCACAGTACTTTTTCCCGCACCGGATGGGCCATCAATAGCAATAATCATTTTAACTTTCCTCGTTTTTTATTGGCCAACGCTAAAATTTCTATCAGCCGGCTCTTATTCTTTCTTTCTAAGGAAAGTTTTAAAGCACTAAGTTTTTTCTGAAAAATCGATAGGTCAGCCAATAAATTAAGCCGATTACTTAAAAATATCTCACTCCAAAGATGGGCATCGGAGTTAGAGATGCGCGTAGTATCTCTTAAGCCACTAGAACTCAAGCTTAAATATTGATCCGGGATAGAATTAATCAATGAAAAAGCGACGGCATGCGGCAAGTGGCTGGTAAACGCCAAGATCTGATCGTGCTTTTTTGCGGAGAGAATAACTACACTCGCGCCCAATTTATTCCAAAGCCGCTTAATCTTATTTAAGGCGCGGTAATTAGTCTTAAACGTAGGAGTAATGATACAAATTGATCCTTTAAAAATACTAGCCTGTAAATTAACAATTCCTCTCTTTTCTGATCCGCCTAAAGGATGACAACCTAAAAAGTTAGGAAAAAGAGCGCTTAATTTAGAGACAATAAGCTCTTTGGTGCTACCGACATCAATAACAATACAGTCTTTTTTTATTTTTTTTTCAATTCTTAAAGCAAGATCGATGATAGTATTAACCGGTGTGGCTAAAATAACTAAATCCGCGTCCGAGACCACCTCTAACGATAAGCCAATGCGATCAATAGCCCCAACCTTTTTAGCTAAGCGGGCATTTTTCTGGTGGCGGCTTAAACCGATAACCTGGTCAGCCAAGCGCTGTTTCTTTAAAGCTAAGCCCAAAGATCCGCCGATCAAACCGGTGCCGATAATTACGACTTTATTAAACATTTTCATGAAATTATTCTCCCCACGGAATCCGCGATACCTCTTAGCTCATTCATCAAATTAAAAAATTTACCCGGAATAAGCGACTGCGCTCCATCAGAAACGGCTTCTTCAGGGTGATTATGCACTTCGATAATTAAACCATCGGCTCCGGCGGCAATTGCCGCCTTAGCTAAAGGCCCCACCAGGCTCCATTTTCCGGCAGCATGCGACGGATCAACGATAATTGGTAAATGCGAAAGCTGTTTAGTTACCGGTATCGCGCTAATATCTAAAGTATTACGCGTAGAATCTTCAAAAGTACGAATACCCCTCTCGCAAAGAATTACCGAAAAATTCCCGCCACTTAATATATATTCCGCGGACATGAGCATATCCTTAACCGTAGAAGCCATTCCCCGTTTTAAAAGTACGGGCTTTTTAGCCGCACCCACCTCTTTTAAAAGATTAAAATTCTGCATATTACGGCAGCCAATTTGCAAAACATCCACATATTCCGCAACCAAACCCACATCCCGGCTATCCATAACTTCACTTACCGTAACCAAGCCTAACTCATTGCCTACCTTTCTGAGCATTTGCAAACCGTCCTTACCTAAACCTTGAAAACTATAAGGCGAGGTTCGAGGTTTAAAAGCACCTCCGCGCAATACGGTTGAGCCGGCTTTTTTAACCTCCCGGGCGATTTCGAATAAACTATCGATATTTTCAATAGTACACGGCCCGCCCATAACCACCACTTCTTTGCCGCCAATTTTTACACCCTTACCCAGGTCAATTATAGAATCCTCTTTTTTAAACTCCCGGGAAACTAACCGAAAGGGCGAGAGCACCGGAATAACATTTTCTACTCCCGGAAAGGCCTCTAAAGGCGTAACGCGTAATACATCCTCCGGCCCGATAACGCCAATGATAGTTCTCTCTGACCCCTTAGAAACATGCGCAGTCAATCCGAGAGCTTTTACTTTTTCAATAATATGATTAACTTGATCCGAACTGGCATCGGGCCTTAAAACAATAATCATTATTTATCCCCCCCCTATAACTTTTCTTAAAACACGCGCAAACCTTTGATTTTCCTTTTGCGTGCCGATAGTTACGCGAATAAAATTCGCCAGTCCATACTGGCTCATTTCCCGGACAATCACCCCAAACTTGAGGCAAGACTTAAATACTTTTTGGCTATCTTTGCCTACATCAATAAGAATAAAATTCGCTACTGAAGGCACATAACCCAGGCCCATTTTCGCTAACTTTTGATAAATAAAATTTTTACCTTCTAAAGTTAGGCGGCGTGTTTTTTTTAAAAAATCCTTATCCTCTAAAGCGGCCAACCCGGCAACCTGAGCAAGAAGATTAACATTAAACGGCTGCCGGATACGCTCCATATAAGTTACCAGCTCCGCTGCCGCCATCGCATAACCCAAACGCAGCCCAGCCAGGCCATAAGCCTTAGAGAATGTCTTGAGAATAATAATCTTCTTTTTATTTTTTAAATAACTTAAAGAATCAGGATAATCATCCACATCGATAAACGCGTCATAGGCTTCATCAAAAACCACAACCACTGATTCCGGCAGCGCCTTTATAAATTCAGCAACTTCATATTTATTAACATAAGTTCCGGTGGGATTATTAGGATTGGCAATAAAAACCAACTTAGTCTTTTTATCCACTAATTTTAACATGGCCCCTAAATCATATCTAAAATAGCGCAAAGGCGCCTTTTTAACTTTACGGCCATTAATCTGGGCAATAATCTCATATTCCAAAAAAGTACCCTCTGAAGTAACAATATTTTCATCCGCCTCCATAAAGGTCTTAATTACCACATCAATCAGCTCATCCGAACCATTACCTAAAACAAAATTTTCCGGGACCAAGCCAAAGAGCTTAGCCAAACTTTTCTTTAGATAAAATCCCCGCGCGTCCGGATAGCGGTTAATCCCGGATAAAAATCTTTTAATCGCGCTAACCGCTTTAGGTGACGGACCCCATGAATTTTCATTGGAGGCCAACTTAATTACCTGCTTTAAACCCAGTTGCCTTTTAGTTTCCTCTATCGGCTTACCGGGAACATAAGGGCTGACTGCAAAAACACTTTTACGGACTAACGCTTTCACTTTAAGCCTACTCTCCAATCGGATATGAACCTAATATTTTTAAATAATTACATTTGCGCTCTAATTCATTCAGCGCCTTCTTTATTGAAGCATCCGCCTGATGCCCCAAAATATCCACAAAAAAATAATACTCCCAGGCCTTCTTTTTTGAAGGCCGGGATTCAATTTTTGTAAGATTAACCCCGTATTTACGAAAAGGCAAGAGCATCTCGTATAAAGCGCCCACCCGGTCTTTAATCGAAAAAAACAAGCTTGTTTTATCCCTCCCCGTGCGCGTGGCAACGTTTTTCCCCACTACCAAAAAACGAGTAATATTATGCGCGGAGTCCTGAATCCCGCTAGCCAGCACCTTTAGCCCATAAACTTTAGAAGCCAAAAGCGAAGCAATCGCGGCGCTATTTTTCTCATTTTTAGCCATTTCTGCCGCACGCGTAGTACTTGAAACATCCACCAGCTGGGCATTGGGCAAATTCTTTTGCAACCAGATACGACACTGCCCAAAAACTTGCGGATTTGAATAAACAATAGAAATCTTATCCCTGGCGCAGTTAGCGAGCAAATTATGCGTAACCTCTAAAATTATCTGCGCGCAGATTTTTAAATCCGAATCTACAAAAACATCCAGAGTATGGCTCACCGCCCCCTCAATTGAATTTTCGATCGGCACCACCCCATAATCAGCGCTATCTTTTTCCACCTCTAAAAAAACATCGGCGATACTATTGCCGGCAAGATAACTAACCTGAGAACCGAATTTTTTCATCGCCGCCAGATTAGTAAAGCTTGCCCGCGGGCCAAGGTAAGCGATCTTCAGAGACTTTTCTAAAGCCAGGCTAGCGGACATTACCTCACGATAAATCGCTTCCAGCGCGCTCTTTTTTAAAGGCCCTTTATTTAAACTGGAAATCCTGTCTAAAACCTGCATCTCTCTTTCCGGCACATAAATACTTTTACCGGTATTAATTTTGATTTTACCGATAGCTTTGGTTGTCTTAGCGCGTAAATTTAATAAATTAATTAATTTTCGATCAAGTTGATCAATTTTATTGCGCAATTTGTCCAGAGTCATTCTTGGCCTCCAAATCTGTTGGACTGACCGGTTCAATACTATCGCCAGTTTCCTGCTGTTGAGCTAAAACTGTAAAATCTTCCATCTTAGGAAGATCCTGAAGAGATTTTAAACCAAAATGCTCCAAAAATTCCCGCGTAGTTCCAAAAACAAAAGGCCGGCCAGGTATTTTCTTTCTGCCGCAAATACGAATTAAATTTTTATCCAACAAACTTTTCATTACCCCATCCACATTTACATTTCTCAAAGATTCAATCTGGGCCTTAGTCAATGGTTGTTTATAGGCAATAATCGCCAGAGATTCAAGCGCCGGCTTAGACAACTTTTCGCTATAACGATTTCTAAATAATTTCTTTAAAAAAGGAGCAAAATTACTATTGGTAATCATCTGAAACCCGCCGGCAATCTCAATAATCCGCATACCCCTATTCTGTGCTTCATATTCAATTTTTAATTCAGCAATAATTTTGTTGATACCAACGGTGTCTAGGTCACCTAAAACCTTTTTTATCTGCTCTATGGTAATAGGTTTCTCAGAGGCAAAAATTAAAGCCTCTAGTGCTGATTTTAAATTATTCTCTTCCATATTTTATTTAAGCGCCCTTTTTTGTTTATACACTAAATTTAATAATTCTTCTGTAGTGCTAACTCGTGAGTTTATTTCTAAAACTTTTTTAATCATCCCCAAGGCCTCGTTTCTTTTATATTCCAGTTGCAGCAAAACGTCTAAAGCTTCTTCAGTTATATTTTTGGCGGCGGTATTATTTTCTATTCCACGATCCTGCATCAAGCCGAATTTACCCACTTTATTTTGCAATTTGGCCACGATTTCTTTTGCTCTTTGCTCACCTATACCTGGGAGCGATTTTAAGGAAGACAAATCTCCCTCATCAATAGCCCTGGCAATTAAAGAGATCGGCTTATTCAAAGCCTTCAGAGCCGCCCGTGGACCAATACCGGAAACCGTAATAAAAATCTCAAAAAAATCCTTTTCTACCTGGCTTAAAAATCCGATTAAAATAGGCACGCTCTTGGCTTGCTCAACCTGATAATAATGGTAGGTTAACAAGGAAATCCTACCCTCCGGGCCCATCGCGCTATCTAGCCCCTGCATAACACAAGCCGGAATAAAAACCTCGTAGCTTAATCCCCCTAAATCCAAAACTAAAAAATTGGTTCCTTTTTCTACAACCAGCCCTGAAATTCGATGAATCATAATTTTACTTTCATGATACAGCTATGCGCTATTGCCAGCGCTAACGCGTCAGTAACATCCATATAAGAAGTCAGAGTCTTTAATCCTAAACTATGCGTGACCATTCTTTGCACCTGGGCCTTAGAAGCTAGCCCTTTTCCAACTATGGCCTTTTTGATGCGCGTAGCCGAATATTCAAAAAAAGGCAAACCAGCCACAAAAGAAGCCAAACAAATCACGCCTCTGGCTTGGCCTAAAATACAAGCAGTAGCCGGATGCTTGTAATGTGAATATATCTTTTCCAGCACCAAACAGTCTGCTTTTGTATCGCTAATCAATTTAAGTACCCCGCGATAAATTCGATTCAACCGACAGGGAAGAGCTTCTTGGGAGGTAGTTTTTATTATTCCCGCCTCAATTAAAGTTAAGGTTGTTTTATTAACTTGAATAACCCCATACCCGCTGGTAGCCAGGGCCGGATCAATCCCCACGATAATCATTCCCCGGAAGCAACCTCATCTAAAATCTCATCCGGAATATCAAAATTGGCATAAACCTGCTGCACATCATCATGGTCTTCTAGCGTTTCAATTAGCGCTAAAACTTGCTTTGCTTCATGACCAGCAACTTTAATCGCTGAGGAAGGAATCATGGTTAATTCCGCATCTACCCACTTAATATCTTTATCACTAAGCGCCTGCTTTACCTTTTCTAAATCCGCAACCGCGGTAAAAATCTCATAAACATCAGTTTCATGTTTCATATCTTCGGCTCCGGCGTCTAAAACGATATTCATCAATTCATCTTCTTTAATCTTTTCTTTAGCCACCGAGATATAGCCTTTTTGCGTAAACATCCAGCTTACTGAACCGGCCCCCGCCATATTGCCGCCTTTTTTAGACATGATATTACGAATCTCAGCCGTAGTACGATTTTTATTATCCGTAAGCGAATCAATTAAAATCGCCACCCCGCCCGGGCCATAAGCCTCATACATGACCGCCTCATAGACTATCCCGGGAAGCTCACCGGTTCCTCGCTTAATCGCCATCTTCACATTATCCGAAGGCATGTTGGCTTTTTTAGCCTTTTCCATAATCGCACGTAGCCGGGGGTTAGAATCAGGATTTCCTCCGCCATCTCTGGCAACTACCACCAGCTCTTTAATAATCTTAGTAAAAGTTGCTCCACGCTTAGCATCCGCAATACCTTTTTTACCCTTATTCGTCTTCCATTTTGAATGACCCGACATCGTTAACCTCCATTAGTATATTTGTGTAACGTTTAATGTGTAATGTGTAACGTGTAATTGTGTATTGCAAAAATCTTTGTTTTTTTTCATTACACATTACACTTCACACATTACACAATTTTTAAAGGCAGGCAGAATAAGCCGGGTTCTGTCTTGAGGCGCAAACTTGCGCCTCAACAGTGGCTATTCCTCTCAATTTCCGTGTTACCACGGTAACTTTAGCAGCTTTACCCCCACACCCAGCATAGCTGGGTGTGGGGGCTTACCCGAAATTGCTTCCCGTTGAAAACGGAAAACGCGCCGGATCAGCACGCGCCCCATGAGCCGCATTAAACGACTCCGGGAACTCATCTCCTATTCTACTTTGCTCCACGTAGAGATTGCCGCGTTTCACCCCCCAGACTCAGCATAGCTGGGTGTGGGGCTCGTCTCTGTGGCTCTCATTGCCCGCATTTTATATCTCTAGGCAATGATCCCGAGGCGCAGCTTTTTTAAGCCAACGCCAAGAGATAATCCTCCTCGGTTAATTATGCCGAGTGGTAGGCGTTACCTACTACGTTATCCTCTGGAGCCCGGACTTTCCTCCCCCACACCCAGTTTGCTGGGTGTGGGGGCAACCACTTCCTGCCTGCCTCGTTAAAAATATTATATTAGAAATAAACAACAGCCCCATAATTACTGTTTCTAAAAGGGCCTATTTATGCCAAAGATTTCCCTAGGGCTAACTTAATCGCTTTCGTGGCCAGCTTATCCGCCAAGCTGTTTTCTTCCCGAGGAATATGATTAATTGAAACTTTTTCAAAGCCCGACAAAAGACGCACTGCTTGATTATATAAATTTATTAAACCGGCATGCTTAACTTTATAAATTTTATTCAATTGCCGGGCTAACAACTGACTATCAGTATTAATTTTTAAACTCTTAGCTTTTAATAACAGGGCTTCCTGCAACGCGTAAATAAGAGCGGTATATTCAGCGACATTATTCGTCGCCTGGCCAATATAGTTTGAAATATTCTTAAATCGTAAACCATCGCGATAAATTACCACTCCCACTCCGCTATGTCCCGGATTGCCCTGAGATGCCCCATCAATGTAAATTTCTAAATGGCTCATTCGTTGATATAAAGAATACGATTGCAAACTTCACAAGTAATAATCCGATCATACATCTTAATCAAATTAATTACCTGGGGCGGCACTAACATATGACATCCACCGCAAGAATTATTTTTAACCGTTACTATGGCTAAACCATCTTTGCTAAGTAAAATTTTTTCATACGCCTGCGCAATCGTAGGATCAACGCTAGGCATAATTTGTAATCTTTGAGCATCCAGTTGGCTTAAGCGGTCATTTATTTCTTTATTCCGTATTTCTACCGCATTTTTTTGCTGGCAAAAGATTTTTTCCTCATCCTTTAGCTTCAGGTTTTCAGAGTCAATCTGCGCTTTTATTTTATCCGACTCCTCAAAAAAGATCAAAATCTTTTCTTCAATTACCGACCCATCAGCCTGAGCGTTTGCAATTTGCTGTTGCATAGTTTGAAATTCTTTATTGGTCTTTAAAGAAAAAAGTTGCGCGTTTAGTTTTTTAACTCCTTGGACATTAGTCGCCAATTCCAGCTCTTTCTCATTGCGTTGTTTTTGTAAATCTAAGGCCTTCTTCTCCAGCGCCAACAAACCCTGTTTTTTAAGCTCAAAAGCCTCTTCCATAGCCTTAATTTCACCTGGCTTAGCTGCTCTTTCGACTCCTAAAGCGTAAATCTCACTATCTATCTCTTGCAATCCTACTAAACCGATAATCTGGGTTTTTAAATCTACGTTTGTCAATTTATCTCCTGGTATAATTTTTAGATATAATTATAGATTATATTTGTCCAAACATCCGTATCGTTTCCTATTTTAGGATATCCTTAATAATTAATTGGGCGCAATAGGACTCGAACCTACGACTTCTACAATGTGAATGTAGCGCTCCCTGCCTGCCGGCAGGCAGGTAACCCCCGCCAAAAACATTGGCGGGTCCGCCACGATTTGTGGCGGAAACTGAGCCACCATTTATTTTTAATAATGGGCGATAGAGGATTCGAACCTCTGATTTCCACAATGTGAATGTGGCGCTCTAACCAACTGAGCCAATCGCCCTCAAAGTATACTGGGCCCACAGGGACTCGAACCCCGGACCAATTGATTATGAGTCAACTGCTCTAACCGACTGAGCTATGGGCCCTAAAAAATTTACTTTACTCATCTACAAGGCTTACATCCCGTGGCCCGCCAAAGCCGGGCTTTACGAGATGGGCCCTCAAATTTTACGCAGTAAAATTTGACTCCGAGTCCTCAAAAATTTTCATATACAGACGAGAAGCAAATTCCTGAATAACTCTAAGCTATGCCAATACAAAACTTAAGTTGCAGCAAATTTACACAGATTAATCTCCTACAAAATATCATTATATATTACTATTTTTAAGGATTTTTGGCAAGTTAAAACTTATTTAATTTAGACAAACAGATTACTTTTCTTTACTCACTACCTTGAGAAAAGCACTGACAACACGGGGGTCAAACTGAGTTCCGGAAGATTTTTTGATTATCTCTATAGCCGCACTCTTAGTAAAAGCCTTATGATAAGGCCGGTCGCTAATCAAGGCTTGGTATACATCCGCGATCGCAATAACCCTGGCACCCAGCGGAATATCCTCTCCCTTTATTCTGCTGGGATAGCCCTTGCCATCCCAACGCTCATGATGATAAAAAATAAACGGAATAAGGTCACGCAGAAACTTAATCGGCCGAATAATATCCGCGCCAATTTGAGGATGTTTTTTAATCTCCTCAAACTCCTTTTTATTAAACTTACCTTTTTTAAGTAAAATATTTTCGCTGATACCAATCTTACCTAAATCGTGCAGCATTGCCGCCTGCTTAATTAATTCCACGTCTTCTTTAGGTAAGTTTAATTCTTTAGCCACTCCGGTGGCAAAATGCACTGTATTTTCAACATGCTCACCGGTATAATGATCTTTTAACTCCAGTGTTTTAGCAAAAGCAAAGATTGATTCACTTAAGCCCTGTTTTGACTGCTTATTTAATTTACTAATCTTATTCTTTAAAGTTTTAATCCCCGCTGTTTTAGAAATTTTCCCCGTTCCTTTACTAACATTATTTTTAGCATCCAGAGAAGAATAGGCGCGATTACCTCCGCTTTCCTTGGCTTTATTCAGCAGCAGGTCAGCCAGATTAACTAAATCCATGCCATTTTTGGCCCGGTCCTCGGGAAAAGAAACCACCGAAAGGCTTATTTTTAATTTAACGCTATGATTTTTATTTCCAAAGTTTATAAAATTCAAAGAATCTAACAACCTTTGTGCCATATTAAAAGCGAAATCACGATTTAGCCGGGGAGAAACAATGATAAACTCTTCCCCGCTATAGCGGATAAGAACATCATATCGCCTTACCATGCGCTTAAGCTGCTTGGCTAATTGTTTTAAAACTAAATCTCCAAAAGCAATTCCATAAACATCGTTAATCGATCTAAAATAATCGATATCCAACATAATTATAGCTAAATTTTGAGCATATCGCCTGGCTTGATGGAATTCCACCTCAACGGCATCTTGCAGATAACGATAGTTATATAATCCGGTATGCGCGTCAATAAGTGAAATACTTTTTAATTTATCATTAATCTTAATCAATTCACGATTTAACTTGCTTTTCTCTAATTCTGAAACTTTATAGCGGTTAGTCTGACACAAGAGATCCTGCGTGCGCTCTTCTACCAACGCTTCTAAATCATTACGATAGCGCTTGAGCTCTTCATCAACTTTCTTTTTTTGGGTAATATCCACATTTAGCTCCGCCACCAACCACTCGCCATTTTTATCCTGATAAGGTATAGTAGTAACCTGAATTGGCCGGTTGCCCTCTTTTTCTAAAACTTCTTCGCTAACTACGATTTTATTAGTCTTAAACGCTTCCACAATCGCGCAATTCGGACATACGCTCTTTCGCTCTCTAAAATATTCATAACATTTTTTCCCCTTCCAATCCCCATAATTATGCGCCCACTCCGGATCTACATAATGCATATTAAAATCTTTATCAATAATATCCAACCCGGTTTTCGTTACCCCTAAAGTGAACTCTAGCTGTTGATATAAAATACTTGCCTGCTCTTGCACATCTTTTCTAGCGGCGATTTCTAACTCTAGTGCCTTTGTGCGTTGCTTGACTAATTCCTCCAGATTTTCATGATAAACTTTTATCTCTTGTTCATATTCTTTATTTTTACTGATATCACGATTGCTGGCCCGCCGGCCAAGCAACTTACCATCATTACTATAAACAGGAACGCAGATATGACTAATCCAGTGCACCTGCCCGTTTCGATTAATTATGCGGAAATCCGCCTCTAACTTAGTAGAATTTTTTACTGCTTCATCTCTTTTCTTACGCAAAATTACCAAATCAAGCGGGTGCACGATATTTTCAATCAAATCAGGGTCATTCAAAAAATCAACGTTTGTGTATCCTGTAACGCGCTCGCACGACAGAGAAACATAAATCATCTGCTTATCCGGGCCTTGCCAATATTCCCAGTCATAGGTAAAATCAGCGATAGTGCGAAATTTTTCTTCACTAATCCTTAAGGCTTCCTGAGCATTTTTTTGCTCAGTAATATTACGCACATATTCAATCACGCCAATTAACTCTTTGGTATTTTCCTCAAACATAGGAAAACTGTAGAGATCAAAATAACCTGCCAGTTTTCCGTCCTTATCTTCCATGGGGCTAACAACGTGCGCTACTTCATGAGTTTTTAAAGTTTCATTCACCGGACAAACATCACAGGGCTTATCTCTATGGTGATAAGCCTGGTAACATTTTTTTCCAACAATAGGCATATTATACGCATACCATTTTTCCATTGCAGGATTTACGCGTAAAATATTCATTTTTGTATCTAAAACGCACAACCCATCCTGAATACCATTAAACACGCCGGTCAAGAAACCCCCTAAGTTCGCCAATTCTTTATGCGCCTTCTGAGCAATACGCGCCTCTTTGCGCAATGCTTCATTAGCACTGGCCAACTCCGTAGTCCTAACCTTGACCCTAAGCTCAAGCTCCGCGCGTATTTCCTTCAGGCTTTCGGCCTCATGTTTATGTAAGGTAATATTTCTGGCGATTCCAATTGTGCCGATCACCTTATCGTGATCATCAAAAACCGGAGTCTTAATTGTCTCAATCCACTGCTCTCCGCCCTCCTGATGCATTAATCTCTCTTGGACACATTTACGTTTTTTACTCTCCATTACTTCTTGATCATCAGCCCGATAGCCAAGCGCCAACTCTTTTGGCCAAATATCTAGATCAGTTTTACCGATAATTTCCTTAACCTTAAAACCACAAGCCTTGGCAAAAGGTTCATTAACCGCGATAAATCTACTTTGAGCGTCTTTAAGCCAAACAATATCCGGAATATTATCCAAGATGGCCTTCTGCTGAAACTCTATTTTACGCAGCTGGGCAAGTGTAATTTCGAAATTATTTTGCCGAGAATCTTCCATATTTAGGTCATAGCTGATAGCTGATAGCTGACAGGTGATAGGTGATAGACAAAAGGCAGCTCCTCAATTAAGGAAGCTGCCCAGAATTATTCTTGACTAAATCATCTAAAATTCCTTCGGTTACATTCTAATACTCTCTCTGATGCGCTAAAGTCATATCCATAAAAGTGCGCAAGCGCCGCGAACGGGACGGATGCCTGAGTTTTTTTAAAGCCTTGGCTTCAATTTGCCTGACTCTTTCACGGGTGACCTTAAAGACATTGCCCACCTCTTCTAGTGTACGCGCAGAACCATCATGAATACCAAAACGTAAGACTAAAATCTTTTTCTCTCTTTCCGTCAAGGTGCCTAAAGCCGAATTCATTTCGTCTTTTAACATTGAACGCACAGTTTCATTAGCCGGAGAGACCGCTTTTTTATCTTGGATAAAATCCCCAAAATGCGTATCCCCTTCATCACCGATAGGCATCTGTAAAGAAATAGGTTCTTGCGCAATCTTTAAAATAGACTTTATCTTACCCTGCGGAAAACGCATTTTATGCGCAATCTCTTCAGGAGTAGGCTCACGGCCATTTTTCTGTACAAAAACCCTGGAAAATCGAATAATCTTATTAATCGTTTCCGTCATATGCACAGGTATTCTAATTGTACGGGCCTGATCCGCAATCGAGCGGGTGATCGCCTGGCGAATCCACCAGGTGGCATAAGTAGAAAATTTATAGCCGCGTTTATATTCAAATTTCTCTACCGCGCGCATCAGGCCAATATTACCCTCCTGAATTAAGTCCAGAAAAGAAAGCCCACGGTTAGTATATTTTTTAGCGATACTCACCACGAGGCGTAAATTTGCTTCAACTAATTTCTTTTTCGTGCGGCTAAACTTAAGATGGGCGGACTTAATCAGCTTCATCTGCTCTTTAATTTTGCTATACGATGGCTGTGCCAATTCTTTAAGTATCTGATGACTGCGGGCATCATTACTTTTATTCAAACGCCGGACATGCTCCAGCTCTCGCAATAAATGAGTTAGCTTGCGCACCGCCGCTTCAATTACCGAAGTGGTAAAATTTAGTTGTAAAATTAAATTTATCGCATTGCTGTCGCTGCGCGTCTGTTTAATTTTACCTAATATACGTTTAAATCTACCGATAACACTACTTTTCTTTATGCGAATATCTTCTTTAACTACCTCCTCCATATTAATTTTGTCATCTAAGATGTTCGCCGCCACCGCCAAAACTTCATTCCGAGCGAATTTAGTTACCAAAACCGCGCGCTTAAACTTATCTTCGGCATCCTCAATCTTTTTAGCCAGCTCAATCTCGTTTTCACGGCTTAAAAGTGAAATTGACCCCATCTGCTTCAAATACATCTTTACCGGATCATCTAAGGGCATAAAACGTTCTTCGCTTTTGAGCTGCTCCGTGAGTAACTCCTCCCGCTGTTGCACTAAATTCTGCTTATCCTGCTGGGTCGCCCTATTCGCCGATAAACCCGCATCCGCTTCACCCTCAACCACCTGAATATCTTCGTTGCCCAGCAATTCAAAAAGATGATCAATCGCTACGGTACTAGAAAGATCCTCTGGCAATAAATCATTGACTTCATCATAAGTAAGGAAACCTTTTTGTTTGCCCAAGGCAATCAACTTTTCCATATCTTTAGTGGGCTGCGGTTGAATCTTCTTCATGCGTGATCGCCTTTCTTTATAAGATTATGAAATTCTTGAATAAGACTGTTTAATTTTCCCTCATCACCCAGAGATTGGGCGCTTTTTATCTGTATGTGCAAATGTTCACGCTGAGATTTTAACCTTTGGACCTTGATACGCGCGATACAATCATTAACCGCCTTTTCTCTGCCCTCCTGTGTAAGAGCCGGCATAAACATGGTTTCACAAACCAACTGGCTGGCATCATCTTCATTAAAATAATTCATCAGCACGCTCGGCTCGATATTTTTACCCTGCTGAACTAACTCCTGCATGAGAGAAATAATTTTAGCCGTGCGCGCATCCGCAAAATCAGCAGGTGATAACTGTTGCATAATTTTTTCAATCAGCTCTTTTTCCTCGAGCATGAATTTAATCAAAAGCTTTTCCGCCGGATTAATCTGAGACTGGCCTCTGCCAGAAATAACCGGCAGCTTAGGGGGCACAGAGACAGCAGGTTTTAATTTACGCAGTTCCTCAAGAATATCTTGCTCCGGTATATGCATCTGTTCGGACAACCTTTTAGTATACTCCCCCCTGAGAATAGCATTATCAAACTTATTAATCGTCAGAAGCATCTCAGAGGCAATTTTAGCTAAACCAGGCGCTTCTTTTATATTATAACGGGTCTTTAAGACATCCAGCTTATAATCAAAAAAACTTACCGCTTCTTCCACCTTGGCTTTTAACGTGTTGATTCCTTCATTGCGCACCAAGACATCCGGATCCATCCCTTGAGGCAAGGGAACAACTTTTACGTTTATGCCCTCATCAATAAGTAAATCCAGGCTCCTTAACGTAGCTATTTCTCCGGCGGTATCACCGTCATAAACCATCACTACATTACGCGTATAACGCTTGAGCAGCTTGATCTGCTCAAGCGTTAACGCAGTCCCCTGGGAAGCAACAATATTCTTTAACCCCTCTTGATAAGGAATCATAAAGTCCAGATAACCTTCTACAATCACCACGCTATCCGCATCGCGTATAAAATCCTTGGATAAATTAAATCCGAAAAGATTTTTGCCTTTACTATAAACCGGCGTCTCAGGAGAATTTATATATTTAGGTAAGCTGCTATCCATTACCCTGGCGCCAAAACCAATCATGCGGCCGCGCGTATCAAGAACAGGAAAAATAATACGATTACGAAAACGATCATAATAACCGCCTGAATCCTTGGGTAAAACTAAACCTGCCTGCTCCATAAGCGCCAAAGCAACATTCTTGTTCCTTAAAAAATTAATCAGGTTATCCCAGCCGGAAGCAGCCAGCCCTAAACGAAATTCTTTTATCGTCGCAAGGCTAATCCCCCTGCCGGAAAGGTAATTTATCGCCTGTCCAGCGCTGCCGGAATGCAAATTGCCTTCATAAAAACTTACAGCCAGCTCATTAATTTTATACAATTGGTTGTTTAAGCTCGCGGCCCGGGCTAACTCAGGCTTATCCTGCTCGGGCAAGATAACCCCGCACTTTTTAGCCAGCATCTCAACCGCCTCGGGAAATTCCATCCGCTCATGGCGCATAAGAAACTTAAAAGCATTGCCCGACTCACCACAGCCGAAACAATGGTAAATCTGACGCTCCGGGGAAACCATAAAAGAAGCGGTCTTTTCATGATGAAAAGGACAATTGGTTTTAAAGTTCGCCCCCGCTTTTTTAAGCGGAACATAGCCAGAGATAATCTCCACTAAATCTACCCGCCCAAGAATATCTTCTAACAGGTTTTCCGGAATCCGACTAGCCATTACTGATTTACTTTCTCTTTATTCTCGTAAAACCGGAGCAGGCAACAACCGCAAAATCCTGCTTGGCGAATTTCTCAATGTTGTCCAGAAGTAAATTCAACCCCAGGGTATCCGATGAAATATGTCCGGCGATAACCACATTTAAATTAGCGTCTTTAACCTTTTTAAAATGCTCTTCACTTAAATGCATAGAAACTAAAGTTCTTACCCCGGCCTTATATAATTTTTCAAAAACATCTTTGGACCCTTCGGTGCCTCCGGTCATCTCAAACAAAATCTTGCCAACCGGACGTTTTGGGTTACCCAAAATTATACGCGGGCCAGTATTAAATTTCCGGGCAATTTGATACTCCGGTATAGTGTTTAATATCTTTACCACATCTTCAACTAAAAACGCCTGCTTAGATTTTTGTTTAAAAATCGCCTCTAAATATCTATACACATGATTATCTGCCGGCGTATGCATATTCATAAAAGGCATGTTCAATAATCTAGCCGCGTCCACCGGACGGGTGTGATTCTGCGGCAATACCCGGCGCTCTACTTCCGCCATTCTCTCTTCCAGCAGCCGGGTAGCAGTCTTTCGCGCCACCCCAGCTTGAGTTAAAAGATCAATCTGCAGCCGCATCACCTCATGTAAGCCGGCGTAAGCTTTTCCTTCAGGATGATGAGCAATTACTAAATCCAGCCCTTCTTTCTGGCGAATACGGTCGGCAAGCAAAAGATCCGCCACCTCAATATCAATACCCACCATAATCTTCTTTATTTCTAAATTAGGCTTACCGAAGAGAATTGCCGAATCTGGAAATGATTTTATCCCGTGCTTGGCCTTACGCGGATCAGCCAGACGGCCAAAGCGTACTACCGAATTATAAAAATTAATTAACTTCATTTACGATTGAATTTAGAGATAACTTCATTAACCTGGGGATTAAATTTTTCTTCCGGGAAAAACTTAGAAAAAACACTCATCCAGAGCCAATCATACACCCGGGGCGAAATAGCCAAAGCCCGCTGGCCTAAATAAGCATATTTTACCGAATTACTAAAATAAGCAACATTAGAAATAACCAGAGTAAAAGATAGCAGGCCTACAACCAGAAAACCCCGGCCAATACCTAAAACTAATCCGAAAAATTGATTAATTTTAGGTATAGCATTAAATTGCATAAAACGAAAAAGTATATTACGCAAAACTACAAAACACAAATACCCGATAACGACTAATAAAAGAAAAATTATAAAATCTATAACCTCTAGAGGAACGCCTTTGGGCAAAAATTGACTCTGAATCAGAGCGGAAATAACAGCATAATAATGCAACCCGATATAGGTAGAGAAGGTAACGCCAAGGAGCTTAAAAATCTCAATGGAAAACCCCATTTTTGCGCCAATGCTGCATATTCTAATCAAAATAATTAGAATAATAAAATCAAAAAAGTTGAGCTTTGATAATAACTCAAGGAACATGGCATTCTCCCGGCTTAGCTATTAAAACTTGCGATTATTTTAAAGCGTCAAAATTTAATTTATCAAAAAGTATAACATATATTCGATAGAATTGTCAAGGAAAGGACAGGATTTATCCTCTAAACCAAGCGATAGTACGCTCTAGGCCCTCCTCTAGAGACACTCTCGGCTGCCAGGCAAGAAGTTTCTTGGCTTTAGTGATATCCGGCTGCCGCTGCCGGGGGTCATCTTGAGGCAGTTGCCTAAAAACAACCTTACTTTTAGAGCCGGTTAATTTTAAAACCAGTTTTACCAATTGCATGATCGTAAATTCATGCGGATTGCCCAAGTTAATTGGCGCGTTTTCCTCAGAAAGCATCAAACGAAATACACCTTCAGCCAGATCATCAATATAACAGAAACTTCTAGACTGCCGGCCATTTCCATAAACCGTAAGTGGCTTTCCTTTTAAAGCTTGATCAATAAAATTAGGCACTACCCGTCCATCATGATGGCGCATTTTTGGCCCATAGGTATTAAAAATACGCACAATCTTGGTATCCACTTTATGCGCACGGTGGTAGGCCATGGTAATCGCCTCAGCAAACCGCTTAGATTCATCATAACAACCACGCACACCGACAGAATTAACATGCCCCCAATAGCTTTCTTTTTGCGGATGCTCCAGAGGGTCACCATATACTTCCGATGTAGAAAAAAGCATAAAAATAGCTTTTTTCTTTTTAGCCAGGCCCAAAGCATTATGCGTGCCTAAAGACCCCACCTTTAATGTCTGAATGGGAAAATCCAAATAATCCTTCGGAGAAGCCAATGAAGCGCAGTGTAGGACATAATCTAATTTACCGGGGACATTAATATAATTTGAAACATTGCAGACCTCTAAACGAAAATTCTTATTTCGTAAAAACGGCTTCAAATTATCCCGGCTGCCCGTAATAAAGCTATCCAGACAAATTACCCGGTAATTGTTTGCCAGCAGCTTAAAGCATAAATGCGAACCGATAAAGCCCGCGCCTCCGGTAATCAAAACAGTTTGTTTAGACATTTGGCCGGCCTACTCCGATGTAAGTAAATCCCAAACCCCTAAGCAGCCCCGGATCATAAATATTCCGGCCATCAACAATCAGCGCGCGTTTTAGCTTTTTTTTCAATTTTAAAAAATCCAGCTCCTTAAATTCATTCCATTCCGTGGCAATAACCAGGCAGTCCGCGTCCAGGGCCGCCTGATAAGCATCTTTACAAAAGGTAACATTTTTCAGGATTTTAGCGGCCTTCTCCATGGCGAAAGGATCATAAGCCTTGATTTTTGCGCCCTCTTGAATTAGCGCGTTAATCAAATCAATACTCGGAGCATTTCTTAAATCATCGGTATTCGGCTTAAAAGCCAGGCCCAAAACAGCAATCGTTTTATCTTTAATAATCCACAGAGCATCTTTAATCTTTTGTAAAACAAAAGCCTTTTGCTCCTGGTTGGTATTTCTTACTGCTTTAAGAATAGCAAAATCATAGCCTAATTTTTCGGCAATCGTGATAAAAGCCTCCAGATCTTTAGGAAAACAAGAACCGCCATAACCCAACCCGGCATGTAAAAAATATCGGCCGATACGATTATCCAGGCCCATACCCTTGGCCACTTCCTGCACATCCGCGCCTACCCGTTCACAGATGCGGGCCAAGGCATTAATAAAAGAAATTTTGGTGGCCAAAAAAGCATTGGAAGCGTGTTTAATCAGCTCGGCGGACTTTATATTGGTAATTAGGATCGGCCGGTTCAACGGCTGGTACAAATTAGTCATTATCTGCTTGGCCTTAAGCGTCTCTAAGCCCAGGACAATCCGGTCAGGATGATTAAAATCATTAATCGCTGAACCCTCCCGTAAAAACTCCGGATTAGACACGACATCAAATTTATGCTTCTTTTTAATATAGGTCGCAATCGTTTTCTTAATCCAGGCACAGGTTTCTACCGGCACCGTGGATTTTTCCACAATCAGCCGGTATCCATCCATATTCTGAGCAATGCCGCGGGCAACATTTTCTACCCCCGTCAAATCCGCTTCGCCATTTTCCAATGCCGGAGTGCCCACAGCAATAAAAATTATTTCACTAAACCTTACCGCATCCTTAATGCTGGAAGTAAATTTGAGCCGTTTATTTTTAAGATTATTAACAATCAGCTCCTGTAAACCAGGTTCATAAATAGGAACAATCCCCTTCTTAAGGCTACGAATTTTTTTTATATCATTATCGGCGCAAATAACATGGTTGCCTAGCTCAGCAAAACAAGCCCCGGAAACTAACCCCACATAACCTGAACCAATAATTGAAATATTCATTTATCCCTCTCTGTCATCTCCGCGCAAGCGGGGATCTGTTTTTAAGATTCCCACTTTCGTGGGAACGACGTTAAAAGTCAGCCAAATTATTATAACGTCGATTCTACTGAGTTCCTGATTTCTTTTCCGTTACAGACTGATCAAATCCAAATTCGTTTTCCGGGAAGGCTTTAAGCCTAAAGATAAAAAATATAGTCGTGCCGCTAATTTCCTTCTTATTTAAAGTAATATCCAGATCCCAACAGTGCAAATCACGCGTTAAGGTGTATTCTTGCTCCTGGAAACCCCAATCAAGAGAACTAGACTTTTTAAAATTAAACCGTTCATAAATACCAAATTTCCACTTAGGGCTCAGGCGCCATTTAAAACCAAGAGTAGCTTCATTCTTGCCTTTTCTTTCATAGCGCTGGCCAAGAGTAAATGAACCTTTTTCCCCCAAATCAAAGCCTAAGCTATAATTAGCTACGGAAAACTTATTAAAATTCACATTCCCAATTCTGTGATCCGCGTGCGCAAAAGTAGCATCGGATTCAAATCTCATCCAGGAAAATGGCAATACTTTCAACGTAAAAAGAATATCCGAAAAATTATCTTTCAAGCTCTCTCCCGCGCGAGGGTAAAGAAAGGCGTTATCTCCCGTTTTAGGATCCAGCGCCACATTAGTCGTAATCAAAAAATCCACAAAATCCACGCTTTGCCCATTGCGTTTAGTCTGCAACTTATTTGATAAACTCAAAGTAGCGGTATTTCCGCGATAAATCGCATCCACGGCGTCAATCTGTTTTATATTGCTGATCGGAATGGTCGGAGGATGCGTATACAAATACCCTATGCTAGGAGTAATAATATGGCGCAACCCATTAATATCTAAACCCAAGGCATTCGTTTTAACGTTAAAAACACGGAAAAACTTGGTACTCATATCCGCGCCGCTATAAAAAATGGTACGCATAATTCCACTTTGACCGTTTGCTCCCCGATCATAATAAGTTTGTCGGGAGGAAACAAAGGGCCTAAATTGTATAAAACTAATCTTAGTCGGAAAAGAAAGCGTGTTCTTCGTATCTAACCGGGTAACCGTAACATTATCCCTATCCTGACTATAAGTTGATGTTAATGGATCTGAAGTAACAACCTTCTTTTTGTTATAATTACCAAATTGACTTATATTTTCAAAATAAAACGGACTTTCTCCTAACTGCAAACTTGGCAGATTATAGTTTATTTCCGGTTTTCTCTCTATCTGGTCAAACCAGTGGTTAATGCGCATCTGTAAAAGAATATCCAAGCTCGAATAATTAAAAGCATGGTGCAACAACGCGTAGCTTAAAGGCTGGGGGTCTTTTTCATATTCGCGGAAAAAATATTTTTGTAGAAAACCATCTTCGGCATTATTATAAGCTGGATCCTGTTTTCTTCTTTGATCGGTAATTTTAAAAAACTCCGTCGTAACGTTAGTGCGCTCATCAATATCCCATTTATGGCGCCAACGCGTAAAATAACGGTAGTAATCCGATACGGGCGCCTGGACAGGTTGATCCGGAGGCGTTTCCAGCGTAAAATAAAATTTAAAATCGCCTTTTCCCACCGCCGGTGTGCGATAATTTAGATTAAAGCCTTCGGCCCATCCTAATTTATTACGGTAATCCAGAAAAACCCGCCCATTCACATTTTCCGTAATATTATAGCGCCAGGCGCTCAATACATAGGGGCCCCAATCCTTGCGTGTGCCCGGCTCAACCTGCACATGCATAATCGGCTCTTTCATCGAATAGTTAAACCGCGGAAGATAAATAACCGGAACCGCGCCCAAATAAAGCATGGCCTGCTTGGCCTGCATCTTATCTTGAGGAAACATATTTAATTTCTTGACCGCGAAACGATAATGCGGTTGATCTAAGCTGCAAGTAGTAAAATAGCCGCCCTTAGCCACAAATTCGCTATCGCTTACCTTTTCAACTTTTTTGGCTTTTCCAAAATAAGGATTAGCGCGAAAATCAGCATCATAAATAATCCCGGTTTTATTCGCGAAATTATAAACAATCTTTTCTCCGGTAACCACCCCTTTGGCGTCCTCGATTCTGGCATGCCCCTCAGCCAGGCCTTCCTTAGTCTGCATATTAACTTTTAATCTGTTGCAGGTTAATGTCGTGCCCCGATAAATAACCTCAATATTACCGGTTGCCACCACCTCTTTGCTGTCCGCGGAATACTCCACATTATCACCATTAATAATCATCGGCGACTCTTTACTGGCCTGCGCATAAACTAAGCTTGCCCAAAAAACAAAACCCGGTATTATACCAAAAATTACCAAATTAAACGGACGGAAATTTTTTAATTTATTCAACATTACTTCTTAACCTTTCCCTGACCAGATATCCTGCCCCAATAATTCCGGCATTAATTCCCAGCTTAGCTTGAACTATCTTTACTCTGCTTGCCTGCACCCGCATGGCGCGGAGTAAAATTGTATCTTGAATACTCGTAAACAACACCTTACCAACACAAGAAACCCCTCCGCCAATGACAATCAGATCAAGGTTAAGCAAATTTACCACCCCGCTCAAAGCCAGGCCCAGTTTTTTACCCATTTGGCTCCAAAAATTTATTGCCCGGAGATTATTCTGACCGGCTAAAACACTTACTCTTTCCAGAGTAATCAGAGGCCCAAATAATTTACGCGCCTCTTTAATAATTTTATTATTACCCACGTAGGCCTCCAGGCACCCCCGAGCGCCACAGCCACACAAAGGGCCTTTTTCATTAAGCAAAAGGTGCCCGGCTTCACCAGCGGCATTATCCGCCCCCCGGTAGAGTAGATCATTAATAATTAAGCCTCCGCCCACACCCGTGCCCAAGGTCAGGCATAACACATTTTTATATTTTCTTGCCGCGCCAGCCTTATGCTCTGCCAGAGTCATTAGCTTAGCATCATTATCCAGAAAAACTGACAGCTTAATTTTCTCTTCCAAAATTTTTTTAAGCTTTACCTCTTTCCATCCTGGAATATTCGGCAAAAAATGCACAATTCCTTTCAAGGTATCCACCGGCCCAGGCACCCCTATACCCACCCCTAAAATCGCCGAACGCTTCAACTTTTGGTTTATAATAAAACTTTCTACCGAATCAATAATACACTGAATAAGCTTAAGCTGATTATCAAAACTCTTTGTGCTAAAAGAGCTTTTGGCCTTAATCTTTAAGCTACTATCCAGCAAAGCGCATTTTAAATTGGTTCCACCCAAGTCTATCCCAATAATAAATTTTTTAACCATTGTGGTATTTTATATTAAAATAGTTAGATTTTCAAGGGATAAATAATTATTCTATTCTACCAAGGCCAGCCGCCATATAGCTGCCGTGGGCCCCCACTGCAATAATTGGCGATCAGGCTGTCGAGCCTTGCCTTTCGCCGCACCGCTAGATTTTCCCCTGCGAGGAAAATCTACGCTTCAGCAAAAATTCTCGCTCTGCCTAGACATATATTGGGGGCAACCGTGCCCGCTCGAATTTTTGAGATGCTGCTCAAGCCAAGGCTCGCCAGCCACTCATAACATTACCAGTTGGTAAGCTTTCCGGCTTTTGCTGGAGGCACAATTAGAAGATTTTCGGCAGTTGTGTGCAAGGAATTACGTCGAGCGTAGGCGGTGTCTTTTTAGCGTAAGGAATACGCCGGAGCGAGACGTAAACCGCAGCACACGGCGAAAATCTTCGTGCCAGAAGCAAGAGCCGGAAAGCTTATGTGTTGGCATATTATCAGTGAAAGACCAAATACGCGATAGCCTGCCCGCCAATTATTGTGGCGGGGACCCGTTATCCTGCGAACAGACATAATCAGCAGAACTCGCATAATCACGGTTAAAATAAAACAACGAAAATCTAGTTATTAGGCCGGGGGAAAACAAACTTTATTTTTTCCGGATTCCTTGGCTAAGTATAAAGCCTGATCTGCCAAATCAACTAAATTTTGCGTATTCAGGGCATTGTCCGGAAAAATAGAAACACCGATACTTACCGTCACCTTCAGCTCTTCATCGTAGGCCTTAACTATCTGCGCGGCAATAGACTGACGAATACGTTCCGCGGCAAAACTAGCCTGCTGTTTATTCGTTTCTGCCAAAACAACAGAAATCTCCTCTCCTCCATAACGGCCAGCAAAATCAATTTGCCTAACCGCCAGCAAAATAGTTTTAGCTACCCGGCGCAAAATAGCATCTCCGACCAAGTGCCCATAATGATCATTAAACTGTTTAAAATTATCTATATCAATCATTAAAAAAGATAAGCGTAATTTATTTTTCCTGGAACGTTTAAGCTCTTCGCTAAAACGCTCTAAAAAATATTTCCGGCAATAAATATTGGTAAGCGTATCGGTAATCGTTAAGCTCTGAACCTTTTGATAGAATAGGGCTCTTCTTAGCCCGATTAAAAATTGTTGCGCAAGAATCCCAAATTTCTCTTTATCGGCTTCTAAGATCCTTTCCACTGCCAGGTAACCCGCAACTTTATCGTCTTCCAGGCTTAAAGGTTGAATCAAATAATTTTTATATTTAATTAAATCCGCGCTATCCTTAATATATCGACAATCGCCGATATCAATATGTTTAATTAGATTCTTTTTAAAAATTAAAAAAATCTTCTCTTCATCGAGGCTCTGAGAGATATCTTTAGTTAGTTCATAAAGCGCCAGCGTATCATCAAATCTATTGCTCAACAGATTGTTTTTTAAACTTAAACTCTTTTTTGAATCATTTAAACGATTAAGCTCATCTCGCAAACCGTTATAATCCGCGACTTTGCGCTCAAGGCGGCCGGAAAAAACCTCTCTGCAAATTAAACCCAAAAGAATAGTAATAATTAAAAGTAAAATTAGGTTAAACATACCTGATTTCTGCCTTTTTCTTTGGCCGCATACATCGCCCGATCCGCCCTCTGAACCAATTCATCCTCATCTTTTGTATCCATCGGTAAGCTAGCCACCCCGATAGAAACAGTAACATGCGTGTCCTGACGTCGCAGCATTATCTTTTCGCTTTGAATTCTCTGGCGTAATTTTTCGGCGATAATTAATGACTTTTTCTTATCGATCCCTGAAAGCATAACTAAAAACTCTTCTCCTCCAAAACGGCAAATCAAAGCATTAAATTCGCTTAGCGCGTCTTTCAATAGTCTCCCCATCTTTTTTAAAACCAGATCCCCCATAATATGTCCAAATTTATCATTATATTGCTTAAAAAAATCGATATCAATCATCATAAGCGATAAATGCTGATCCAAGCGTTGAGCGCGCCTAACCTCATCCCTTAGCCTATCGATAAAATAGCTATGGGTATACAAAGCCGTCAGGTTGTCGTGAATCGCTAAATCCTGTGTCTTCTGAAAAAGTAAGCTATTTTCCAAAGCCACTGCCCCCAAATCAGCCACTAGAGCAAGGAAACGTAGATCATCCTGATTGAAAAACCCGCCTTTTATGCTTTCTAACCTCAGCAATCCCAGTAAAGAATTATTGCTAATCAAGGGAGAACTAATCAAAGATAAGACCGTACGCTTGTCTTGGCAGCTAAAGCGATCAAAATCAAAACGAAAATCATTTTTTAGATTCTCAATAACCAGCTGGCTGGAATGCCTTAAAACCCACTGATCAAAAATATCGCCTTCTTTAGACAGGATGGCTGAATCAGGATTCTCTTTTATGGAAAAAGCCAGATTAAGCTTTTGAGACTGATTATCCAGCAGATAAAAAAGAACCACCCCGGTACGATTTGAGATTAACGTATAAACAGTCGAACTTAATTCCCGGATCACAATCTCTAATTTCAAACTAAGATTAAGATTTTCAATCAGTTTTTCTAAATTATCATAACGTTTAATTTTTAATTTAAGCGCTAAATTATACTCTTGATTTTTTTTATTTTCAACTTCAGTAATATTTATCGCTTCTTGATGATGTTCAATACCGGATTGAATAAGCAGGATTTTACCGGAGTAATACTTTAAAAGAAAGGCAAAAATGAAAATATTACTTAAGCTAAAGATAGAAAAAACAATCAAATTAATTTTTTGGCCAAAAATTACAGAATTTATTATTAGCAGGATAACCGCCAGGGACAATAGACACAACCAAATCTTTTTGCGGATAGCATTTTGTTGCATAGAACTATTTAACTAAAGATATTTGAAAATCTAACAAATAGTTTCTTCGGTAGCTTTATTAAAGAAATGTGCTTTGCTCATATCAAAAACTACATCCATCTCCTGATTAACCTTAGGACGGTCATGAGCACTAACCCGGGCAATAAAGGTATGTTTGCCCGTGTTCAGATAAAGATAAACCTCTGAGCCCATCGGTTCAAATACCTCGCAGTTTACCCGAACAATATTTTCCGGCGGGACATGTGAAACAAATAATTTATCGTAAATATTTTCAGAACGGATACCAAAAATTATCTCTTGGTCAATATAGTTAGACATCCTCCTGTGCATATCCTCAACCAGCTTTACCCGAATCCTGCCTTCATCAAAATAAAGCTTACCCTCTTTTTTAATAATCTTACCCAGCATAAAATTCATTGGCGGAGAACCGATAAGGCTGGCGACAAACTTATTTTCCGGATGGTCATAAACATCAATCGGATCCCCCAGCTGGGCAATCAGCCCATCTTTCATCACGGCGATGCGATCCCCCATAGTCATCGCTTCCACTTGATCATGAGTCACATAAATGATCGTGGTCTGTAGCCGAATATGCAGCTTGTGAATCTCCGTGCGCATTTGTACGCGCATCTTAGCGTCAAGATTGCTTAAGGGCTCATCAAATAAAAAAACCAGCGGTTTTCTTACAATGGCCCTTCCCACGGCCACCCGCTGGCGCTCTCCCCCGGAAAGTTCACGGGGCTTACGGTTCAATAATCTTTTAATCCCCAGAATCTCAGCCGCCTCGTTAACCCGCTGGCCGATTTCCTGCTTAGGGATATGCCTAAGCCGCAAACCAAATGACATATTTCCTTCAACCGTCATATGCGGATACAAAGCATAATTCTGAAAAACCATGGCGATATCCCGGTCTTTGGCCGGAACATCATTAACCCGCTTACCTGCGATATAAACATCGCCGGAGCTGATCTCCTCTAAACCCGCGATCATTCTTAAGGTCGTGGATTTTCCACAACCCGAAGGCCCAACAAAAACCATAAACTCTTTATTTTCAATATCTAAATTTATCTTATTTACCGCGGTGACATTGCCCGGGAAAACCTTACATACATCCCTCAAGCTTACTTGAGCCATTTATTTATTCCTCGAGCACTTTGATTCTTTATTTTAACCAGGCTTCGATAATATCTCTAAAAAAACATTATTTAAAATGTACCTTTTCATTAAACAAAATTAAGCAAAATAGTCAAGCAACTGGCTTAAGGTTTGCTTCATATTTTTACGGTGCACAATCATGTCAATCAGGCCATGGTCTAACAAAAATTCTGAGCGCTGAAAACCTATAGGTAATTTTTGCCTAATTGTCTGCTCAATAACCCTGGGGCCGGTAAAACCAATAAGAGCATTAGGTTCAGCCATAATTATATCTCCCACTCCGGCAAAAGAAGCCATGATTCCGGCCATAGTGGGATTGGTCAACACAGAAATATAAGGTAGATTTGCTTTATGGTGATAGAATAGAGCGGCGCAGGTTTTGGCCATTTGCATCAAGCTATACAAGCCCTCATACATTCGCGCCCCTCCGCCTGAACCAGAGACAATAATCATGGGAAGGTTATTATTTGTGGCATATTCAATTGCCCGGGTAATTTTTTCCCCAACCACCGACCCCATCGACCCCATAATAAAACGCGAATCCGTAACCGCCACCACTGCCTTGCGGGAATTAATTATACCTTCACCGGATATCACGGCATCTTTTAATCCGGTGGCCTCCTGATCCTGCTTTAATTTGTCTTTATAGGTCTTGGGCCCCTTAAAATCAAGCGGATCAGCTGAAACCATATCCTTATCGAATTCCTTAAAGGTATCCTTCTGGAATAATAAATTTATTCTTTCGTACGCGGTTAAACCAAAATGATAGTTACATTTAGGACAAACCCTAAAATTTTCTTCCAGCGTTTTATTATAAAGAGTTTCAGAGCACTCTTCGCATTTTGTCCATAAACCATCAGGAATTTCTTTTTTTTTCAAACGAACAATCGTATATTTCGGCTTACCAAACAATGCCATGCTTATTCCTTTTCAAATTTATTCACTACCAAACCCGAAAGCACTTTAGGATAAAAATAGGTAGACTTAGGAGGCATCTTATTGCCACTGGTAGCAATATTGATCACCTGTTGAATCTTAACTGGATTTAAGAAAAAGGCGACAGTTAAAGGATCACTATCAGCTTGATCCATTAACGCGTAAGGATCCGGACTATATTTTATATCCGGCAAATTGTTTAAATCAAGTTTGAGAATATATTTCAATACCAGATGATTAAAGATCGCCACGTCAAGCACCCGGTACTCCTTGGGCTTATCCGCGATTAACTTATCCAGCGTCTTGACATTCTTCAGCCGTAGAAAAAAATATTTTTTATCTTTATACAGCCCTAACAAATGTTCCGTGCAACCGGCTTTTTCCAATAAAAAGAAAAAACGCGTCCGATCTTTTATCTGATCAATATCAAAATACTCTTTAGCCCTGATCATAAAATCATCTAAATCCAACCGCGCATCTAATTTAAGTAACCGGTGAATAGGCAAAATAGATAGCCCCCGATAATCTGTATTAGTAAAATATGCCAGGCAAAAATTAAAATCTTCTTCGCCGGTGAATTGCGCGCCCATTTTTTCGCGCATCAGATCCCGGTATGCGCAAGAAACCTCATAACGATGATGGCCATCGGCAATAAACATGCTTTCGTCATTCATACTCGACTCAATTAGCTTAAGCACATCCGGATCATTCAGGCGCCATAATTTATGCACAGTTTTTTCATCATCCATAACTTCAATAAAAGACTTCTGGTGGGGAAGCTGTCCTTGAAAGATACGTTGAATTATGCGATTTTTATCCAGAAAAATTATAAAGATCGGACTAAGGTTGGCTTTTACCTGCTTAATCAGTTTAAACCTGTCCAGCTTTGCGGCATTATGCGTGTTTTCATGCCCAAAAACAGCGGAACTTTTTTCATCACCCAGCCTAAGCAAAGATATAAAACCTAAACGCGTTTTCTTTTCACCCCGAATGACATATTGCTGGCTATAAAAATATACGGCTGGCCGCTCATCTTGAATAAACACTTTATCCTTAAGCCAGCCGCGGAATGTTTCTCCTGCCTTGTGATATTTATCATCCCCAGAAGAATCTTTAGCCAAAAGTATATGAACAAAATTATACATTGAACGCTCATAAAGCGCATCTTGTTCCAGGGAGGAAATCACATCATACGGCGGACAAACCACATCCTTAAATTCACTAATAGCCCCTGGATTATAAACCACAGCCTTAAAAGCTCTTGTTTGACTCATAAAATTTACTCCTCGCAAAAAAAATTAAGTTTATACTTAAAAAAATATTTTATCATAAAATATATCAAAAACAATAACTTAAAACTAACTTTCAAGCCATCCCGCTTACGATTACATACCGCGTAACTTTCAGCAGCAGGAACACGAGCTGCCGTACTTAACAGCCTTGCTAAAATTCACTTTTAACGGAATTTATTTATGGCCTGGGCAACCCGCGCATCCCTCATTGGCCTTAGGACATGAACCAGCTTCCGGAGCATTTTTTGCTTTACTGGTTTTCTTGTAATCTGTAGCGTAAAACCCCGCGCCTTTAAAAATAAACCCTGCCGTACTACTAATTAATTTTTTTAGCTTTTTTCCGCATTGCGGACACTTGGTTTCAGGCTTAGCAGTTATACTCTGTAAAATTTCAAATTTATGTTCGCAAGATAAACATTCATATTCATAAGTAGGCATATTTTCCTTCTTACCCTCCCCGCCTTATTATGTCATCCCACGCAGGCGGGAATATCTTTTTAGATCCCCGCTTTCGCGGGATGACGTTAACGAAAAGATTTCTTGAACTTATCCGTAAAACTTTCCTTAGATCCCAAATCTTCTCCACCCAAACGGGCAAACTCCTCGATTAGTTGCCTCTGTTGCGCGGTTAATTTGACAGGAATTTCAACATCAACTTTAATTAGCTCATCGCCCATATCCCGGGAATGCAGGTCTGTTATGCCTTTACCTTTAAGACGAAAAGTTTTCCCGCATTGCGTACCCGCGGGTATCTTCATCATTAATTTCCCATCTAAGGCCGGAACCTCCACCTCGCCGCCTAAAACAGCTTTAGCCAAACTTATTTTCACCGATGTAGCAATATCATTATGGTGGCGCTGAAAAATCTCATGCTCTCTAACCTCGATAACTACATATAGATCCCCCCGGCTATTAACACCAGCCTCCCCTTCTGCGCGGACACGGAGCTGAGAACCATTGTCAACTCCGGCAGGTATTTTAACTTTTATCTTTTTAGTAATTTTAACCCTGCCTTCTCCTTTGCAATCCGAACAGGCGTTTGCGATAATTGAACCCTCACCACCGCAACGTGAACAAGTTTGCGCTAATTGAAAAAAACCATTGGAAACTACCGTTTTACCCGCTCCTTTACATTGAGAGCAAACCGTCCTTTTGGTGCCAGGCTTAGCGCCGCTGCCGGAACAAACTGCACAGGTTTCATAACGTGGCACGGAAATAATTTTTTCTACGCCCTCAGAAACTTCCTCCAGCGAGATTTCAATGGCAATCTGTAAATCCCGGCCACGCCGCCGAGCAGTTTGAGATCGGGTTTGCCTGGAACCGGAGATATCAAATCCCAAATCCCCAAATAACTCCTCAAAAATACTCCCTGTGCCCCCGCCTCCACCACCCATTTCCCTAAAAATACTACTAAAATCCGCCCCCCTAAAAATATCTTCTTGAGCGTATTTCTGATCTATACCCGAATGCCCATATTGATTATAAAGATCGCGCTTAGAAGAATCTGAAAGCACCGCGTACGCCTCAGAAATCCCCTTGAATCTCTCCTCCGCGGCTTTCTTCTCTTCCGCGGGTACGCGGTCAGGGTGATATTTAAGCGCCATCTCACGATAGGCTTTTTTTATTTCATCCAGACCGGCGGATTTAGGAACCCCCAGTATTTCGTAATAATCACCTTTAACGGACATTTTTATTTCTTACCGTCAGGATTCTCTTCTTTATACTCAGCATCAATAATATCCTCATCTTTCCCGCCGGAAGCAGTTCCGCCCGCGGCGGATTTATTTTCCGGCTCTTTAGCCTCATCCTGCTGGTTACCGGAAGCGGCTTGACTATCTTGCGACTCCTTCTGTTTAGCGCTGGCTGCCTGCTTATAAATCTCTTCCGCAAGCTTATGCGAAACCTTGGTCAGCTCTTCCATACCTTTTTTTATCCTGTCAATATTCTTATCTTTAACCGCGCTCTTTAAATCATTGGATTTTGCCTCGATATCAGCACGTTCAGTCTGGCTAACCTTATCTCCATAATCCTTCATTGATTTTTCAGTAGAATAGATCAAATTATCCGCTTGATTGACAATTTCGATTTCTTCTCTTTTTTTAGCATCATCGGCCGCGAATTTTTCCGCATCCTTGACCATCTTATCAATCTCTTCCTTGGATAATTTCTTAGGAGCACTAATGCGAATAGACTGCTCTTTGCCAGTACCCAAATCCTTAGCGGAAACATGCACAATCCCATCACGGTCAATATCAAATTTTACTTCAATCTGCGGCACTCCGCGAGTAGCCGCGGGAATCCCGACTAAATCAAACTTTCCTAATTCCACATTATCATCAGCTAACGGCCGCTCACCTTGCAAAACCCGGATAGTAACCGCAGTCTGATTATCGGCAGCGGTGGAAAATATCTGGCTTTTTTGAGTAGGAATAGAAGCATTCCTTTCGATTAACTTCGTATTCACTCCGCCTAAAGTTTCAATACCCAAAGAAAGCGGAGTAACATCCAAAAGCAGCACATCCTTAACATCTCCGGTAATAATCGCCGCCTGAACTGCCGCCCCTAAAGCCACGCACTCCATCGGATCAACTCCGCGTTCAATTTTCTTTCCCACATAATCTTCGACAAATTTTTGCACAATCGGCATACGCGTAGGCCCGCCGACCATAATAATCCGATCAACCTCTTTGCTGGTTAGCTTAGCATCATTTAACGCCTGCTCCATAGGATGACGGCAACGATCAATAATCGGGCCGACTAAATCTTCTAATTTAGCCCGAGTAATCGTCATGGCTAAATGCTTAGGGCCAGTGGCATCAGCAGTAATAAAAGGTAAGTTGATATCCGTACTCACGGTAGAAGATAGCTCAATCTTTGCCTTTTCCGCCCCTTCGCGCACCCTCTGCACGGCCATCTTGTCAGCCATTAAGTCAATACCAGTTTCACGCTTAAATTGCCCGACAATATATTCTAACATGACCCGGTCCATGTCGGTTCCACCTAACTGTGTATCGCCGCTAGTTGCCTGCACATGGAATACCCCCTGGGCCATCTCCATAATCGTAACATCTAAAGTGCCCCCGCCTAAATCAAAAACCATAATTCTTTGCTCTTTATCCGCCTTCTCCAAACCGTAAGCAAGACAAGCAGCCGTAGGCTCATTGATAATACGTAAAACTTTTAAACCCGCGATTTCACCCGCGTCTTTGGTCGCCTGGCGTTGATTATCATTAAAATACGCCGGACAGGTAATTACCACATCCTCCACTTTATCTCCTAAATAAGCCTCCGCATCCTGTTTTATTTTCTGCAAAATAAACGCGGAAATCTGCTGTGGAGTATATTCTTTGCCGTGAGCCTTAAATTTAAAATCCGTACCCATCTTGCGCTTAGCGGCTTGAATCGTGCCTTCGGCATTAATCGCTGCCTGACGCCTGGCCGGTTCACCCACCAAACGCTGGCCATCTTTAGTAAAAGCAACATACGAGGGAAAAGCTTTTCCCGAAGCAACCCCCGCCCCTTCGGCTGAAGGAATAATCACCGGCCTGCCGCCCTCCATAACCGCCGCCGCGGAGTTAGATGTACCTAAATCAATACCAATTACTTTTGCCATTTTAATACCTCCGTTTTTCAGTTTTTCAGTTTTTCAGTTCGCTTTTCTTCGATACTTTTACCTTGGCGGTCCTAAGTACCCGCCCATGAATTAAATATCCTTTTTGCAATACCTCAATAATCGAATGCTCCGGCAACTCTTTGTTTTCCACTTGCATCAGGGCTTCATGAAAATTTGGGTCAAATATTTTTCCTTCCGCCTCAATAGGCTTGACGCCATGATCCTTAAGCATTTCGTATAAATGCGCCAAAATCATCTCTACCCCTTTTACAAAAGCAGATAAATCTTCCTTGCCTGCTTGCGCCAAATCCACCGTACGCTCCAAATCATCCAGCACGTTAAGCAGGTCCAGAATAATGCCCTCATTGGCAAATTTTACAAAATCCTGCCTTTCCCGCTCCAGGCGCTTACGGGTATTTTCCAAGTCAGCCTGGTTCCGCAGCATCTTATCCCAGCCATCCTTACCCTTTTTAGCCTCTTCCAAAAGCCCCAAATATTCTGCTTCCTTTAAAGTAACCACCTTTTCTGCTTCCTTTTGGTTACCCTCATCTTCGGGTATATTTTTTTGATTGTTCTTATGCTCTTCCATATTCGCCATTATCTAAAAATCCTCCAAAACTTGATTCAAAACTTCAGAGATATACTCCATAGTCGGAATAATATGATCATATTCCATGCGCATAGGCCCTAATACCGCCAGCCTGCCTGAGGGTTGATTTTTTAATTTAAATCCGGAAACAATTAAAGAACAGTTTTCCATTTCCGGAAAACCCAGCTCGCTTCCGATATAAACCTTTACCGTACCGGAAAAATCCCGGTTAATAATATCTAAAAGCTTACCTTTATCCTCCATCAACCTAACCAACAGGCGTATTTTATCCGCATCCTTAAACTCCGGCTGATCCAGTATACGGCTAATACCTTTATAGAATATTTTGTCCTGCCACTGTAAAAATGAAACAATACCCGCGTACTGAGTAATTTCAGAGATAACCTCAGAAGTATTCTCCAAAGCATCATCAAGCCGGCGCATTTTTCTTTTGCAGTCATTAAGAATACGCTGCTTCTCTTCATCTAAGAGCTCCAACTGCTGAATAAGGAAATCTACATAATAGCGGTATCCCTTATCCGTAGGAATTCTTCCACCGGAGGTATACGGATGTTTTAAGTATCCGAACTCATCAAGCTCAGTAAATATATTCCTGATCGTGGCCGAGCTTAAATCAAACTCCTGCGCGATATCATCTGAAGCCACCGGAAGCGCGTTCTTAATATAACGGTTGATCGCCGCATTCAAAACCAGATTTCTACGTGAAGGATAATCTACGGTACGCACTCTTTTATCTTTCGATTTAGGCTTCTGCCCGCATAAATGCCAAGGCGTAATTTTAACACAATCTACTATTTTGTCAACCAGTTAGAAGCGCCACTAAAGCAATAGAGAGTATAGCACAGTTTCTAACGCGGTCAATAAAATTAGCACTTAAATCACCAGAGTGCTAATTTAACCTCAAAAAAATTTTATTCCCCCTTTCCTAAAATAATTTTTATATCCTTATCTTTCTGAATTTTGGCAAAAAGCTCCCGGGAAATATCTAAGCTAATATTTATGCCTTTCTGTAAATAATCAATTTTCTTTACCTTGGCTTGCCGATAGAAAAAATCAACCAGCTCCATACGGCTATGCGGAATTATAATTTCTAAGCTTAACATGAGATCAGAAAAATATTCAGTTATTTTGGCAATTAAAACATTAAGGTTCTCCCCGGTTTTAGCGGATATAAAAATGGAATTAGGAAATTCTTTCCGGGAAATTTCCAGCCAGCTGCGATCGCTAACCAAATCAATTTTATTTAAGGCCACCAGAATAGGCTTATCCTGTGCACCTAGCTCCCCCAAAACGCTAAGCACAGCTTGATTGTGCCCTATTAAACGCTGGTCAGCAACATCCAAAACATGAATTAATAAATCCGCATCGACAACCTCTTCCAGTGTCGCCTTAAAAGCTTTAATAAGATGATGCGGAAGCTCATGCAAAAATCCCACGGTATCTGAAATAATGATACTCTGTCCGTTAGGAAGCTGGAGCCCCTTAGCCAAAGGGTCTAAAGTAGTAAACAACTTTTCTGAAGTGATCTGGGTAGACGCGGTTAAAAGATTCAACAGCGTGGATTTTCCAGCGCTAGTATAACCGACCAAAGCCACCACTGGTAAATTATTGCCCTTTCTTTTTTTGCTCAAGGTTAAACGATGCCGGCGAAACATCTTTAAATCTTCTTGTAACTTATCGATTTTTTTCCTAATCTGGCGCCGATCCATCTCCAGCTTAGTTTCGCCTGGGCCACGGGTCCCGATACCACCTCCTAAACCTGAAAGCATTATTCCTTTACCGGTCAGGCGCGGAAGCAAATACTGCAGCAAAGCTAACTCCACCTGCATCTTGCCTTCAGGGCTCCTCGCGCGCCGGGAAAATATATCCAAAATTAACTGTGTTCGATCAATTGTTTTTTTACCTAAAGCCCCTTCCAAATTGCGTTGCTGTGTGCCGCTTAAATCATGACTAAAAATTATGGTATCTACACCCTCCTGATTAGCGATAAAACCGAGCTCTTCCACCTTACCTTTTCCAATAAGATAATTAGGAGTAGCCCGGTCACAAATACAAACTACATTTTCCACCACCTCCACGCAAGCCGATACCGCCAACTCTTCTAATTCCGAAGAGATATCTTCAATGCGCCAGTGATGCTTATCTGTCTTTAATTGGATGCTTACTAATAAGGCTTTTTCCATTGAATGAGACTGCTGTTAATTATTTTGTAGAGACGCAAAATTTTGCGTCTCTACAGTATGCTTAATTTTCTTTATGCAATAAATGACGCGGTTTTATCTCCGCGGATGTATAAAAATTTATAAATGCGTTTTGCAATTTCTCCCGGCGTTTCTTTCTCCTTAATATTAATCCATTTAATACGCTTATCTCTTCTAAACCAAGTCAGCTGCCGTTTAGCATAATGCCGGCTATTGCGCTGCATAAGGCGTTTAGCCTCAGCTAAGGAACACTGTCCGGCAAGATAGCTCTCTAACTCATTAAGGCCTATAGCACATTTAGCCGTCCGGCTTAATTTATGTTTAAGTAAACGTTTTACCTCACTAATTAAGCCCAGGCCAAGCATTTTATCAACTCTTTGATCAATTGTATCATAAAGGGATTGTCTTTTTAAATTTAATCCAAAAATCTTTATCTCATATTCCTCCCCCAAACCAACCCTGTTTTTCTGTAACTGGGAAATAGGCAGACCTGTTTTTAAATACACCTCCAGGGCACGAATAATCCTTCTGGTATCATTAGGATGGATTTTTCCAGCCGCGGCGCTATCCACCTTAACCAACCGGCGATGGAGGTATTTGCTCCCCCTGGATAAAAGCAGTTTTTCTAATTTAGCGCGAATTAATTTATTTCGCGGAACGGCCGGAAATAATCCGTCAACAATAATAGAGTAATAAAGCCCAGTCCCTCCGACAAACAAGGGTATTTTATTTTTCCGGTATAGTTTATCACAAATCGATAAAGCCTCAAGGCGATATTTTGCCACATTATATTCTTGCTCCGGATCAATTATACTCAACAAATGATGCTTAACTTTTTTTCTCTCTGCTAAGGGTACCTTAGAAGTAAGAATGTCCATCTTACGATATACTTGCATGGAATCACAGGAAATAATCTGAGCATCAATCTTCTTAGCTAAACTGATGGCTGCGGCGGATTTACCTATACCGGTAGGCCCCAAGAGAAAAACTATTTTTTTCTTTAGCATAAAATACTACGGACAGATTTTGGTTTGAAAACCATCCTGGGAAAGCTTGCGCTCTAGATCCAGCGCTTCTTGTTGCACCTTAAATCTCCCTACTTTAACCCGATAACCCGAGCCAAAACTTTCTACGTAGGCAGGATAGTTTTTACTTAATAATATGTCTTTAAGTTTATCCGCGTTAGCGCTATTGGTAAAAAATCCTAGCTGCATGGAATATCCATCCGCGTCATTTGCGGGGATATTTATTGAAGCAATACCCTTAGTTGACCTTAGCTCCGGACTCAAAGGAAAATCTTTCTTTAATTTAGACCAATACTCATTACCTTTCTGATGAAACCCCTTTTTAAACTCCAACTGACTTAAACGATATAATACCGCCGATTTTTGGCGACTATTAGGATCCTCTGCCATTAACCGATCATAGATATCTTGTGCCTGTTGAAACTGGCCGGTAACTAAATAAGTATCACCCAGCCCTAAGCGCGCCTCTTCTTTAAATTTACTACCCGGGTTATTCAGAATGCGCTGAAAACAACCCTGAGCCAAGCCTATTTTAGACTCTTTAAGATAGCTTAAACCTAAAATATAATTCAATTCATCCGCATTACGTAAATGCACCCGGTCAATCTGAGCCTGGCCTTCAAAAATAACACGCCGGTAGTTGCCTTCTAAAAAATCCGCCTTTAAAGAATCCATGTCTAACGCCCAACAAAAATTTGGTAAAATTAAAAAAAACCAGAATACCAAAATAAACTTAATTTTTTGCATCTGCTTGACTGCTCCTTAGCTCTTTAGAAATGCCTCTTTGCAAATCCAGAATCTTTTTATGCCGCTCTTCTATCTTTTTGAGCTTAAGCTGATCCATAATTTTAGCCGCCTCGGTGCCTGGCCGGGATGAATATTTAAAGATATAAGCGGCATTAAACTTAATCTTTTTCACCAAAGCGCAGGTTTCCTCAAACTCTTCATCTGTCTCCGTAGGAAACCCCGCGATAATATCCGTAGTTAACAATCCTCCCTTAACAATTTTACGATAAGAATCAATTAAAGCCAAGTAATCTTTTACTCCATAGCCACGATTCATTAACTTTAAAATCCTGTCTGAGCCTGACTGTAAAGGCAAATGCAGGCGCTTGACTAATTTATCCAAATCCCAAATTGCCCTGAAAGAATCTATGGTAACATCCTTGGGATGAGAAGTAAAAAAATCAAACTCCTTTAGCTCTTCCAGCGCGTTAACCTGTTCCAATAGTTTAGCGAAATCAACCTGTTTATCCTGATAGGCATTAACATTCTGACCCAACAAAGTTACCTTGGTTATCCCCTGGGCCGTCGCTTCCCGAATTTCGGTTAATATATCTTTATGCTTACGGTGGCGTAAAGGGCCGCGCACATAAGGCACAACACAATAGGAACAAAAATTAGAACAACCTTCAGAGATCACGACATAAGCATGGTTTTTATCCTGATGGAAATTAGTATGATAAATTTCCTCGAAACGTAAATTTCCCTCTGTTTCCCAAATCTTACGTAAAAATAGAGACTGACTCCGGTTTCTAATAACTTTGCCCGAATAGGAACTGTCCGAATGAGGGCTGTCCACGTTTTTCGGGGACTGTCTCTCTATTTCCAATATCTTCCCTAGCACTTCCGGAATCTTCTCAATATCCTGCGGCCCCACCACAAAGCTAATATGGGAATCACGCTGAAATGCCTTTTCTTTATAATTCTGTGCCATACACCCTACCAGCCCAATAATCTTAGAACCTTTATAGCTGCCAATCAAACTCCAGACCCTATCTTCAGCATGCTTACGCACTGAACAGGTATTAAAAATAATTACATCCGCATCCTGATCAGTAGCGCTAATCCTATAACCAGCCATCTGCAGCAACCCGCAAATCACCTCCGAATCCCTAACGTTCATTTGACACCCAAACGTCCGGAGGTATACTTTTTTTGTCATAACTTCTTCTTTCACAAAATGTTATGTCGGTTTCTATACACTATCAAGGTGGTGTCAAAAACTGTAAAATCGAAAAATATTTTTAGCATAAAAAGAACCTATCCCGTTGGAAATTAAAGTGTTGTAAATATTTATGCGCGTCTATCATAACATTCGGTTCTTTGCTTATTTTATAGAATTGCGCCATCTAATTATTTCTTCAATGTCAAAAACTGTAAAAACCGGATAGTACCTGTAATCACGCTTTGGTTTTATCCAACTTTTCTTTATCCAATAATATAAACTTTGTCTTGGTATATTAAGAATCTTTGCTGTTTGCGAGAGATTGTATATTTCTGATTTTCTTCTCTCGGCTCTTCGTATAATTTTCTTATCAGGTTCAGCTAATATTTTATTTACTTGCTCTTCTCGTTCCTTCTTT
>JAZDEW010000073.1:0-6559 GCA_043808425.1 Candidatus Omnitrophota bacterium
CGGCATAAATCCATAATGCTGAACAAATTTCGCCGGCACTGCCTTAACCGCATCAGTTGATATGTGCAATTCTTTTAAATGCAGATGAAAAGGCAAATTAAACTGCTCGGCAAGAACTTTTAAGAGGTCGTTTTCTTTAATTATCCCCTGGCTAACTAAAATTTTCCCCAACATATCCCCATTATCCGAGGACTCTTTCAACGCCTCATTAACCTCCTGCTGCGTAGCCAAACTCTTTTTCACCAACAACTCTCCCAGCAATTTCGTCAACATCAAGTAATCTCCATTAAAAAAATAGGGACAGCGACTATTTTTATGCAAATGTCATTGATGGAAAAATAGTCGCTGTCCCTATTTTTCAACATTATTCGATCTCCAGCTTGCCAATAGAATACAAACGGGATTCTTCCAGTTTATCCGCTTGGCCCTGCACAATTTTTTCACAACCGCTGATCGTGTCTTCTAACTCAACATAAACTCCGGGTTTATTGGTATAATCCTCGGCCGTAAAAAATGGTTGAGCTAAGAAAAATTGTAATTTCCTGGCGCGGTCAAAAATAATTCTTTCCTCCGGAGAAAGCTCCTCTTTTCCGATAATCGAAACAATGCGCTCTAATTCATCGTAACGCCGAAAGTGCCTGATTACCTCCTGGGCAACATTAAAATGGTGCCGGCCGACTATTGCCGCATTTAAAGAGTTCGCCGAAGACAATAACGGATCAATTGCCGGATAAAGGCCGCGCTGGACCAGGCTGCGTGAAAGAACAATCAAGCTATCCATATGCGCGAAAATAGCCACAACTGCCGGATCAGATAAATCATCCGCCGGCACGTAAACTGCCTCAATCGCCGTGATACTTGCTCCTTTTTCCGAATGGATTCTTTCATGCAACTGGCTAACCTCACTGGTTAAAGTCGACTGATATCCGCCTTCCGAAGGAATTCTTCCTAAAAGAGTCGAAAGTTCGCTTCCCGCTTGAACAAAACGAAAAACATTATCCATAAAAAATAAAACGTCTTTACATTGTGACAATAAATATTCCGCCAAAGCCACTGCCGAATTAGCGGCTTCAAAACGCATACCAGGTGATTCATTCATCTGCCCAAAAATTAAAATTGAACGCTTCAATAAATCCGCGCGCTCGAATTCATAATAAAGCTCATTTCCTTCACGAATACGCTCACCGACTCCGGCAAAAACACAAGTCCCGCTTTGATAAGTAATAATATTATGAATAATCTCTAAGATTAAGATTGTTTTACCGCAGGCAGCTCCTCCGAGAAGGCCGCTTTTAGAACCTTTAACCAGAGGGAACAAAAGATCAATCATCTTAATTCCGGTTTGGATAATCTCAACTTTACTTTCCTTTTCAGGCTTAACCTCAAGCTTGGAATGCGCGACCCTATTGGTAATCGGAATAGCGTTATTTAAATCAAACCCCTCTTTGTGATCCACCGGCCTCATCATCGCGTTTAAAACTCGGCCGTAGAGAGCCTCAATATCGCGCGGGATCACCAACCCCTGCTTCTCCTGGCTAACCGGCATATTTCTGCCCACGCCATAAGTAAACCCCAAAGCAATGCACCGGCAAACATTATTCGTGCGGTGTTCAACGACATTCAAAAGCACCTCTTTAGCCAGATTACCCAAAACTTTAAGTAGAGCCTTAATCTCCGGCAATTCAGCGTCATAAGGAAATTGCACATCCACTACTGAGCCATAAACCCCAATTACTTTTCCTAATTTTTCTTTTGTCGTCGTCATTCTTTATCCCTATTCCCTCCTCCTGTAAAGTTCCCTCCCCCTTGTGGGGAGGGCTAGGGAGGGGGATTAATTAATTATTCCTTCTCGCCAACCGCGCCGCGGAAAGCTCGCGAATTGATTTATCCGAAAGCGCGTGTAAATATTTAAAATACTCTAGCTGTAACCGCTGATTAATCTTGCCTAGCTCCTGAACGCTTCCTTCCAAATGCATAATCCGGGCAGCAAACTCTGACAATTTACTTGACCAGAAAATATGATAAAAACGAAAATCTAACCATAATTTAATCCAGCCCTCTAAAACTGATTTACTATCCGGCTCAATTAGAATCTCTTTGCCTTTAGCTACATTTTTTTTGCGCTCTAAAGGTAAAAGAATCTCTATTTCTACCTGCTGAGTAGTAATATTGATAAATTTAGAATAAATTACGTTTACCTGGCTGATTTCCTGGTTAAAATAACGCTTAGCCAGATAATCCCTAAGCAGGCCGATCTTTTGAGTATCTAGCTTATCACCCGGAGATTCAAAACTAATAAAGCTAATTTCAGCTTCATTAAGATAGCTAATCCCCTGCTGGCCTAAAACAATAATCTCATCCTGTTGGCGTTTAATATCTAAAAGGTGATTAAACAAAAGAGCGTTTTGCTCACCTAAGAACCCTCCGTCAGAACTAACTAGAACGATCAAACGCGGCAAATTTGACGGTAGATTAAAAAAACTATCTGTCGAAACATCCAGCGGTAATGAACTATAAGCAGAATTTAATAAAGTATAAAACTCCTCTTTGGGCTCTTGATGATAACGGAACCGGTTAAACTGCGCTGAAGCCGCCAGCTTCATAACCTCAATCAAATCTCCCAGATCTTTATTAAAAAGCATGTTCTGCTTTAGCTTACCGATTGGGATCATAAAAAAATTAAGTTGGTATAAGAGCTCCAAAGAACTCTTTAATCGCTTTATCTAATTGCAATTTAACCTCTTCGGTTAATTCCCCTCGCGTATTTAAATCATCAATTAAGCTCTGATTATATTTTTCTAAATGTTTAAAAAAATTATTTTTAAACATTTTTACTTGAGAAATATTGAATGCCTCTAAAATCTTTTTTCCAAAAGCATAAAAAAGGGCAATTTCTTCAGCCTGAGAAATCGGAACATTGTTTTCTTGTATTAAAATCTCATAAAGTGTCCGTCCTCGTTGCAGTTGAGCAGTAGCCTCCGGAGAAAGCTTGGTCCTTAGGCGAGTTAAACGCAACAAAGATCGAAACTGCACATATTCATAACGCAACCCCTTGCTCAATTCCCTGATCGCCGGGCATTGCACCTTGCTACCGATACGCGAAACCGATAATTCTAAATCAATCGCCGGCTTAAACCCTTCCTGGAAAAGCCCGGTATTTAAATAAATCTGTCCGTCGGTCATCGAAACAATATTTGAGCAGATATAACCCGTAATATCACCTTGTAAGGTTTCCGCTAAAGGTAAAAAAGTCATTGACCCGCCGCCAAATCTAGTCTTCAGGCGGCCGGCCCGCTCCATAAGCTGGGAATGCAAAAAGAAAATATCGCCAGGGTAGGCTTCGCGGCCAGGCGCGCGTTCTAGCAAGAGGGATATCTGCCGATAAACCCAACTGTGTTTGGTCAGGTCATCGAAAACCACTAAAACATCTTTACCTTTATGCATAAAATACTCGCCTAAAGAAGCCGCGGTATAAGGGCAAAGATACTGCTCGGCAGTAGAACTTCCGCCAGGAGCAGAAACCCCGATAACATAATCCATTAAATCTTTTTGCCTTAACTGTTGGACAATTTTATTAAAAGAGGCATTATTACCCCCAATCCAACAATAAATGCAAATAACATTTTTTCCTTTTTGATTAATAATCGTATCTAAGCCAATGCTAGTCTTGCCAATCTGCCGGTCACCGACAATTAATTCACGCTGCCCTTTGCCTAAAGGAATTAAAAGATCAATGATCTTAATTCCCGTATGCAACGACTGATTAATCGGTTCTCGTTCCATAACCCCGGCGGCTTCCCGAAATGCCGGGTTAAAATCTGCTGCTTCAATATCTCCTCCCCCATCCAAAGGCCTGCCTAAGGCATCTACCACCCGGCCGATAAAATTTTCTCCCACTGGAACACTTAATAATGCGCCTTTACTATAAACCGCATCCCCAACTCTAACCCCTTGCTCATCACCGAAAACAATTCCGTAGGCGCCGCTAGGATTAAATTCAATGATCATCCCTTTATAGCCGTTAGCTAGTATAAAAACCTCGCCATAAGCACAGCTCGGCAGCCCGCTGATCTTAACAATCCCCTGCCTAACTTCTTCAACCTTACCAATTTCTTTAATATCTAAAGCTTGAATTTCCATATTATTTTTTTCTAAAATAAGGAATGATTCTTTCCAGTTTATTTTTTAAAGTTCCGTCGATAACTAAGCCGCCGATTTCAATAATTAATCCACCGATGAGGTCCTTTTTTAAAATCTCCTCAAAAATCATCTCCCTGCCGGTTTTTTCTATTAAAACCCGTTGCAAATTTTCTTTCTGATCTTTACTTAAGCTTTGGCTAGAACTTACCCTTACCCGATCCGAATCTACACTAAATTGATCTTTAGGAAGCTTGGTAATCTCAGAGATTATTTCAGAAATAAACTCTTGCTGCAGGCTTTCTTTCGTTTTTTCACTCAAGAGCTGCTCCACCAGTTTCATGGCTAAATCCAAACTGCAGCTCTCTGTTTCCTTCATATATTTTTCTCTAAGCCTCTCTACTTCATTATTGCCGTCGGCAATAATTTTAGCCACTTGAATTTTAGCCTGATCCTCAAGATTCATGCGTAGTCTAATGCCTTCATTACGCGCCTCTTCTAAAATGAAGCCGGTTTCATCTTTCGCCCGCCTAATCTCGGCATCAGCTTCTTCTTTAGCACGCTTAAGCTCTTCGGTAAGCTCTTGTTCCTTAACTAAATTTTCTTCATGCAGGATATTCAACCTGGCGAGGGCATCATTTAGATGGCGGGAAAAAAGAAAACGTAAAAGAAAAAATATTCCGATAAAGGTAATCGTCTGAATAATCAATAAATTTAGAAGCATGTTCCCCCTTTCGTCATCCCCACCCCTAGCCCCTCCCACAAGGGGAGGGGAATCCACTTGTTATTCTCTCTCTTGATCTCTCCCTTAACTTGATCCCTCCCATAAAGGAGAGAAGAATTTCATTTTATCATTTTCCACCGTTCCCTCCCCCTCGTGGGGAGGGTTAGGGAGGGGGGATACTTTACTTAGCGAATAAATTATAAATAATTAACAATGCTAAAACAGCTATGGCTTCGGAAAAAATAAATGATAAAATCATCACGATGAAAATTCTGGCTGATGCCGAAGGGTTGCGCGCCACTGAATGCACTGCCGCTGAGCCGACAATAGCAATAACTGCCGCCGGGCCGGCAGTGCTTAGAAACATAACCAAAATCAAAGCTATGATTGACATATTAAGTATTAAACCTCCACAAATAAAGTTAAATTATTACTGCGTAAAAAAGCAATTCCATCTTTAATTGCCATGCGCTGGCCATCGCTTCTTATCACGCCTTTGCGTAAACGCATCAAAAAAGGCCGGTGAAAATCTAAAACACACACTTCCCCCTCTTCCGCCGGTAAACGCACCTTTTTTGCCTGGCCTTCCCAAACTACTTTTTTCGGCTCTAATATAGAAACTTTCATTTTAAATTGTGCAACTCTTATTTCTACCGGTATCTTTCGCCTTATATAAAGCGTTATCTGCCTTTTGGATCAGCGCGCTAATCTCCTGCGCGTCTTCAGGAATACTGGCAATGCCTATGCTTACGGTTACCGGAAGGTATAACCCGGCTTGAATACGCAGGCGCTCGGCAGTAATTTTAGCCATCGCCTTATCCATCTTCGGCAGCATAATAATAAACTCTTCTCCACCATAGCGGCAAACTACATCTATAGGGCGCACGCAATTATTAAAAACCTTAGCCGCACCCTTAAGTACAGCATCTCCTGCCGGATGGCCTTCGGTATCATTATAATTTTTAAAATTATCGATGTCAAGCATTAGTAAAGCAAGCGGCCCCGGAGACCGCTTCATGTGGCTAACTTCCTCTTTAATCAACTCATTAAAATACCTGCGATTAACTAACCCGGTTAAGCCGTCGTGCACGGCAAGGTCGACAAAAAAATCTTTTTCTTCATTGCCGGAAAACAGAAAATATCTTTCTACCGCCCGCTCCGTGACAATCCTGGCCTCCGAACTGTTTAATGGCTTAGTAATATAACCATAAGCGCCTGCTTCCATCGCTTCAATCGCCGAGCTGATAAAAGAATACGGAGTAATTACGATGACACTGGTCTGCTCTGAAATCTTATGCACTTCCTGCGTAACCTTCACCCCGTTCATTTTAGCCGATCGCGTTTCAGTGATCACCACGCTAAAAGCATTAGTGCGCAAAAGCTCTAATCCTTCTTTAGGGTCTGTTACTACCCAGGTATGATAACCCACGGCCTTAAGCGTGTTATCCAACTGCTCCGCTAAAGCTGTATCCTCATTGATAATTAAAACATTTACCTCTTTCATTATTTCCTCACTTTATTTGCCGCTAATGTAGGGGAGGTTTAAACCTCCCCTACATCTATTTATATCCCAACATGAAATCTTTCCACTCCTGCTCCATTTCTTCCAGAGTGGTAAAATTATAAACCTTTAATAAGGCGCTCCTCCAATTTATTCCGTCGCGTAAAGAACGGCTAAACTCCAGGAAACGATCCTTG
>JAZDEW010000074.1:0-11572 GCA_043808425.1 Candidatus Omnitrophota bacterium
TGTTTTTTCTTAGCAAACCTAATTTCATCAGCCCATGATCGTAACACAAACAAAAGTCGATCATATCCTTGAAAATCTAGATAATAAGGTAAAGCCTTACTATGCTGATTCCATGGCATTTATTTATCCTTTGGCATAATTTTAAATGCATTGGATGGTGAGCTATTTGCGCCACATTACGCGCCATTTTATGCGCCGTATCCATTTGAATATCCGCCCCCATATCCTATAAATTCCCCCTTCGTGGCCCCCTTGCGCCCATTATGAACCAATTAAGCTATATTCCTAATCGAGCATTAACCGTGCAGTTAATTTTGATTATATCACTTCTCCTACAAAATAGTATCGGATTTAAAAAAAATAATAAACACAGCGGGGGTAAAGAAATATTCAAGTAGATTAAAAAATAAAACTATGGCGGGATTTTATATCAATGCCTAGGTAAAGAAAGAATGTAACGCCAACCTAAATCTAAGAGTTTCCATATACCCCAACTTAGAATTGCTCCCACTAACAACAAAATAAAAGCAAATATTCTACTATTTAACTCGGCTGGTTTTACTTCATCTAAAAGTTCATGCAAAAGAATATACGCTTTTTTAAAATTATCGTATGAATCCTTAATAGATACGCCTTTATAGTGCCTGCCTTGGGTGATAAACTCCTGTGCTTTATAAATCTTTTCATTAAATTCTTTTGAATCGGGGGCCCTTAAAAGGAAAAACTTCCACCACCAGAAACCCTTATTTTTAATTTTTAGCAGCCTTCTAAGTTCCTCTAAAGCTATCCACTCAGCGGGTTCAACTACTGCTCTACGAAAATGTTCTTCAGCAGCATCCAAGCTTTTAATTGCTTTTTCTTCAGATATGCCACTTTGAACTGCAATTGCTATATGGTCTAACGCATCTCTTAATTCATAAACAGCTCTTTTGGATTTTTCACCACTATACACTTCAAGCCACAACACTGCCTCTTTTACATAGGGCACATATTGCTCTGTAAAAAGTGCTGTTACTCGATTAATTATATTCGGAGTTTGTGGCATTATTGAGGATTCTTTAGGAGGAATTTTTGAAACATAGCATTTACTTTATTTCTAAGTTTCTCCACATCCATGTCTACAACTTTAAAATATTTTGAAGGACAAAAACCCAGAAATCTTCTTGGAATATCATTTCTTTCCTCTTTTATACTATGATTTTCTTCAAACTCTGAAAAGGAAGTTAACAAATCTTCTTTTTTAATCTCCACCTTTTGCCTGCCTTTCTCTTTTTTGAATACCTTATTCTAACCCCCTAAAAACCACATGTCAATCTTTTTGTCAAGTATTTTTTTATAAATTCTTAACCTATTTAGCCTCAACAGTTATGCTTTTAAACCCCACAGGTAATTTTTTCTTTTCTGTCTCATTGATTATATATTGCCATTCGCTCTCCTTCATAATTCACACTCCCTCTTTCTCCCAATTCCTAAGTATCCCCACGATATACCCAAAATTCCGCGAAGGGTTATCCGCCCTCATACTCGCGGTTTTTTTAGCCGCCCTCTCTACCCGCTCTTGGCCATAGCGGGCCATAATCTGGATAAAAGACTCAACGATTTTTGTATCGTTACCTTGCTCAATCAAAAAAGCAAGCCCCCTGGCCTTCTTCACTATTTCTTCCGTGTAAGTTTTATTCAACTGCGCCCAACCCCTATCTATCTGTTCCTGCGAAAGAAGCGGCCTCAAGCGGTATCTATTCGGCTCCCTGCCGCTAAATTTGCCCTCTTCGTCTAACGCCGCGTCGTATTCCACGTCCAACAGGCCTTGTTTTTTTAAACTCCTCAGCCCCCGCATAATCGTCCATTTACCAAGATAAAAATCCTCAGCCAATAAGCTAAGCGGCAAAGACCACCAAGGCTTAATCTGACTAAACTCTGTCCTATACAAACTAATTAAATAACAGTATTTTGTTTTTAAATTCAGTTTCCTGTTCCAACCGTATTCCCAATACGCTAAAGGAACGCTAAAACATCCGTTTTCAACAGCTTCGTATTCTTTAGCCCGGTCGTCGTAATTTAGCAAAGTTACCTGAACCGGCTGATTTGGGATAATTTTACAATCGATTAACTGATATTTATCCCTTAAATTTTTCAATACCCTGTTTATCTCCCATCTATTTTCACCGCTTTTATCCGCGCTCATCCCTAAATATTTCGCCAATCCCTCATAATCCAATTTAAAAACAGCCTGCCCGGTTTCATCGAAACGCTTAAGGAGAAATAAATATATATCAAAACCTCTCTCACTTTTATTATGGACAAGATTAGCTCCCAGGGACGGATCACGCAGAAACTTATTCCTTATCGCCACAGTCTCAATCTGAAATCTATCGGGTTTCTCTTGGACAGTAATTTCCAGTTTCTTAATCCGCTCTATCTTCTCTTTTGCGTATTCCTTTGATTTTATCAGGCTGGCGCTTTCCCTGTTTAGCGTTAAAGCGCGGACAAACCAATTCATACTGCCTTCAATTACCGCCGCTTCGTCTATAACGATCAATTTATCATGGAGAGTTTTAGTGGGGATAGCATATTTACAATCAATACCGGCATCAGTTAGCCTTAAGTAAGCCTCATCATTCTTGCGGCTCAGGGTTTGAGCTCCGGCGGCATCCTGATAATCGTAACTGCCGTCTAAACGCACAACTACCTCTACCCCTCTTTTACGCGCCTCAATCAAATCGCCAACCAAAACACGCGGCAGGCTCAACTTATCGCGTTTGCTGGCGGTAATTATAAAAAGGGAAACATAGACGGACTTTTTGGCGTTTATCAAGCAGTTATGGACGGCATCAAAATATTTATTATCGCTGATATCTATAACATCGGCAGGAACGCAATACGCTATGGCAGGATATATTAGGCTGGATAAAAGAAAAAAACAGATTATTTTATTCTTTAACCCGTATAGACTAAATTTCATAATGTAATTATAAAAACTACTTTACGTGCCGAGGGGCAAAAACATAAAATCAAATCCTATCGGAATCGACAATCATTTTGCGGATGAATTTATTTACCGGATGTTTGAGTAATTCCTCCAGGCCAAGCGGAAGCCGCAGGGACCAGTTTTTCGGGCTAATTGTTCCCGGGACATTAACCCGGTAAAGATAAGGATCACCTTTAGATAAATCTACCAGATTTAAGTAGTCTTGGATTAAATTAACACAAAATACTGCTTTAGAATTTAAAACGAACTTCATTACCTTGGCCATTAACTCTGCACTGGCTTCTTCCGTTGGACAGCCGGAACAACCCAAAAGCTGCCAAAGCTTCTGTTTCTCGCCAAAAGTATTTTCATAAAGATCAATAAAATCCCCCACCTCTTCTCTTCTTTTACCCAACTCCCAAAGCAACTTATCAATATCATCAATCTCTTTTTTCCAACGTAAACGTCCGTGAAAAGAAAGAGCCGCGTCAAAGAGTTTTAAGCTCACCCTGGCAAAATCTATTTTACGTTCATGGCACTTCCTCTTAAACAAACCCTGATCAACGGTGCCAGCTTCATACTGCCACCAAGCCTTCCAATTAGTCGTATCATGAGTTGAAAGCATCGCCACTGCCAACTGCCGATACTCGCCAGGCCCTAGAAAATTATGACGCGTATTCCAATCTTTTACCCAGCGCTGAACATCATTTCCCGGGATACCAAATTCCAATAAGACATCCGTACAACATTTCGGAATCACCCCTAAATCTTCCGCGCAAAGAAGCATCTTGGTATTCTGCGCCAAAACGCTTAAAATCTTACGGCCATGCTCATTCCAAAGCTGCTCATCAACCGGATCAAAAACTCCGTTTAACCCCTGGTTCACTTCGGGGGCATTATAAGGGATACTCCAGATACGAAAAAGCCCAACCACATGATCAATGCGTAAAATATCATAAAACTCCTGCGCGTATTTTAATTTTTCTTTTATATAGCGATAATTATCCCTGGCAATCGCCTCCCAATTATAAGTAGGCATGCCCCAGCGCTGTCCCTTTGCGCAATACATATCCACAGGCGCGCCGGCGGCAAAATCCAGCTTAAAAAATTCCAAATGGCTCCAAACATCCGCGCTATCCCGAGAAACTAAAACCGGTAAATCGCCTTTGATAAAAATATTATTCTTAGCAGCATAAACACTGGCCTCTTTAAATTGTTTAAAAAGAATCCACTGCAGCCACATTTGAAAAGTTATTTTCTCGATATTGTCCTGCTTGAACTCCCGCAACGTCTCTGACTGACGGTATTTAAAACCCTGCTCCCACTCATACCAGGGCTTTTCCTGATGATATTCCTTTAACACTTTAAAAAGAGCAAAATCAAGCAGCCAGTAAGCATTTTTACGCTGAAATTCTTCAAAATCCCCCGCCTCAATTAAATCCGCCTCCAGATAAACATCCCAAAGTAATTGTAACTTTTCCTGTTTTACCGCGTAATTAACATAACCAAGTGGCGGTAAAATACTCTGATCGTCACCCCAAGGCAAACCCGCGGCCGTCTGAAGAATTTCTATGCGGGAATTCTCAGCATGACGTATTTTTTTTAATTTTCCCGCTAATTCCGGAAAATCTTTTAAATAAATATAAGCCGGCTCAAGAGCAAAAGAGCTCAAGGCATCATAAGGACAAAAAAGCGAACCAAGTTCATTCATCGGCAAAAGTTGCAAAATAGAGTTAGCGGTTAATTTTGCCCAATCAATAATCAATTTTAAATCACCCAAATCACCAATACCATAACTATCCTGAGAGTAAACCGAAAACAAAGGAATTAATACTCCCGCGCGTTTTTTAAAACCAATATTCTTCCAATGAGCACTAGATATGCTTTTAGAAAGATAGTTTGTGAGATCCAATTCTGGCATTATGAATACTCCTTTAGACTAAAATAAGAAATTAAACCCACTCTGTTTATATTTATCTCTAACATTTGTTTTATAACTTAAATTAACTCAATGGCTTAGATACACTGTCTACTGTTTCTTGTTTATCTTAAGGGTAAGATTATGGAAATTATTTTATCTGCCCAGAATAAAGTAATCAAAGCCGCGATGGAAAGAAATGGGCTATAGGGTATTGTATGGTCCTTTTTGGTAGTTAAATTTATAACCCCCATCACGACACCTAAAAACGGTGCCAGAAAAAAAGTCAAAACGGCCATCTGCCAGCCCATAAACGCGCCAATCATCGCCAGAAGTTTTACATCACCTCCACCCATGGATTCGGTCTCTCCGTTAATCGCCGGCCGCTTAAGCAGCTTAAAATAAACCAGATCAAAAAGTACGCCGGTGAAATAAATAATCCCCCCACCGGCAATTATTCCTAACGCGGATTTTAACATCGGAGAAAAAGTAAATTTTAAAGGGCTAAAGCCAAAACCGGTCGCCGAAACCATGATAAAACCAATAATCATACCTCCTACGGATACCTCATCAGGAATAATCCGATGCGGGATATCCACAAAGGTGGCGATAATTAAACTCCAGAGCATAACCATATATAAAAAGAATTCAAAGCTTAAACCAAAACGGTTAAAAAGCGCCACCATTAAAAAGGCGGTTAATAGTTCTACCAAAGGATAACGCAGAGAAATCTTTGCCCGGCAAAAACGACACCGGCCGCCCAGCAGCAAAAAACTCAAGAAAGGAATGTTGTCATAACCCGGTATTCTTTTTTGGCATTTCGGGCAATGCGAGCGCGGCCAAACCACGGATTCACTTTTAGGCATGCGATGGATACAAACATTCAAAAAGCTCCCCACGATAGAACCAAAAATAAAAACAATTATTTTAGCAATCATTTTTCTCCTTTTTTTACTCCCTGCCGGCAGGCAGGCAGGCTTTCAAAAGCGCCTCTTTCATTATTTTAATAGGAGCCTTTTTACCGCTAAAATGCCGGAAAGCAAAAACCCCCTGGTATAAAAGCATGCCTAAGCCATTAGAAAAATTTAAATTGCACTCTTTAGCCAACGAAATTAATTTAGTTTCAAGTGGGCTATAAACAAGATCATAAACAAATAAACCTTTGTGCAAATCTTTGGGATCAACCAAACAGGGGTCAGCCAGGCGCATCCCCACCGGGGAAGCATTAACTAATAAATCCTTGCTGGCTAATTCTAAATCTTCGAAGCGGCTAGCCACGTCAAATTTAGTTTCCGGAAAACTGGAATTTATTTTTTTAAAAAGGCTTAAACTTTTAAATTTATCAATATCATAGATACAAAGCTGAGAAACTTTTATCTTCGCTAAAGCAAAACAAACGGCCTTAGCTGCCCCTCCTGCTCCGATTAAGGCTACTCTCTTAGGATTAAGCTTTAAATCTTTAAGATGCGCCGTAAACCCCAAATAATCCGTATTAAAACCTTTTAATTTTCCGCCCTTATCCACGACCACGGTATTCGCCGCGCCAATTTCCTTTGCACCCAAAGATCTACTGCTAAGAAACTTAAGAATTTCTTCCTTATAAGGATAGGTAACATTAAAACCACGGATATTTTTCTGCTTGAGGCTATTCAAGAACCCCTCCAACTGGCCGGGTTCTCGCTCGAATAATTTATATTTAGCTTTTATTTTTAGAGCCAAAAACGCGGCATTATGCATACAGGGAGAGAGGCTATGCTTGATCGGGAAACCCACTAAACCATAAAGTTTCGGCTTTAAGGTCATTTATTCTCTAATTTATTCACGGCATCAATGTATGCCTTGACCGCCGCTTCGATAATATCCGTGCTTGAGCCGCGCCCGCTGATCATAGAATCTTTTATCTTTAGCCTAAGGCCCACCTGCCCCAAAGCATCCATGCCAGAGGTAACCGCTTCCAGATGAAAATCTTCTAATTTAGTTTTATAGCCGGTAATTTTATCTACGGCTTTAAAACAAGCATCCACCGGGCCATCACCGGAAGAAACACCGGAAATATTTTTACCGCCTTTAATCAATATAACTTGGGCCCAAGGTTTAATCTTCGTGCCAGAATTAATTTCAAAACTGTCCAGCTTCCAAATGGGCTTAACGACGCGAATCTCATCCTCGACAATCGCCCTTAGGTCATCATCAAAAATATCTTTTTTCTTATCGCAAAGATCTTTAAAACGATCAAAAGCTTTATTTACCTGAGTTTCATTTAAATAAAAACCTAATTTTTTCAATCTTTCGTTAAAAGCATGCCGGCCAGAATGTTTACCCAAAACCATTCCCTCAACGACAAAACCCACGTCTTCACCTCGAATAATTTCATAAGTAGAACGCTCTTTGAGCACGCCATCCTGATGAATGCCAGACTCATGCCTAAAGGCATTGCCTCCGACGATCGCTTTATTCGGAGCAACCACAAAACCCGTGAGCTTACTTACCAGGCGGCTAGCTTTATAAATATTCTTTTTATTTATACCAGTTTTTAAGCCGGAATAAATGTCTTTACGCGTGTCCACGCTCATCACGATTTCTTCCAGAGAAGCATTTCCGGCGCGCTCTCCGATACCATTAATCGTGCATTCTACCTGCCGGGCGCCGTTCTTAATCGCCGACAAAGAATTAGCCACGGCTAAGCCTAAATCATTATGGCAGTGCACAGAAATAACTGCCTGATCAATATTCGGCACATTTTCCTTAATTGCCTTGATCAGCCGGCCATATTCTTCCGGCTCGGTGTAACCTACGGTATCCGGAATATTCACCGTAGTTGCCCCGGCTTTAATCACCGCCTCAATTACCTGAAAAAGAAAATCTTGCTCAGTGCGCGAGGCGTCCTCCGGAGAGAATTCAATATCCGCACAAAATTTTTTAGCATAGCTTACGGACTCTACCGCCAGCCGAATAATTTCGCCTTCCGCTTTTTTTAACTTATACTGCATATGTATTTTTGAAGTCGCTAAAAATACATGGATCCGCCTCCTCTTGGCAAGTTTGGTTGCTTCTACCGCCGCATCAATATCTTTTTTGATTGCCCGGGCAAGGCCACAGATAACCGGAAGTTTAATGTTTTTCGCGATCGCCTCTACCGCGGCAAAGTCACCTTTAGAAGAAATAGGAAATCCCGCCTCAATCACATCCACGCCAAGTTTTTCCAGGGCAAAAGCAACCTCCAGTTTTTCCTTATGATTCAAAGAAGCCCCCGGCGCCTGCTCCCCATCCCTTAAAGTTGTATCAAATATTATTATCTTTTCCACCCACCCACCTTTATTTTAAAATTATAAGTTGTATGTCGCATTTCGCGGGTCCTGTCTTGGGTATTTTCTTGCGCTGACGCCTGCCTGCCGGCAGGCAGGCGCTACGAAAACACCCAAGCCACCCGCGGTGATTTAAAACTACAACTTATAAATTTTTTATTTCTTCATCCAGGGCATCATTTCCCTTAATTGCTTGCCTACCTTTTCAATTAAGTGATCGTCACCAGCTTTAATTAAGCTGTCAAAATTCTTACGTCCGGTTTCGTTCTCTTTGATCCATTCCCGGGCGAATTTTCCGGATTTGATTTCCTTAAGAATTTTTTTCATTTCCTTGCGTGTTTTTTGCGTGATAATCCTGGGGCCGCGGGTTAAATCGCCATAACAAGCCGTATTAGAAACTCCTCTACGCATCCCCGAAATGCCGCGCTCCTGAATTAAATCAGTAATTAATTTTAACTCATGCAAAACCTCAAAATAAGCGATCTCCGGCTGATAACCCGCGTCAATCAAAGTATCAAAACCCGCCTTAATCAGCTCGCTAACTCCGCCGCAAAGCACCGCCTGCTCGCCAAAAAGATCCGTCTCTGTCTCTTCATCAAAAGTAGTTTCAATTACTCCGGCAGTGGTCGCCTTAAGCCCTTTAGCATAAGCTAAAGCTAAATCTTTAGCCTGGCCGCTGGCATCCTGATAAATAGCAATTAATGAGGGTACGCCCTTGCCTTCTTCATACATTTTTCTCACCAAAGCACCCGGACCCTTAGGAGCGACCATAAATACATCCACATTTTTCGGAGGCTTAATCTGCTTAAAACGAATATTGAACCCGTGCGAAAAACAAAGCGCTTTACCTTTTTTTAAATTTGGCTTAATCGACTCCAAATAAACCTTAGCCTGCAAATGATCCTGCGTAAGAATCTGAATAATATCCGCGGCCTTTGCCGCTTCTGCGGCACTCACCGGCGTAAAACCATCTTTTTTTGCCAGCTCAAAATTAGGCGTTCCTTCCACCTCTGAAACCACGACCCTTATTCCTGAATCACGCAGGCATAATGACTGGCCACGGCCCTGGATACCATAACCAATAATTGCCACCGTTTTATCCTTTAATAAATTTAAATCCGCGTCCTGGTCATAATAAATCTTTGCCATCACTAAACCTCCCTTTTATAATGTAGAGTCGCAAAATTTTGCGTCTCTACAAAACAATAAATAGCGGCTGTGCCTAATTAATCTCGATCGCCAGTTTTCCTGTCCTCACTAATTCCTTAATCCCGAATTTATTTAGCTCTTCCAAAAGCGCTTTAATCTGCTGTTCATCACCTACCGCCTCAACCGTCGCGGTACCCGCTTTATGGTACACAATTTTACCCACAAATTTTTTAAAAATCGCCTCCAGCCTGGCTTTATCCTTGGGCATGTAATTTATTTTCACCAAAACCAGTTCACGGTCAAGATGATCTTTTTTGGTAAAATCCGTAACCGTAATCACATCAATTAATTTATTCAACTGCTTATTAATCTGCTCCAAAACCTTGGAGTCCTTAGCCTCCACGACAATGGTCATATAGGATATCGAAGGATCTAAGGTTTCACTAACCGCCAGAGAAGCGATATTATAACCTCTAGCGCTAAATAGCCCGGCCACCCGCGCTAAAACTCCGAATTTATTCTCCACTAATACGGATATCGTATGGCGCATTATGCTAACCCTTCAATCATTTCGTTAATCGCTTTTCCCGTCGGAACCATCGGATAAACATTTTCCTCCGGGGCAATTCGGAAATCAATAAAAACAGTATTCTCAGTTTTAATCGCTTGCTCAAGCGCAGGCCGCACATCCTCTTTTTTGCTCACCCGAATTCCCACTGCCCCGTAACTCTGCGCCAATAAAACATAATCCGGGCTGGTAATCGCGGTATAAGCATAACGTTTTTTATAAAACATTTCCTGCCACTGCCTCACCATGCCTAAAAATCCATTGTTAAATATTAACACCTTCACGTTAATTTTATTGGCCACACAAGTTGCCAGCTCCTGAATATTCATCTGAATCGAGCCATCTCCGGCAATATTAAAAACTTCCTTTTCCGGAAACCCTAATTTTGCTCCCATGGCCGCCGGAAACCCAAACCCCATCGTGCCCAACCCGCCGCTAGAAATAAATGTGCGCGGGGTTAAATACTGATACCATTGGCATGCCCACATCTGGCTCTGGCCGACCTCGGTACAAATTATCGCCTTCCCCTTAGTTAACTCCCAAAGCTGCTGAAGGATAAACTGCGGCTTAAGCATCGCGCTATCATCATTATAAGTTAGCGGGTGTTTCTTTCTCCAGGCCTCAACCGTCTCAAGCCAAGCCGTAGTATCCGGAAGCTTCTTAATTTCGCAAATAAGTTGCTTAAGAATATTTTTAGCGTCTCCCACAATCGGGACATCGACCCGGACATTCTTACTAATCGAAGAAGGATCAATATCAATATGAATTACTTTTGCTCCGGGGGCAAAATCATCCAGCCTTCCGGTTACCCGGTCATCAAAACGCGCGCCCACGGCAATAATTAAATCTGACTCCATCACCGCGTGATTAGCGTAAGCCGTGCCATGCATACCCAACATACCTAAAAATAACTCATGCGTGCCGCAAAACCCCCCTAAACCCATAAAAGTAGTAGTTACCGGAACATGAATTTTTTCCGCTAATTCCTTTAATTCTAAATCCGCGCCAGATATAATCACTCCCCCGCCGGCATAGATAATCGGTTTTTTGCTGGATGAAATTAATTTCGCGGCTTTCTTAATCTGCCCGGGATGGCCGGAATAAGTCGGTTGATAGCTGCGTATATTTATCTTCTCCGGCCAGATAAATTCTGTATCCGCCCGCTGCACATCCAGGGGAATATCAATCAACACCGGGCCGGGACGCCCGCTGGAAGCGATATAAAATGCCTCAGCAATCGTGCGCGCCAAATCTTTTACATCTTTAACTAAGAAATTATGTTTGGTGATCGGCCGGGTGATCCCGGTAACATCCGCTTCCTGAAAAGCATCATTACCGATTAATTGCGTGCCAACCTGCCCAGTGATCGCCACCAGCGGAATAGAATCCATATAAGCAGTAGCAATGCCGGTAACCAGATTCGTTGCCCCCGGGCCGCTCGTAGCCAAACAAACACCAACCTTACCCGTAGCGCGAGAAAATCCATCCGCGGCATGCGCCGCGCCCTGCTCATGGCGCGTTAAAATAAATTTAATATCGGAATCATAAAGCTGGTCAAAAATAGGCAGAACCTGGCCGCCGGGGTAACCAAAAATTACCTCAATACCTTCTTTTTTTAAACACTCTAATAATATTTTAGCGCCAATCATGTGTTTAGCTCATAG
>JAZDEW010000075.1:0-44413 GCA_043808425.1 Candidatus Omnitrophota bacterium
CGGCTCATACCCGCTCGGTCAGTGGTTCAACTCCACTCGCCGTCATTATAGTTTTAAACTTGAATGATTTAACTGCTGAAATAGTGCAAAATTTTGCTAAATACCTGTTTTCGGTAGACTAATGCATGCTTAAAAAGTTCACTTTGTGTCTTCAGCTATTATGAAAAAAATATATCTGCAAATAGAATATGTAAAAAATAAAAAGTTAAAAGGCTATATTTTAGACCTAAGCCGCAGCGGTATGGGCATCGCTGCGGCCAGCAAGTTAAAAAAGGGCTTAAATATAATTATTACTCCTAACATTAAACTTTTACCTAAGCTACAAGCTGAAATTATGTATACCACTAAGTTGCCTAGGAAAAATTATAACTGTCGGACAGGTGTAAAATTCATCCAGCTGGATAAAAAACAACAGAGCTATTTGGATAAGTTTATCAATAAAATAGAAAAAAGAGGCAAACAGAGGTAATTTTTTATCATGGAATCGAGGGGCACGCTTAGAATCCCGGTTGATACAGAAGTTCTCTGGAAGGTTCAGAAGATGGCTGGTCAGTTTTATTCTTTGGTGAATAAGGACCTGCACAAAGATAGAACTACGGATATATCCGTCGGGGGTATAGGTATGGTCACGAGCTATTTTTTACCTCATGGCTTAAGAGTAAAACTGGTTTTAGCCGGCGGTATTTTGGGAATAAATAGGCTTATGCGATTAAAAGGCGAAGTTTGCTATTGTCTCAACCTTAAGCATGGAAAATATAAATGCGGTATTAAATTTATTGATCCTCCGACAACCTATCTTTCAAAATTCAATGAGTATAAATCAGCTTACGAAAAAAGAAAAGAGCCGCGCATAACTCTGAGCGATTAATATTTTTGATATTTTAAAGCAATAATTTTTTCAATAATTACCGGGGTAAGAGTAAATACGTTGGCTTAGTGATTACCATGGCCAACAAAAGCCGCGAAGCAATCTTTATTTTCTTGCATGCTATACCACAGGCTAGAGCAACAATCCAAGGAATAATAAAATAGGCAATGGGTAAGCTAATGATGCGGCTCAAAGTTAGGCGCGTTTTGCCTTTTTTTCTTTTCATGGGAAAACTTCTGCTACGATTGAAAGTTATCAAGATTTGCTGCGCAAAAGCTTTTCCTTACGCTACTAAAGATAGAAGCCATTTGTGCGGCGAAAATTCAGTTTATAAATTTTATAATTTTATGATAAAATAAGCCCGGAATGGATAAATTCATTGAAACAATAAACAGGTATTCATTAATTCAAAAAAAAGATAAGGTCTTAGTCGCTGTTTCAGGCGGGCCAGATTCACTGGCGCTGCTTTTGAAGCTTTTTAGCCTGAAATCTAAGTTGGGTTTGATTTTACATATCGCGCATCTGGACCATGGTTTACGTAAAGACTCTAAGCTTGACGCGCTTTTTGTAAAACGTTGGGGCCAAAAGCTTGGCCTTCAGGTAACGATAAAACAGCTGGGCTATCGGCAGATTATGAAAAAAGGTTCTTTGGAAGAATTTTTTCGGGAGGAAAGATTAAAATTTTTTATACAAACCGCGAAAGCAATAAAAGCTGATAAGGTCGCCTTAGGGCATAATCTAGATGATCAGGCTGAAACGGTGTTAATGCGCCTATTGCGGGGTACCGGTTTATCCGGTTTATCTGGAATATCCGCCCGCAGAGTTATTCACGGCGTAGTATTTATCCGGCCTTTTCTGGAAACCCCGCGCTGCCAAATTAATAGATTCTTAAAAAGCCGGCGTGTAATTCCACGCTTGGATTCCACTAATCAAGAAGATATTTTTTTACGCAATAAGATTCGCCACCATTTGATTCCTTTGCTTGAGCGTAAATATAACGTTAATATCCAAAGGGGTTTGGCTAATCTGGCGGAAACCGTATCTTATGATTATGAATATTTGGATCGGGCTGCTCAGCGCAGCTTAAAAGGCAATCCCCTGCGGCTTAATCTTAAAAAAATTGAAAAATTGCATCCGGCTATTCTGCGCCTTAAGCTGAGGCAAAGCATAGCCTATATTCAAGGAGATACGCGTAGAATAAGCTTTCAGCATATTAAGGAACTTGAAGATTTAATTTATTCTCGTCCGGGTGGATCAATTGTTGATTTGCCCAAAAGAATCTATGTACAAAAAACTCGTAATACCTTGTTTTTTTCTAAGCGCTAAAAACCAGGGGACGGTTCTATTTTTCTTTGCTAAAAAACAAAAAAATAGAACCGTCCCCTTTATTTAACGCTCTTTGTTTTAATGCTTGATTTTAGGTATTTTTCAGGATATACTGAATAGTTAAATAATTTTTGTTGGGGGAAAAGATAGTCAGCTTTCTTTCAACTGCTAAAAAATGGTTTTCATTTTTTACTAAACCTGGAGAATATAAATGGCCTCGGAAAAAAAACCCAATCTTAATAAGATCAACATCCTCAAGCGCTTTCCTTTTGGTTGGCTATTGGTTTTTTTCCTATTGATTATGTTGATGAGTTCTTTTTCTAATCTTCCTATAACGGGTATTCCTAAAGAAATTACCTATAGTCAGTTCTACCAAATTTTAAAGAATAAGCCTGAGAGTATAAAAAGCGTGGCTAAGACGGAGAATATTCTTCAGGGTGATTTTTCGGATAATTCTAAATTTTTTGTGAATATTCCGGATAATGATCCGGAGATGCTTAGCTTGATGCGGCAGAATTTAAAGATTTTTGAGATTAAGCCGGCGCGAACATTTTGGCTCTCTTTGCTTTTTAATTTAGGGCCGATATTATTGCTTATTTTTTTCTGGTGGATGATGGCCGCTCGCGGAGAACAATTAGGCAGTAAAATTATGTCTTTTGGAAAAGTTAAGTCTAAAATTCAGAGTAGTAATGAAAAAGCTACCTTTGATGATGTCGCGGGAGTTGATGAGGCCAAGGAGGAGCTCAAAGAGGTAATCGAATTTCTTAAGGACCCTAAAAAATTCCAAAAATTAGGCGGTAAGATTCCTAAGGGGGTGCTTTTAGTCGGTCCTCCCGGATGCGGGAAAACGTTAATTGCCCGGGCAGTTGCCGGAGAAGCTAACGTGCCTTTTTTTAGTATATCCGGTTCTAATTTTGTGGAGATGTTTGTGGGCGTAGGAGCTAGCCGGGTAAGAGATTTGTTTGATCAGGGGCGTAAAGCCGGGGTAGTTTCAGGAAAAGGAGCAATAATTTTTATTGATGAAATTGACGCGGTAGGGCGTCTGCGTTTTTCCGGAATTGGCGGAGGCAATGATGAACGCGAACAAACCCTTAATCAGTTATTGGTGGAGATGGATGGGTTTGACGGCCAGCAAGGACTTATTTTAATCGCGGCTACTAATCGCCCGGATACATTAGATCCGGCGCTTTTGCGCCCGGGAAGATTTGATCGTACTATTATTATCAATCTGCCTGATATCCGGGGGCGCGAAGAAATACTTAGAGTACATACCCGCAAGATTAAGTTGGCTGAATCCGTTAACTTAAAATCTGTAGCCAGTCAAACTCCAGGTTTTTCCGGCGCGGATTTGGCCAATCTTTGTAATGAGTCCGCGTTAATGGCTGCCCGTAACAATAAAGAAGCGGTGGAAGAAATTGACCTGGATAAATCAGTAGAAAGAGTGCTTATGGGGCCGGAAAAGAAAAGCCATATTATGTCTAAGAAGGAGAAGGAAATTACTTCTTTGCATGAGGCCGGGCATGCCTTGCTTTCATTGTTGCTGCCCGAGGTTAACCCTTTAAAGAAGGTTTCGATTATTCCGCGCGGACTGGCCGGGGGGTATACTTTTACTCCACCGTTGGAAGACCGGCACTATTGGACGAAGAAAGAGTTGCTGGCAGAGATTACGATGATTCTAGGAGGCAGGGCCTCAGAAGAGCTAAATTTGAACGAAGTGACTACCGGAGCGCAAAATGATTTGGAAGTGGCTACGGGTATGGCTAGGCGTATGGTTACTCAATTCGGGATGTCTAAAAAGCTAGGGAATTTGACTCTGGGTAGAAGAGAAGGGCTGGTATTTTTAGGCCGCGATATCATGGAAGAAAAGAACTATAGCGAACAAACAGCACGCATTATTGACGAAGAGGTGAAACAGATAACCGATAATGCTTATAATAAAGCCATAGAATTGCTAAGAAATAGTCAAGATAAGCTCAAGCTTCTTTCAAGCACTCTCCTGGAAAAAGAGGTCTTAAGCGGAGAGGAAGTAAAGAAAGTGTTGGGAATTCAGAAAAGCGATTTGGTTTAATTACTTAAGGTTTTAGTGATGCGTATTTTTCGTTTTAGTTGCACAGAGGAAGTAAAAAAAAATATGCGTGAGATTGGCGTTGATTCTTATGGGGCCAAAATCATGCTGCCGAAGAGCTCGGCTTTTTTAATCCGCCTTGAGGCTATCAACAATATCGCCGCCAATATCCTTAAGCAAGAAATGCTTTCTTTAGGGGCAGACGCGGCAATTGCCAGAGGCGCGCTTACCGGTAAAACCAAAAAAACTGATATTCTTTTGATTGGGCAGTCTACCCAATTTGCTGCTTTGGTAAATAAGCTAAAAATTCAGCCATTTGGCTTAAAAAAGCTAGCGGGTGAATTAGATGAAAATGTTAAAAATTTTACCAAAGAAGATTTTATTCTTTCTTTAAGAGATGGTTTTTTGGATCTTAGTAAAAAAACACAGATTATGGGTATTATTAATTTAACCCCGGATTCATTCAGCCAGGATGGTTTATATCGTCATTTTAGCCATAACTACCCTGATCTGGCTTTAAAGAAAGCGCGGGCCTTGGTGGCGGATGGAGCAAACATTATTGACTTGGGAGGCCAATCCAGCCGGCCGGGAGCAAAAAATATAAACGTTAAAGAAGAACTGCGACGCACTTTAGCTGTAGTAACACTGTTGGCAAAAAAAATTAAAGTGCCGATTTCTATTGATACGGTTAAACCCGAGGTTGCTCAAGCGGCTTTGGGAGCCGGTGCTCAAATTATTAATGATATCTCTGGGTTAAGAGATAAGCGCATGATTAAAGTAGCGGCCAAATATAACGCCGCGGTGGTGATTATGCATATGCTGGGAAGTCCGGCAAATATGCAAAAAAAAATTGTTTACCGGTCATTAATTGATGATATCGCTCTTTACTTAAAAAGATCTATTGACGCTGCGCAGGCAGGCGGAATTAAACCGGATAAAATTATTATCGATCCGGGCATAGGGTTTGGTAAGACCCCGGTTCACAATTTTGAAATAATCAAACATTTAGCGGATTTTAAGCTCTTAGGCAAGCCTATGCTTATCGGCACCTCCAGAAAATCTTTTATGGCCCAGATTTTAGGGTCAGATTCGCAATCTTTGACTAATGGCTCATTGGCCACTTGTGTAATGGCCGCTGAGCGCGGCGCCCATATTGTACGCGTTCACGATGTAAAAGCCGTAAGCCAGTCTTTAAAAATAGCGGAGGCGGTGAGAAAATGTTAGGATATAATTTAATTCTTTATTGGAAACCGGCGATTGAAATAGCTATTCTCTGGTTTCTTATTTATCAGATTATGTTATTTTTTGAAGGTACCCGTGCCTTACAAGCTTTACGCGGCATAATCGTGCTTTTGCTCGCTTTTTTCATTTTTAAAGAATTTGATTTTCTGGTATTAAGCTGGCTGTTTGAAAAACTTTTTGGAATATCCGTTATCGCGATATTAATTATATTTCATCCGGAAATAAGAATGGGCCTGACCCAGATAGGTAAACGTCAAATTTTTAAAAATAGCTTAAAGGATAAGGATATCATACTACTTAGCCGGCAAATCGTAGATGGCTGCGAAAACTTAGTTAAAAAGAAATTAGGGGCGTTAATTGTTATTGAAAAAAATGATATTTTAGCTGCCTATATTCAAAGCGGGGAGATTATTGATTCGCGTGTTTGCGCAAATTTAATTGAGGCAATTTTTACTCCGAATAATCCGCTGCACGATGGTGGTTTAATTATTAGCCATGGAAGAATTGCTGCCGCGGGATGTATTTTTCCCCTGGCCATTAATGAGGAGTTAAACAGGGTTTTTGGCACGCGACATCGGGCAGCCTTAGGGCTGAGTGAAGAGGCCGATGCCATTGTTATTGTGGTTTCCGAAGAAAGGAATGATATATCTATCATTTATGGAAAGAAATTTTATAAGGATTTAGGCTCCGCGCAGTTAGAGTCAAAAATTAAAGAGCTGCTTAAAGCAAAAGAAAATGAATAAGAATCAGAAGAAAATTTTTTCACGCATTGTTTGTTTAGCCCGCATCCATCCGTGGTTAAAGCTTATTTCCTTATTCCTGGCGGTTATTGTTTGGTTTTACGCAAAAGGGGAAGGGATATAAAATAACATGCCTAGGCTGGGGGTAAACATAGATCATGTCGCTACTTTACGTCAAGCGCGTGGAGGGAATTTACCTGACCCGGTTTACGCGGCTTTTTTGGCTGAACAAGCTGGCGCCCAGAGCATCGTGGCGCATTTAAGGGAGGATCGCCGGCATATTCAGGATCAAGATATTTTACTCTTGCGTAAAAAGATTGGAACTGAGCTTAACCTGGAGATGTCTATTGCTCCAGAGATTTTAAAAATTGCTTGTCAGATTAAGCCTGATCAGGCAACTCTGGTGCCGGAGAAAAGGAACGAGCTGACTACCGAAGGCGGATTAAACGTAGCCGCGAATCTTAAGCATATTGCCGCGGTTATAAAAAAATTAAAAGAGTCGGATATCCGGGTAAGTTTATTTATTGATCCGGATAAAAATCAGGTTGATGCGGCTAAAAAAGCTGACGCTAAAATTATTGAATTGCATACGGGCCGCTACGCGTTGGCAAAAAATTACCGGCAAAAAGAAAAATTTCTAAACCAGCTAAAGCGCGCGGTAGATTACGCTCAAGCTCAAGGGCTTGTAGTTAACGCCGGGCATGGCCTGGATTATGCTAATGTCCGGCAGATTGCTGAAATCCGGCTAATCGAAGAGCTCAACATTGGTTATTCTATTATTTGTAAAGCTTTATATGTGGGGTTGTTCGCGGCGGTTAAAGAAATGCGGGAGTTAATTAAGTAATGTTAATCGGGACCGGGGTAGATATTACTGAGGTACGGCGTATCCGTCAAGCAGTTGAAAAATGGGGTGAGGATTTTCTTAAACGCGTTTTTACGCGAGCGGAGATAAAAAACGCTAAAACTAAAACTTCTTTTTATCAGCATTTAGCCGGCCGATTCGCGGCTAAAGAGGCAATTTTTAAGGCCGCTGGGGATACTCAGCTTTCCTGGCAGGATATTCAAATACATAACGACCAGGATGGCAAACCGGTTTGTCTGTTCTTAAACGGCCGCGGTAAAAATATTAAAGCTCATATTTCTATTTCGCATGTTAAAACTTATGCGGTTGCCAACGCAGTTATTACGAAGGAAAGTTGATTCCCATAAGGGTGATTATGGAAGCATACTGGTTTTAGCCGGTTCTAGCAGATTTTCCGGCGCGGCTTTGCTTTGCGCCGAATCAACTTTACGCGCCGGAGCAGGACTGGTGACCGTAGGCATACCGGCGAGTATTAATAGCGCCTTAATTAAAAATAAAACAAAAGAGGTGATGACTTTACCTCTGCCGCAGACCAGAGCCGGGACATTAAGTTTAGCGGCATTTTCTAAAATTAAATCTTTCCTTAAAAATATAGACGTTTTAATAATTGGCCCGGGGCTAGGCAGACATCAGTCAACTTACGCGTTGGTAAAAAAAATAGTTAAGCAGTCAAGCCTGCCTATGGTGATTGATGCCGATGCCCTTAATGCCCTCAACCATCATTTGGATATACTTAAAACTCATAAAGGAATAATTATTTTAACTCCACACCCCAAAGAGATGGCGGGGCTTTTTCGGATAGATATTGATTTTATAAAGAAAAATAGGAAATTGGTTGCGAAAAAGTACGCGAAACATTATAATGTTGTAATTGTCCTTAAAGGCCATGAGAGCATTGTTACTGATGGCGATCGGAAATTTTATTTAAATAAAACCGGCAATCCCGGAATGGCCACTGCCGGAAGCGGAGATGTGCTTAGTGGTATTGTGGGTGCATTTTTAGCTCAAGGGTTAGATGCTTTTAGCGCGGCAAAATATGCAACACATATTCACGGTTTAGCCGCAGATATAGCCGTTTTGGATAAGACGCAAATGGGGCTAATCGCATCGGATATTATCAGCCGGATTCCGGATGCGTTAAAGATATGTAGTTGATGCCGGCGTAGCTCAGTTGGTAGAGCGATAGTTTTGTAAACTATGGGTCGGAGGTTCGATTCCTCTCGCTGGCTTAAATTGAGAATAAATGACCCGAAAGGGGTGTGGGGGAAAACTTCCCCCACGTTTTCGGGGTAACAGCGACGAACGTAGGTGAGGAGCGCCATAGGGGCAGAGCCCCTTTGGCAGCGGGTCGGGGGTTGGAATCCTCTCGCCGGCTTTGTTAAGCTAAAGAATAAGTGTCTATCGTCTATAGTCTATCGACTATCGACCTAGATTAATTGAGATCAGGGGCAGGTACCCAAGTTGGTCAAAGGGGACAGACTGTAAATCTGTTGCACTTGTGCTTCAAAGGTTCGAATCCTTTCCTGCCCATTAAAATTTTCCGATAGGGAAATTTTGCGGCACCCGACGCTAATAGGTATTGCGTCGGTGCGCGCCAGGTAACGCGGGTGTAGTTCAATGGTAGAACAATAGCCTTCCAAGCTATATATGTCGGTTCGATTCCGATCACCCGCTTTGGATAACATAGTTAATGGCGGGATAAAAGCTATGCATAAATAATTTAGCGCGACTTGGTTAGATAATTATGAGCATCGATATAAAAAACACGCTTCTTGAACTAATAGAAAATGCCGCAGTGTTGGTGCTTTATTTGGATTGCAATGGCCATGTTATTTTTTGTAATAAAAAAACGGAAAAAATGGCCGGGTTAAAACTCGTAGATATTATTGGAAAAGATTGTTTGAAGATATTGTTCGGGGATGCAAATAATGTGATAAAGAAAGACATGTTTAAGGCAATGTTAAATGATGTCTTAACCTATAAAAGGGCAAATGACTTTGAGTGCCATCTCTTGAGTAACCATGGTGATTTACGCCTAGTTTCCTGGAATATTGCTCCGGTTATGGATAAAAATAATCAGGTACAGGGGAGCCTGCTCTTTGGCCAGGATATTACGGAGATTTATGAAGGTAAAATTTCAGTTAAGAAAAACGACGACTACGTAAAGAATACCATCGCTAGTATAAATGAGTACGCTTTATATGTAATTAATCTGGATGGCCTTATTACTTATTTTGGCATGGGTTGCGAAACGATGTTTGGCTACAGTAAGCAGGAGATTATCTTTAAGCATATAAATATTCTGCATAATATTAATAAAACCGCTGCTGGGCTTGATTCGATTCTAGAGCGCGTGCGCCTGTTTGGTAAACATGAAACGGAGCTGGAGCTGCTTACTAAGGCGGGCGCGGCCATTCCGGTAAAATTAACCGTGGATCAATTTTTGGATGTCAATGGCAATTTAACCGGTTATATTTTTATTGCTAAAGATATAGCTGAAACAAAAAAGCTGGAATGTCAGATCTTTCAATCTGAAAAATTAGCCGCTCTCGGACAACTTTCTGTCGGCCTGGCCCATGAAATTAATAATCCCCTTTTTGTTATCTCTGGAAGGTTAGAGATGCTTAAACAGACAAAGCTTAGTCAGAAGCTCAAAGAAACAGTTGATTTAGTTGACTCGCAGCTTAGCCGCATACGTAAACTAGTCGATCGGATCCTGAAATTTGCCCGTAAAACAAATTTGACCCTAGAGCCAATTAACATTAATGAAATTATTGAACTAGTTTTACCTTTGGCTCAATATAATAAGTTACCATTTGTAAAAATTAAAATTGAAAAATATTTGGAAAAAAATATGCCCGGAATCATGGCTGACGCGGATCAGTTGCAAGAAGTTTTTTTGAATTTGATTATTAATGCTTATGATGCTATGCCTAAGGGGGGGGTGATTAAAATTGCTACGCATAATTTTAAGAATCTTTATGCTCAGATACAAATATCAGACACCGGAATTGGCATTCCGGCGGCTAGTTTTAAAAGTATTTTTACCCCATTTTTTTCCACTAAAGGCCAGAGTACCGGATTAGGTTTATCAATTTGTCAGAACATTATTAAGAACTATAACGGCTCTATTGATTTAGAGAGCCAAGTTGGCCAAGGAACAACTTTTACGATTAAATTACCTTTTATTTAAATACACCCGCGCTACAAAGCGCGTACCCGCGCGATACAAATTAGCGCGGGGTATAAGCCTGGCACGCCTAACGCTTAAATGGAATTGCGCGAGTGTTGCCTGCCTGCTGGTAGGCCTAGGTAGACAATACACCCGCCGCTAAGCGGAATTGCGGCGGTGTTGTCTGGGTAGACAAGGAGATGGTATGCTTTATAAAATTTTGGTGGTTGATGATGAAGAAGCCGTAAGAGACCTGTTGGGAGATTTATTTAAAAAAGAGGATTGTTTGCCGGTTACTTGTGGAAGTGGCGAAGAAGCATTGGACATACTTAAAAAGGAAACTTTTGATGTTGTATTATTGGATATCAAACTTCCTGAAATGAGTGGTTTAGAAGTGCTTAAAGAGATCCGGGCAGCTTATGTGAATTTACCGGTGGTGATGATTACTGGTTTTGGATTCGATGAAGAATTGATTAGTAAGAGCAAGCAATTTGGTTGCTGTGGCTATATCGGTAAAAATATGCCTGTGGCTCAGATTATCGTTACTTTTAAACAGCTGGTAAAAGAAGCCAAAGCAAGAGGCAGCTCTTAATGAGTGAAGAATTTTTAAAACCGGTTTTTATTGATGCTTTTGATCTTGATGATGCCTGGTTTCAATGTTTATCTGCGATCCTAGATCAGGGGCATCTCTATACGATTACCCGTGGTAGCTATGAAGGGCAAAGGAGGCTGGAGTTTGATTTTATCTCTATCCGTATACGCAAACCCAATCATCAGATTATTCCTATCATTCCGGAAGGTATGAATATTCCTGTTCCGACAGACATGGATTATATTCAGGGATATTTGAGCTATCTGTTAACCGGGGCCAAAACTGAAACTGAGGATTATACTTATGGGGAGAGATTGGTTGATCCTAAGGTCAAGATTAAACAAAATTTAAACGGCCAGGAATTGATTTCTGATATGCCTTTAAATGTTAACCAAATAGAAGAAGTTATTAAAATGTATAAAGAAAAAGGGCCGGGAACTAATCAAGCGGTCATGGAAATTGGCATGCCCTCGGATATAAAATTAATTGATCCGCCTTGCCTCAGGCTGATTGATACGCGGCTGCGTTATGGTAAATTGCATTTCGTGCTTTATTTTCGTTCTTGGGATCTTTGGGGCGGGTTTCCTTCAAATCTGGGTGGTTTACAACTGGTAAAACAATATATGGCTGAAGAGATTGGGGTCCAAGATGGAGAAATTATTGCCGTAAGTAAGGGGTTACATCTTTATGATTATGCTTGGGAGCTGGCAATGTTAAGAACAAATAAGAAAAGGGACTTTAAGGTAAATCATGTCTAAATTACGCGTTGCCATATTAGGGGATGGGGGTTGGGGAACGACACTGGCGGTATTGCTTTCTAATAAGGGTTATGCGGTTACGCTGTGGGGTGCTTTTGCCGATTATACGAAAACGATGATTAAAACCCGGTATAACTCCAAGTTCCTTCCGGGAATTAAAATTCCGCGCCAAATTAAAATTACTAATGATATAAAAAATGCAGTGGAAGATAAAGAAATTGTGGTCTTGGCGATTCCCTCTCAATACACCAGACGAACTATAAGAAAAATAGTGGGCAGTTTTGCTAAAAAAACTATTTTTTTAAGTGTGACTAAGGGGATCGAGATTGGGTCTTTTAAAAGAATATCTGAGGTAATTCGCGCAGAGCTAGGCCCGGTTAAATTAGCTGTCTTATCCGGGCCGACCATTGCCGGCGAGGTAGCTAAAGAAATTCCCACTACCGCGGTGGTGGCTTCGATGGATAAACAAATACGCAAAACTATTCAAACAGTATTTAGTACAAATAGATTTCGCCTGTATACTAATCCGGATGTGATTGGTGTTGAGTTGGGGGGCAGCTTAAAGAACGTTATCGCCATTGCTTGTGGCGTAGCTGATGGGCTGGGGTTTGGTACTAACACTAAAGCGGCCATTCTTACCCGGGGGCTGGCCGAGATTTCCAGATTAGGCCAGGCCATGGGGGCAAAATTGGAGACCTTTAGCGGGATCAGCGGATTAGGAGATCTGGCTACTACTTGTATCAGCAAACAGAGCCGCAATCGCAGCGTAGGAGAACTGATTGGAAAGGGCAAAAGCCTGAAAGAAATTTACCGGCATATGCAAATGGTGGCGGAAGGGGTACCCACGGCAAAATCCGCTTATGCTTTAGGTTTGAAATATCAGATTGATATGCCCATAATTAGAGAGGTATATTATTTACTTTATAAGCATAAATCTCCTCTTCAGGCGGTAAATGACCTGATGATGAGAAAAAGCAAAGAAGAGTAAGGTAATAACGGGGCGTGGCTCAGCTTGGTAGAGCGCTTGAATGGGGTTCAAGAGGTCACAGGTTCAAGTCCTGTCGCCCCGATTTTAATAAGTAGAAAACTTAACGGCTGAACAAGACAGTTCTGTAGCTTTAAATTCAACGGGAGGTAATTATGGAGGAGAAAAGAAAAACCACTCGAGTGGAAAAGGCAATAATTGTTCAATATGCTAAAATTACATCCGAATCCTTGCGCTGGGATTCTACCACCGTTAAGAATATTAGCATTGATGGGATTTTATTTAATTCTAATAAACCCTTTGTTAAAAATGAAAAGTTACAATTACGTTTCGTAATGCCTACCGACCCTTTTAATCGTTTGGAAGCAGTAGGAGAGGTGATCGACTCTCTGGCTGATAGAACGCGTGTAAGGTTTATTGATTTAGGCCAGCAAGAGAAGAAAGCTATCAGTAATTACGTGAATTGTTTGATAGAAAAAATAAAAAAATGAATATTAATTAAAGACCAGGAGGAAGGATGTCAAAACAATATGAAGGAAAAGAGAAAAGAACGCATCCTCGCGTTAGTGGAAGATTCATCGTTTCCTATCGGGTTATTCCGAATAATAATAATGCGGATATTTCGCAAACTAAAAATTTATGTTTAGGCGGGATGCTCTTAACTACCAATTGCCAGTTTCCGGTAGGAACGAATTTAGCGCTGGAGATCCGGCTGCCTTTTGATCCGGATCCGATTATGATTATTGCCAAGGTCTTGGAATCAAAAGAAATTACCAAAAACATAATTTATGATACGCGGCTTGTTTTTCTAGCCATAGATGAAAAACATCGCCTAGCTATTGGTGAAACAGTCGGCTATTATTTAAAGAAAGGTTAATTTCAGTTATGAGAAAAATAAATATTGGAATTATTGGTTTTGGCAATATTGGATGCGGTGTGGTAAAGATTCTTGGATCCAGAAAGTCGTTTCTGGCGCGGAAGATAGAAACCGAAATCATAATTAAAAAAATATGCGACAAAGATCTTGCTGGCAAAAGAGATGTTGCTGTAGATAAGGCCCTGCTTACTACTGATGCTTTTGAAATTATTAATGACCCTGGCATTGATATTGTGGTGGAATTGATGGGGGGGATTAATCCGGCCAAAGAGTTTATTCTGGCCGCATTAAAAAAAGGTAAACACGTGGTTACCGCTAATAAAGCCTTGCTGGCCCAACATGGTAATGAATTATTTAGAGAGGCCATGGAGCGAGGAAAAAATATTTATTTTGAAGCTTCCGTGGGCGCGGGTATTCCAATTATAAAATCCATTAAAGAAGGGCTGGTGGCTAATAAATTTAACAGTATTTTCGGTATTGTCAATGGCACATCAAATTATGTGCTAACGCAAATGTCTAAAGAAAGCTGCTCTTTTGTGAATGCCTTAAATAGCGCTAAGCTTAAGGGATTTGCTGAAAAAGATCCTACTCTGGATATCCAGGGTATTGATTCAGCGCATAAGCTGGTTTTACTTACCTATTTAGCTTTTGGAAAAATTATTAACCTAAAAGATATTTTTATTGAAGGCATAGCTCAGGTTTCTGCCTCAGATATTGCTTATGCTAAAGAGTTAGGATATACCATTAAATTACTGGCTATCGCTAAAAAGGAAATCGATGAGTTGGAAGTTCGGGTTCATCCGACCCTTTTACCTAGCGAACATCTGCTTTCCTCGGTAGATGGTGTTTTTAACGCAATTTATGTTTCCAGCGATCTGGCCGGGGATCTTATGTTTTATGGCCCGGGGGCAGGACAATTACCCGCTGCCTCGGCAGTTATCTCTGATATTATTGACCTTGCTCAGGATATTAAAGCCGGGCTTTTTAGGCCAACCTTAAATTCTCGGGAAGATAATTCTATTAAGGGGATACGGAAAATAGAAGAATTTGAAAATAAATATTATATTCGTATCACGGCAGTAGATAAACCGGGGGTGTTAGCAAAAATATCCGGAATATTGGCAAAATTCGGCATTAGTATTGCCTCCGTTACGCAAAAAGAAAAATTAAAATCTCATATTGTGCCGGTAGTAATGGTTACGCATGAAGTAAAAGAAAAAAATCTGCGCGGTGCTTTAAAAATGATTGACAAATTAAGCGAGATTAAGGATAAGTCTGTGGCCATACGTATTGAAGGTGTTTAATGAACAATCAAAAATATAAAGGGATAATTCACAGATATAGGCAATTTTTGCCGGTGACTGATAACACCCCGGTGATTACCCTAAATGAAGGAAACACGCCTTTGATTTATGCGCCGTATCTAAGCAAATTAGTTAATGATTCCATGGGAGTTTTCCCCCACACCAATTGTGTGAGAAAATACCCGGATAAATCAATTGGTGTGGAGGTTTACTTAAAGTACGAAGGCCTTAATCCCACCGGTTCTTTTAAGGATAGAGGCATGACTATGGCTATTTCTAAGGCCGTTGAAGAAAAGGCGACGGCGGTTATGTGCGCTTCTACCGGCAATACTTCGGCATCTGCGGCTGCTTACGCCGCGGTTGCCGGCATAAAATGTATTGTGCTTATTCCTAGCGGGGCAATCGCGCTGGGAAAACTTAGCCAGGCGCTAATTCATGGGGCAAAGGTTTTAGCGATAAAAGGAAATTTTGATACTGCTTTAGGCCTGGTTAAAGAGATTACGCGGCAGTTTCCCATTACGCTGGTAAATTCTTTAAATCCTTATCGTATTCAAGGACAAAAAACTGCTAGTTTTGAAATATGCGATTATCTGGAGGATGCGCCGGACTTTCAGATTATGCCGGTGGGAAACGCCGGGAACATTACGGCTTACTGGAAAGGTTATAAAGAATATCAGCGCCAGGGTTTAAGTAAAAAACTTCCGGTGATGTTAGGATTTCAGGCCCAAGGCTCTGCTCCGATTGTAAGGAACAGGCCAGTTCTTAATCCGGAAACGATTGCCACCGCCATCCGAATTGGCAATCCGGCCAGCTGGAAGAGCGCGCTCCAAGCGCGTGATGAATCGAATGGCTTGATTGACATGGTTTCGGACGCGCAAATTCTTTTTGCTTATAAAATGTTGGCGGAAAAAGAAGGGGTTTTTGCTGAGCCGGCTTCCGCCGCCTCAATCGCTGGCTTATTAAAATTAATTAAAAACGGGTACTTTAAAAAATTTAATTTAAAGAATAAGGAATTTTCGATTGTTTGTATCTTAACCGGGCATGGCTTAAAGGATCCGGAAAGGGCTATAAAAAGCGTGAACAAACCAAGGCTACTTAAGCCTAATATTAAGGCGATATTAAAAGAGATTGGTTATTAATTTAAAAGGAAAAAAGGTTTTAATTACCTCCGGAGCAACCTGGGTAGCCATAGATAAGGTTAGAGTTATTAGCAATATAGCCACCGGAGAAACAGGGATCATATTAGCTAAAAAACTTAGGCAGTGTGGCTGCGGGGTTACTCTTTTACTTGGCCCGGGCAGCAAAGTTGTTCTGGATGATAAGATAGAAGTAAAACGTTTTTCTTTTTTTAGCGAGTTAAATGCTTTATTAAAAAAAGAGCTAAAGAAGAATTATGATATTGTAATTCAATCCGCGGCGATAAGCGATTTTGCGCCTAAAGTCTTTTGCAGTAGAAAAATAAGCTCTACAAGAAATAAGATTAAACTTGAGCTTAAGCCTACGGTAAAGATTATTAATGGCCTGCGTAAGTCCAAGCCCAACGCGTTTCTGGTGGGTTTTAAATTTGAGCCGGATGCTAAAGCCGGGTGGTTAATCAAAAAAACACGCGATCTTATTAAATCAGCCAATCTAGATTTGGCGGTAGGCAATAGCTTGATAGATAAGCAATATCGAGCATATCTGGTAAACAAAGCAGGCGTTTTGGGCCCATTTTTATCAAAGGCGGCTATGGTTAAAAACTTAACGAGATTGATGGCTAGAGAATATGCTAAAAAATAAAGCAGCAAAAGCTTTTAGAGGGGAAATTCAAATATGACAAAATACATTGTATTAGTTGGTGATGGTATGGCAGATTATCCGATAGAAAGTTTGGGCATGCGCACGCCCTTAGAGGCAGCGCGTACGCCGAATATGGATTTTATGGCTAAAAATGGGTGCTTGGGGCAGGCCAAAACTATTCCGGAGAGAATGACTGCGGCATCGGATGTGGCTAACCTTTCCATTTTAGGGTATGACCCGAAGAAATATTATTCAGGCCGGGGCCCTTTAGAAGCGGCCAATCTGGGTATTGAATTGGAAGATGACGATGTTGTTTTCCGCTGTAACTTAATTACTGCCGGAGGCGATATCTTACTTGATTATAGCGCCGGGCATATTAAATCCAAAGAAGCCAGCAGCTTAATTAAATTTATTGATCAAAAATTAGGAAATAATAAACTGCATTTTTTTCCGGGTGTGAGTTATAGGCATTTGCTTTTGGTTAAGCGCGGCGCGGAATTAAAGCTGCAAAATTTAAAGTGTTGGGCTCCGCATGATATTGTCGGCTTAAGCATTAAGCGGCACTTACCTAAAGGGGATAGCGCGGATATAATTATTAAACTTATGCTGGATTCTAAAGAAATCCTGGAGAGTCATGAAATTAATCATGTTCGGCTGGATTTGAAAGAAAATCCGGGAAACATGATCTGGCTTTGGGGCCAGGGCGTAAAACCAAATATGCCTAAATTTATGGATAAATTTGGTTTATCCGGAAGCGTAATTTCCGCGGTGGACTTGATCAAGGGGTTAGGGCATATCCTGGGACTAGGGGTGATTAATGTTCCCGGGGCAACCGGTTATTATGATACTGATTATGCAGGCAAGGCCAAGGCGGCAATTAAGTCTTTAAAGAAAAATGATTTTGTTTTTGTGCATATTGAAGCTCCGGATGAAGCCGGACATAATGGAGATTTACGGGAAAAAATTACGGCGATTGAACGTTTTGATCAATTAGTGGTCGGCTCTTTTCTAGAATATTGTCAGGATAAAGATGATTTCCGGATGATGGTTTTACCGGATCATGCCACCCCATTGGCTTTAAAAACGCATACCTCAGAAGCTGTTCCTTTCGCGATTTATGGAAAAAATATTCAGGCGGGGAGTTTTCTTAATTACAGTGAAAAAGAAGCAAAAAAATCACAGCTTTATTTTGAGCATGGTTATCAGCTTATGGAGTATCTCATTCTAAACACCCGGCGCTAAGTGGAATTGCGCCGGTGTTGCCTGCCTGCCGGCAGGCAGGTCTTAGGTAGACAAGGAGAATGCCGAATGTCTAAAGGTTTAGTCGTGCAAAAATATGGCGGTTCATCCGTCGCTAATGTCGAGCGTATCCAAAAAGTGGCGCAAAGAGTGGTTGGGTATAGTAAAAAAGGTTACGCGCTGGTCGTGGTGGTTTCTGCTTTAGGGGATACTACCGATGAATTGGTAGAATTGGCGAATAAAATTAATTCTGATCCTTGTAAGCGAGAAATGGATATGTTGCTTTCTACCGGAGAGCAAATTTCAGTCGCGCTTTTGGCCATGGCTATTCATAAATTAGGATATCAGGCTATTTCATTTACCGGCTCTCAAGTCGGGATTATTACTGATAGCAGCCATACTCAGGCTAAAATTATCAAAATAAACGTAGAAAAAATTAAAAATGAATTAAAAAAAGACAAGATTGTTATCGTTGCCGGCTTTCAAGGGGTAACCTTAAATCAGGATATTACTACTTTGGGCCGGGGCGGTTCAGATTTAACGGCAGTTGCTTTAGCTAAAGAACTCCAAGCTGATTCTTGTGAGATTTATACCGATGTCATGGGTATTTATACTACCGACCCGCGTATTGAACCTAATGCTAGAAAAATTGAGCAGATTACTTATGATGAAATGCTGGAAATGGCTTCTTTAGGGGCCCAGGTAATGCAGCCGCGCTCTATCGAAGTGGCTAAAAAATTTAATGTACCCTTGCATGTGCGCTCTTCATTTAACACAAAAAATGGTACGATGATTATTAAGGAGGTCAGAAAGATGGAAGATGTTCTGGTTAGTGGAATAATTTTAAATAAAAATGAGGCAAAAATTACTCTTTGTAGTGTTCCGGATAAGCCCGGAGTAGCGGTAAAATTGTTTAAAGATCTGGCGACTTCTGGAGTAAGCGTAGATATGATTGTGCAAAATGTAAGCCACACCCGTCAGACAGATATATCTTTTACTATTGCCAAGGCCGATTATGCCAAGGCCAGCAAGATTACTAAAATGGCCGCTAAAAAAATTGGCGCCGGCGATGTTCTGCTGGATGATGATATTGCCCGTGTTTCGATTGTCGGGGTGGGCATGAAATCTCATCATGGCGTTGCGGCAAAGATGTTTGGGATCTTGGCGGATAATAAAATTAACATTGAAATGATTTCAACTTCTGATATTAGCATTTCTTGTATTATTAAGAAGAAGCTCGCGGAGATAGCCGTAAAAAAATTACACGCGGATTTTGGGCTAAGTAAGCCCCGTTAAAAGTGGCGCCTCGCGGGGCCTGGCCTCTAACTGGGTAAGCCTGGCAACTAAGGGGTAAAGAGATTTAAAAAAAGGAGGAGCAACCTATGGCTTCCATAAAATTATACGATACTACGCTGCGGGACGGTTCGCAGGCAGAAGGAATATCTTATTCGGTAATGGATAAAATCCGCATTGCCGAAGAGCTAGATAAGTTCGGCATGCATTTTATTGAGGGGGGCTGGCCGGGTTCCAATCCTAAGGACCGGGAATTTTTTGAAAAAGTAAGCCGCTTAAAACTTAATAATTCTAAGATTGCCGCTTTTAGTATGACCCGCAGGCCAAATATTTCCGCCAGCCAAGACACCAACTTATTAGCCTTGTTAAAATCCAGGGCCCAGGTAATTACCATTGTCGGTAAAACCTGGGATTTCCACGTCACCGAGGTTTTAAAAACTACCTTGGATGAAAATCTAGCGATGATTTTTGATAGTATTGATTTTCTCGTCAAAAAGGGATTTTTGGTATTTTATGACGCGGAACATTTTTTTGATGCTTACGTGGCGAATAAAGATTACGCTTTAAAAACCTTAATCGCCGCTCAAGATGCCGGTTGTTCCGTGGTCTGTCTTTGTGACACTAATGGTGGATCCCTAACCGATCAGATTAGCTCCACTATCAATGAGGTTAAAGAAAAAATTAAGGTTGATTTAGGAATTCATTGCCATAATGATGCCGGAGTGGCTATTGCTAACTCCTTGGCCGCGATCGCGGCTGGAGCAAATATGGTGCAGGGGACAATTAATGGATATGGGGAGCGCTGTGGAAATGCCGACCTCATTCCGATTATCGCGAATTTAAAAATTAAGCTAAAGATTGATTGTATCGCGGATGCGCAGCTAAAGCAGCTGACGCATCTTTCGCATTTCGTGAGCGAAATCAGCAATATGCGCCTAAAGAAAGAGCAGCCTTTTGTGGGCGATTCCGCCTTCGCGCATAAGGGCGGGATGCATATTAATGCCATTATGAAAAACCCTTTAACTTATGAGCACTTGGATCCCCGCTTAGTCGGAAACAGGCGTCGGATCTTAGTCTCCGAGCTCGGGGGTAAAACCGGAATTCTATTAAGGGCCAAAGACCTAAACTATGATTTAAGCAAGACGGATCCGCAAATAAAAAAAATACTGGAATTAGTGCAAGCTTTAGAACATAAAGGTTTTCAATTTGAAGCGGCGGAGGCGTCTTTTCAGATACTCATGCAAAGGGTTTTAAAAAAGTTTAAAAAATTTTTCGAGCTAGAGGGATTTAAAGTGGTTATCGAAAAGGGTAAAAACAAGAAAATTACCTCTGAAGCGATCATCAAACTAAAAGTCAATGGGATAAAAGAGCATACGGCGGCTGAAGGAGATGGCCCGATAAACGCATTGGATAATGCCCTGCGCAAAGCCCTTAAGGATTTTTATCCGACTTTAGCTAAAATGCATTTGTCTGATTTTAAGGTGCGCGTTTTGGATGAAAAAGCCGGTACTGCTGCCCGGGTACGCGTATTAATTCAATCCCAAGATGAAAAAGATACCTGGAGTACAATCGGAGTCCATGAAAATATTATTGAGGCTAGCTGGCAGGCTTTGGTTGATAGCGTTGAATATAAGCTTTTAAAGGACAAGCGGTAATGAGTCAAGAGCTTAGTAAGCAGTATGATCCCCAGGTTAGTGAAAGTAAGTGGTATAAGGCTTGGGAACAAAGTAATCTTTTTTCCGCTAAACCATCCCCGGATAAATTACCCTACTGTATAGTTATTCCGCCGCCCAATGTTACCGGAATTCTGCATATGGGGCACGCCTTAAACAATACTCTTCAAGATATCTTAATTCGTTATAAAAAAATGAGGGGTTTTGCGGCCCTCTGGATGCCGGGTACGGATCATGCCGGAATCGCCACGCAAAATGTTGTGGAAAAAGCTCTGGTTAAAGAAGGGCTTAAGCGGCAGGATCTGGGCCGGGAAAAGTTCCTGGAAAAGGTCTGGGAATGGAAACAGCTCTATGGGGCAACCATTATTAATCAGCTAAAAAAACTTGGCTGCGCTTGTGATTGGGACAGGGAACGTTTTACCATGGATGAAGCGTATTCTAGGTCTGTGAAAATAGCTTTTGTTTCTCTCTGGGAAAAAGGTCTTATCTATCAGGGAGACAGAGTTATTAATTGGTGCCCGCGTTGCCAGACTGCGCTTTCTGATGAGGAAGCTCCGCATCAGGAAATTTCAGGCAAACTTTACTTTTTAAGGTATCCGTTTAAAGAGAACCCAAAAGAATCAATTGTCGTTGCTACTACCCGTCCGGAAACTATTCTGGGTGATACAGCTGTTGCTGTAAACCCCAAAGACAGGCGTTATAAGAAGTTTATTGGCGCAACGCTTATTTTGCCGCTTTTGAATCGGGAGATTAAAATAATCTCCGATGATTCAGTCGACATGGAATTTGGAACAGGGGCGGTTAAAATTACGCCTGCGCATGACCCAAATGATTACTTAACGGGTAAAAAACATAAACTTGAGTTTATTAATGTTCTACATCCTGATGGTAAAATGAACGAAAATGCTGGCAATTATTCAGGAATGGATAGATTCGCGGCCAGAGATCGTATTTTACAGGATTTATCGGACAAAGGATATCTGGCTAAGGAAGAACTTCATGAAATTTCAGCCGGCCACTGTTATCGTTGCCATACTGTTATAGAACCATATTTGTCGCGTCAATGGTTTGTTAAAATGGGGCCGTTGGCCAAACCGGCTATTGAAGCAGTTAAAAATGGTGAAATTACCTTTCATCCTGCGCGCTGGACTAAAGTTTATTTAAACTGGATGGAGAATATTCAGGACTGGTGCATCTCTCGGCAGATCTGGTGGGGCCATCAAATTCCTATCTGGTATTGTAGCGCCTGTAAACAAGAGGCGATTGCTTGTATTGATCAGCCGACAAAATGTAGAGTTTGCCATTCAGACGCTTTATATCAGGATAAAGATGTCTTAGATACCTGGTTTTCCAGTTGGCTTTGGCCGTTCGCGACATTCTATTGGCCTTTTCAGCCATCAGCCATCAGCCATCAGCCATCAGCTCAAAATAAGTTGGATTTAGATTATTTTTATCCGACGGCAACTCTAGTTACTGCTCCGGAAATTATATTTTTTTGGGTAGCGCGCATGATTATGGCCGGATTTGAATTTAAACAGCAGATCCCTTTTAAAGATGTCTATATTCATGGCACGGTGCGCGATAGCCAGGGCAAAAAGATGTCTAAGTCTTTAGGTAATGCGATTGACCCCCTGGAGGTTATCGCGGAGTATGGAACAGATGCCTTGCGTTTTAGCCTTATTTCTATTACTACTCAAGGCCAAGATGTATATTTATCTAAAGATAGGTTCCAGCAGGGGAGAAACTTTGCCAATAAAATCTGGAATGCTTCACGTTTTATCTTAATTAACCTTAAGCCTGAAGAAGTTTACCCCGTTAGAAGTGGCGCCCCGCGCCGCGGGACTTCTAACGGGGTAAATGTTGATTTATGCGTTTTTTTTAAACTTGGACAGCTGGATATTGTTAACCGTTGGATTTTAAGCCGTTTCTATGCAACTTTAGACAAAGTAAACAAAGAATTAGATAGTTTTAAATTTAATGAAGCTGCCAATAGCTTGTATACATTTTTTTGGCATGAATTTTGCGACTGGTATATCGAACTGGTTAAGCCCCAAATAACTCAAAAGAATACTCAGGTAGTAATGTTCAAAGTCTTAGAAAAATATTTAAGGATCTTGCATCCTTTTATGCCCTTTATTACGGAAGAAATTTGGCAAAAGCTGCCTGGCGCGAATAATTCTATTATGCAGCAAAGTTGGCCGCACTTGCAAGCTGATTTAATCAATAAAAATGATGAGCTGCAGATGCAGCTAGCTTTTGATCTCATAAATACGATCAGAAATATGCGTGCCGAGCTGGAGATTAATCTGGCCAGCCGCATAGCTATCCAATTAACGGCCGCTAATCAATCTACCCGGAAATCACTGGAGCCGCTCCTGGATTATATAAAAAATTTAGCTAAAGTTGACTGCTTAACTTTAATTGATGAATATATTGCTCAGAGCAACCAATACGTAGTAGTTTTTAAGGATCTGCACGTGATTATGCCGCTTGAGGGGATCGCGGACCTAGCCCAGCAACTCAGGAAAACCAATTTAAAAATTGGCCAACTAAAGAGCGAAATTAAAAATAAAGAGGCGATGCTGGCAAATGCGAATTTTACCGCCCGGGCTCCGGAAGAAATCGTCCAAACAGAAAGAAATAAATTAATTGAAATGCAGGCGCAATTAAAAAAGCTGGAGGCAATTAAAAATGGCTTACGCTAAACCCCCACGCCAATCATCTATCCGGCAGCAGCCTTTTTTTGACAATTGGTGTGGGGGTAAATATTTTTTATCAGAAAGCAAGCCCAAGATTAACGATCAGAAACTAAAAGCAATTATCAAGCGCGCTTTGGCCGAGGATATCGGACGGGGCGACATTACCACTCAACTAAGTATTCCCAAACAAGTATCGATTAAGGCTAAAATTATCGCCAAAGAAGATTTTTTGCTATGTGGTATTAATTTTGCCGCCGAAATATTTAAAACTGTGGACGCAAGCTTAAAATTTGAGGCAAAGATTAAGGAAGGCAAGCAAGCTTTCAATATGGACACCTTAGCAACGATCACAGGAAAAGCCGGCAGCATTCTTACCGCGGAGCGGGTGGCTTTGAATTTATTATCTTTGCTCTCTGGGATTGCCAACAAAACATCTAAGTTTGTCAAAGAAATAGAGCCTTTTAAAACTAAAATCACCGATACGCGTAAAACTATAGCCGGATTAAGGGAGCTGCAGAAATACGCGATTAGAATTGGCTCAGGCTACAATCACCGGATGCGCCTGGATGAAATGGTTTTGATTAAAGACAACCATTTAAAAATTATGGGCTGTTACACTAAACTGCCTAAAGTTCCCCGGGGTTGTAAAATTGAAATTGAAACTCAAACCTTAAAAGAGTTTTTACACGCCTTAAGCTTTAGGCCGGATATTATTATGCTGGACAATATGAAGTTTGAGGATATGCGCAAGGCCGTGGTGATGAGGAATAATCTTAAATCTCATGGCCAGAGCTGTTCTACGTTGCTAGAAGCCAGCGGAGGTATACATTTGGGTAATGTAAAGAAAATTGCCTCATCCGGAGTGGATATAATTTCTATCGGAGAGCTGACCGATTCCATAGAATCCGTGGATATTAGTTTAGAGGTAATTTAAAAGGCTTTTATGAACAGCTTTAAACTCGTTTCTAGTTTTCGGCCTTGTGGTGATCAGCCTAAAGCGATCAAAGAGCTTTCTAAAGCCATTCTGGCCGGGCAGCGCTATTCTACGCTTCTGGGGGTTACCGGCAGCGGTAAAACATTCACCCTGGCTAACGTTATTGCCAAAGTAAACTTGCCGACGCTGGTAATCTCACATAATAAGACTTTAGCCGCCCAGCTTTATTCTGAGTTTAAGGAATTTTTTCCGCATAATGCGGTTGAATATTTCGTCAGCTACTACGATTATTATCAACCGGAAGCCTACATTCCTTCCACGGATACCTATATAGAAAAAGATTCATCGATTAACGAACGCCTGGATCGCTTGCGGCTTTCCGCGGCCACCTCCTTAATCAGCCGGCCGGATGTTATTGTTGTGGCCTCCGTTTCTTGTATTTATAACTTAGGTTCTCCGCGGGATTACAAAGAAATGTTAGTTATCCTGGATAAGTTTACCCTTATTCAGCGGGATGAATTGATCGCTAAATTTATTCAGATTCAATATGAGCGTAATGACTATGAATTTAAGCGCGGAAAAATCAGAGTGCGCGGGGATGTCGTGGAAATATTTCCATCCTATAGTGAGCAGGCAGTGCGCCTGGAATTTTACCAAGATAAAATATCTCAAATTTCAGTAATTGACCCGGTATCGGCAAAAATAATTAATCGGCTTGAGCGCATAGCTATCTATCCGGCAAAGCATTTTATCGCCTCCGGGGATAGAATTCAGGCGGCGCTCGGCTCGATAAAAGAAGAACTGGCCGCGCGATTACAAACGCTACGGAAACAAAATAAATTATTGGCGGCCCAACGGTTGGAGTCGCGCGCAAATTATGATTTGGAGATGCTCAAAGAAATCGGATATTGCCACGGGATAGAAAATTATTCCCGGCACCTAAATGGCTCCCCGGCCGGAGCCCGGCCAGCGGCAATGATCGATTACTTTAGCGGAGATTTTTTAACGATTATTGACGAATCTCATGCTACGCTGCCCCAAATTAGAGGCATGTATGCCGGTGACCATGCCCGAAAAGAGACGCTTATAGATTATGGGTTCAGGCTTCCGTCTTGCCTGGATAACCGCCCGTTAAAATTTGATGAATTTAGGCGGCTGGTTAAGCAAGTAATTTTTGTTTCCGCTACACCTGAGAAATATGAATTAGCTTTAAGCGCTAATAAGGTTATTGAGCAAATTATCCGCCCGACCGGCCTGATTGACCCGCAAATTATTGTTAAGCCCACCGCCGGCCAGATCGAGGATTTAATTTTACAGATTAAGCAGCGGGCAAAAAATAATCAAAGAGTTTTGGTTACCACGCTGACCAAAAGAATGTCTGAAGACCTGGCCAGCTATCTAATGGAGCAAGGGATAAAGGTAAAATACCTGCACTCTGAAATACAAACGATTCAGCGTTCGGTAATCCTTAAAGAATTGCGTGAAAAAAAATTTGATTGCCTGGTAGGAATTAATCTCCTTCGTGAAGGACTGGACCTGCCGGAAGTTTCATTGGTGGCCATTTTGGACGCGGACAAGGAAGGATTTTTACGCAGCGCGACCGCGCTTATTCAGGTTGGCGGCCGCGCCGCGCGTAACTTAAACGGCACAGTAATTATGTATGCCGATATCATCACTCGGTCGATGAAAAAAGCCATCGACGAAAGCCTCCGGCGCAGAGCCACCCAAATAGAGTTTAACCGTAAATATAAAATTACCCCGCGCTCTATCAATAAAGCGATTAAAAAAGGTATTGAAGATTCTGAAGGTGCCCAGGAGTTCCTGCGCGAACTCACCGGAGAACCAGTCGAGCAATACCATTTGCATAAATATGTTACTGAGCTAGAATATGAAATGGAGCTTGCGGCGCGTAACCTGCAATTTGAAAAAGCCGCCAATTTAAGAGATAAAATAAAGGAGCTGCGCGGTGCTATTAACCATTGATATCGGCAATACTAATATAACCGGCGGGATCTTTGTTGGAGAAAAATTAAGATACCAGTTTGATATTGCCACTAAAACTTATACAAAAAACAAACTTGTAAAAAAAATAAGCGCTTATTCTGAAATTTCCGCTAGCATAATCTGTAGCGTTGTTCCTCGGCTCACTGGGGTTATTCAGCATGACTTAAAACTTTTCTACGGTAAAACCCCCTATATCATAGGTAAAGACTTAATCGTCCCTATAAAAAATCGTTACCATCTGCCCAAACAAGTTGGTCAAGACCGGCTAGTAAATGCTTATGCCGCTACTCATCTTTATGGCAGCCCCCTGGTGATTATAGATTCCGGCACGGCCATTACCTTTGACGCGGTCTCTAAAGATCAGGCATATTTAGGGGGTTTGATTTTTCCGGGCATGAATATCTCTCTGGAGGCTTTAAAAGAAAAAACCGCATTATTGCCGCTAGTAAAACTACGGCCTCCGGCTAAACTGATTGGCAAAGATACCAAAAATAGCATATTAAGCGGAGTGGTTTTTGGTACCGCTGCTTTAAGTAAAGAGCTAGCTAAAATGATTAAACAGTCCCTGGGTAAAAACACCCGCATTATCGGCACTGGCGGCAACATCGCCTTAATTAAAAGATATTCTGGTATGAAAATAAAAATCAATAAAGAGCTGACCTTAATCGGAATTAAGCTTGTTTATGAAAATAAAAGTTTAGCTAAACGAATAATTTAATTAAAAAAGATGGTGTTATATGAAAAGAATTATGATTATCGCTGTTTGCGCGTTCTTAGTTATTTTTAATGCCGGACACCTCGCGGCTCGGGAAATTGTTGAATCAAGAGGCGGAAAGGTTAAGGTGGTTAAATACGGCGACGGAACGTGGGAACTTTTAGTTAATGAAAAGCCGTATTTTATAAAAGGCGTTTTGTTTAATCCTGTCAAAATTGGAGAAAGCCCGGATCAATCAACTATGCGTGATTGGATGTACTACGACGATAATCAGAATGGCTTGAATGATGTTGCCTATGAAACCTGGTTAGACAAGAACAACAATAATAAGATGGATGCCGATGAGTTAATAGATGGAGATTTTAAGTTGATGAAAGATATGGGAGTAAATACGATTAGGCTTTATCATTTGCCCTCAGATAATTCTTTATTGGGAGATATCTATAAAAAAAATCCTTCTACGGCATTACAGTTTGATCATTCCGTGAATAAAGAGCTCTTGCGTAAACTTTACCGGGATTATGGGATTATGGCTGTTATGGGTAATTTTTTGGGTTCCTGGACCATCGGGTCTGGGGTTTCTTGGGAGGAGGGCACGGATTACACTAATTCCAAACACTGTGAAAATATAAAAAAATCGGTTAAGGCAATGGTACTGGACAATAAAGATGAGCCGTATGTTTTGATGTGGGTTTTGGGAAATGAAAACAATATCGCTGATTGGTCGCGCTGCAATGCTAAGGCGCGGCCAGAAGCGTATGCGAAATTAGTTGGCGAGCTTGCGGATATGATCCACAAGCTCGATCCGGAGCATCCGGTTGCCGTATGCGACGGAGATAATTTTAACACGCTTAAAAAATACGCGAAATACGCTCCGGGCATAGATATTATTTCATACAACTCTTATAGAGGAGAATATGGGTTTGCTTTTTTGTGGAAAGAAGTTAAGAAGATTTTTGACCGGCCGGTATTCATCTCCGAATTTGGTATTTTTGCCTATAATGTAAATATAGGAGAAGAGCAGGATTATCAGCTTAAATATACTAAAGGCTGTTGGCGCGATATCGTGCGCAATAGCTCGCGGTATTATGATCCTGCGAAAAGAGTATCCGGAAACTCTATCGGAGGAGTAGTTTTTGATTGGCTAGACCGTTGGTATATGGACGGTACGCCTTCTGAACATAATCCGGGGATAAGGTATTGGGAAGAATCCCTGGATCATCTGCGGCATGAGGAGTGGTTTGGAATTATGTCTATGGGCGATGGTTCAGATTGGTTGGCTCGGCATAAAAGAAAGGCTTATGATTATCTTGAAGACGTCTGGAATCAAGACAGGTTAACATTCTAACTAAATTTTATATAGAGAATTCAATAACCGTGGTTTATTTCATGCTATATTTATTTAATTAGCGTAGATTTAAAAAAACTCTTGACAAGAATTTTTTTTAAATTATAATTAGCACTCTAGGAAAAAGAGTGCTAATTTAAGTTCATAACCAGTTGACAACCGGTGTTAATTAGGATTACGCCGGCGCCATGTCATTAAATAAGGAGGAGACAAGATGGAGATTAAACCATTGGGTGATCGCATTGTTGTTAAACCTTTAGAAGCAGAGAATAAAAGTAAGGGGGGCATTGTCCTACCTGATTCTGCTAAAGAAAAACCGCAAGAAGCCAAAGTGGTAGCGGTGGGTAAAGGCAAGGTATTAGATAGTGGTGCTGTTCAAGCTCCGGAAGTAAAAGTTGGGGATAAAGTAATATTTGGAAAATATTCCGGTAATGAGTTTGTCACCAAAGAAGGCGAAGAGCTGCTCATTCTGCGCGAAGATGATATATTGGCGATTATTAAATAAATTATTTTAAGTAGACGAACAATTATTGAGTTTAGTTAACAAATATAACAGGAGGAATTATGGCAAAGCAATTATTGTACAGCGATGATGCCCGTCGTAAAATTTTAAGGGGCGTAGAACAACTGGCAGCAGCAGTAAAAGTAACTTTAGGCCCTAAGGGGCGCAATGTGGTAATTGATAAAAAATTTGGCTCACCGACGATAACCAAAGACGGCGTTACCGTGGCCAAAGAGATTGATTTAGAGGATGTTTTTGAAAATATGGGCGCACAGATGGTTAAAGAAGTAGCCGAGAAAACCTCTGACAACGCCGGTGATGGCACCACCACTGCCACCGTCTTAGCCGAAGCAATTTATCGGGAAGGGTTAAAGAACGTTACGGCCGGATCGAATCCCATGGAATTAAAACGCGGAATTGAAAAAGCTGTGATCAAGGTCGTTGAGGAGCTGGGAAAGCTTTCCACTCCGATCAAAGATAAAAAAGAAATTGCTCAGGTGGCCAGCATCGCGGCTAACTCCGATACAATTATTGGAGAATTAATTGCCGAGGCCATGGATAAAGTAGGTAAAGACGGGGTAATTACCGTGGAAGAAGCTAAGTCTACGACTACCAGCCTGGACGTTGTGGAAGGTATGCAGTTTGATCAGGGGTATCTTTCTCCTTATTTTGTAACTGACGCGGAGAGAATGGAAGTACTCCTAGAGGATGTCTACATTCTTATTTACGAGAAAAAGATATCCGCAATTAAGGATATTCTGCCTCTATTAGAAAAAATTGCCCGAGTTGGCAAGCCGCTTTTGATTATTGCCGAAGAAGTTGATGGAGAGGCTTTAGCCACTTTAGTGGTGAACAAGATTCGTGGTACTTTTGTGGCCTGCGCCGTTAAAGCTCCGGGCTATGGCGACAGACGTAAAGCAATGTTAGAAGACATCGCTGTTTTAACCGGCGGCAAGCCTCTAACTGAAGACTTAGGTATCAAGCTGGAAAATGTTGATATCGAGGACTTGGGCCGCGCGAAAAAAATAAAAATCGACAAAGAAAATACAACCATTGTTGAAGGCGCGGGCAAGAATGTGGCGATCAATGCCAGGATAGCGCAATTAAAGAAACAAATTGAAGATACTGATTCTGATTATGATAAAGAGAAGCTACAGGAACGCCTGGCTAAATTAGCCGGTGGAGTTGCCGTAATCAACGTTGGGGCAGCTACAGAAACGGAAATGAAAGAAAAGAAGGCGCGCGTTGAAGATGCCCTGCATGCTACTCGCGCGGCTACCCAGGAAGGGATTGTTCCCGGAGGCGGCGTAGCGTTTATTCGCACGATTGCGGCTTTAGACAAGCTGAAGTTAGAAGGCGATGAAAAAATCGGCGCTAATATCGTTAGACGGGCAATTGAAGAACCTCTAAGACAGATCGCGCAAAACGCCGGGCTGGAAGGTTCAGTGGTTGTGCAAAGAATCAAACTAGAAAAAACTAATGTTGGTTATGATGTTAGCCAAGACGCTTATGTAGACATGATTGAAGCTGGTGTGATTGATCCGACAAAAGTAACCCGTTCAGCTTTACAGAACGCCGCGAGTATTGCCGCGTTGTTACTCACTACAGAGGCCTTGATTGCGGATAAGCCGGAAAAAGATGAAAAAATGCCGGCAATGCCCGGTGGCGGTATGGGTGGCATGGGTGGGGGTGGAATGTATTAAAAAGCAGTAGATAGTAGAAAGTAGTTAGTAGATAGAAAGGAAATAAAGGGACCGTTTCTATTTTTCCTGGTTAAATTATAAAGAAAAATAGAAACGGTCCCTGGTTTTTAGTTTAGTCCTGTTTTTAAATATATCTATTGACAATCAGCCTCAGTTAATATAAAATAAGAAATTCTTTCGGTGGCAATCTAGATTGAGGCAAATATCCGTAACTTATTGCAAAATAACGGTTTAATATCAGAATAAGGAGAATTTAAGATGGCAGAGTGGATCGGTATAAACAGGCGCGCGAGAAGATGCTATGGTTTTGATGAAGTAGCCTTAGTTCCCGGAGCCCATACCGTAAATCCCCATGAAGTTAACACGAGCTTTAAATTTAACGGGAAAAACTTTAAAATTCCTATCCTCGCCGCGGCGATGGATGGAGTGGTCGATGTAAAATTTGCGATTGAAATGTCGCGCTTAGGCGGGATTGCGGTTTTAAACCTTGATGGCATACAAACCCGTTATGATAATCCGGACGAAGTGCTTGAAGAAATCTCTAAGGCTGCGCCTCAAAAAGCAACAGAATTAATTCAGGCGGTTTATACCACGCCAATTAAAGAAAAACTAGTCACCAAAAGAGTCGCGGAAATTAAAAAAGCCCGGGCGATAGCTGTGGTCAGCTGTATTCCGGCCAATGCCGAAAAATTTTCAAAATTAGCTATTGCTTCCGGGGCAGATATTTTTGTCATCCAGTCTACGGTGGCCACGCTTAAACACGTTTCTAAAGAATATAAAACATTAGATTTGGTTAAGTTTTGCAAGTCCATAAAAATTCCGGTTATCCTGGGAAATTGCGTAACTTATGAAACCACTTTAGAGCTTATGGGAACCGGAGCTAGCGGTTTACTGATTGGTGTTGGCCCGGGCGCAGCCTGCACGACACGCGGCGTATTGGGCATCGGAGTTCCCCAGGTTACGGCTACGGTAGATGCCGCGGGGGCGCGTGATTTTTATTTTAAACGTACGGGAAAATACGTTTCAATTATTACTGACGGCGGAATGAATCGCGGCGGAGATATCTGTAAGGCTTTTGCCTGCGGAGCGGATGCCGTAATGATCGGCTCAAGTTTTGCCCGCGCTAAAGAAGCTCCCGGAAGAGGGTTCCATTGGGGTATGGCGACCTCACATGTTAATTTGCCCCGCGGAACCCGTATTCAAGTGGGTACCACCGGCGCGTTAAAAGATATTTTATTCGGCCCGGCAAAAGTTGACGATGGCTCGCAAAATCTCCTAGGCGCTTTAAGAACCTCTATGGGTTCGCTGGGCGCGTCAAACTTAAAAGATATGCACGATGTTGAAATAATTATCGCTCCCTCAATTCAAACGGAAGGTAAAATTTTCCAAGTAGGGCAAAGAGTAGGAATGGGGAAATAAATTGAAGAAAAAAGCCAAACTAAAAAAAGCACAAGAAAGGGATAAGGTTGTGACTAGACAAACGGTATTAATCTTAGATTTTGGTTCGCAATATACGCAATTAATTGCCCGCAGGGTAAGAGAAAATAAAGTTTTCTCCGTAATTATCCCTTACAATACCCCGTCCGAAGAAATTGCCGCGTTAAATCCCAAGGGGATTATTCTTTCCGGAGGCCCGTCTTCTGTAGTTGATAAAAAATCACCTTATCCGGATGTGGGCATCTTTAAATTAGGTGTACCGATATTAGGCATTTGTTACGGAATGCAGGTAATCTGCGAGCTGTTGGGAGGCAAGGTTAGGCATACCCGTGAACGTGAATATGGAAAAGTAGAATTGTTCGTGGATGACAACAGCGACCTTTTTAATCACCTGCCGGGTAACTTTACCTGCTGGGCTAGCCACGGAGATTATGTAACTAAAATGCCCTCTGGGTTTCATACCATTGGACATACCACGAATACTCCGATTGCCGCAATCTCTAATCAAAAAAGAAAAATATTTGCCGTGCAATTCCATCCGGAAGTAACGCATACGGAAAAAGGCAATCAGATCATCAGTAATTTTTTATTTAAAGCCTGTAGTGCTTCTAGCCGGTGGACGATGCAATCCTTTATTAAAGAATCTATTGTTCATATTAAAAAAACCCTGGGCAAAGATAAGGTGGTTTTCGGCTTAAGCGGTGGAGTGGATTCATCCGTAGCGGCTTTATTAATTCACAAAGCTATTGGCAAAAATTTGCGCTGTATTTTTATTGATAATGGGCTCCTGCGCAAAGGTGAGGCCGAGCAGGTCAAAAGCGTTTTTAAAGATTTCTTTCATCTTAATTTAAAATATGTAGACCGGAGCGAAAGATTTCTTGAACGTTTAAAAGGGATAACTGATCCGGAGGAAAAAAGAAAGATTATCGGAGATGAGTTTATTAAGGTGTTTGAAGAAGAGGCGAAAAAGACCAGCGGAGTAAAGTTTTTAGGCCAGGGCACTCTTTATCCGGATGTGATTGAATCTATCTCACCTACGGGCGGGCCGAGCAGAAAAATTAAAAGTCATCACAATGTCGGCGGCTTGCCCGCGCAGATGAAACTTAAGCTTATTGAGCCTCTACGAGAATTATTTAAAGATGAGGCGCGTCAAATCGGCGCGCAATTAGGCCTGCCGGAAAATATTATTCAACGCCAGCCTTTTCCCGGGCCGGGGCTAGCGGTGAGAATTATCGGAGAAATTACCCTGGCCAGGCTAGATCTTTTACGCGAAGCAGATAAACGCGTGATTGAGGAAATTTCCAAAGCCGGGCTTTACGATCAAATCTGGCAGTCTTTTGCCGTATTGCTTCCGATTAAAAGCGTAGGGATAATGGGGGATGAGCGTACTTATGAAAATGTCGCTGCTTTGCGTTGCGTGTCTAGCTTTGATGGCATGACGGCAGACTGGGTAAAGCTTCCTTATGAAGTTTTGGAAAGAATTTCCAATCGCATTATTAATGAAGTACGTGGAATCAATCGGGTTGTTTACGATATTAGCTCCAAGCCTCCGGCAACTATAGAGTGGGAATGAGTTAGCTCATAGGTCATAGCTGATAGCTCATAGTTGATAGCTGATAGTAAAAGCTAGACTCTGCTACCTGCTACCTACGGCCTACCAGCTACGATCTATTTGCCATAACCTATCTGTATAACTTGTTAGTTTATTTATATTTTTTTATTGACTATCGACTATAGTCTATCGACCTTTTTGTTTTTTCTATGGCCTATCAGCTATGGCCTATCAGCTATGAGCTTTTAATTTTCTAGTATAAACATGCCTCACGCTGAATTCGTCCACCTCCACCTGCACACACAATACAGCCTGCTTGACGGAGCCTGCCGTATACCTGAAATACTCTCCATTGCTAAAAGCTTTAAGATGGATTCTCTGGCCATTACCGATCATGGCAACATGTTCGGAGCTATTGAATTTTATCTAGAAGCGCGGAAAGCAGGAATCAAGCCAATCATCGGTTGCGAATTTTATATTGCCCCGCAAAGCCGTCTGGAGAAAAGCGGAGGAATCGAAGATGCCGCTCATCACCTGATTCTTTTAGCTCGCGATGAAGAAGGGTATCGCAATTTAATGAAGTTAGTTTCCATTAGCTATTTGGAAGGATTCTATTATCGGCCGCGAATTGATAAAGAGGTTCTTGCCCGCCATGCTTCAGGATTAATCGGCTCAAGCGCCTGTCTTAAAGGAGAAATTGCCTGCCTAATCTTGCGGAAGCGTTTTAATGATGCCTTAAAAGCCGCGGATACCTATCAGAATATACTCGGCAAGAAAAACTTTTATCTGGAAATTCAAGGTAATTCCATAGCCGAACAAAAAATAGTAAATACCGGATTGATCAAGATCTCCAGCGAGCTGGGCATTCCTTTAGTGGCCACTAACGACGTACATTATCCTACCAAAGATAGGGCCGGCGCCCATGAGGCATTGCTGTGCATTCAAACACAAGCCACCCTGGACGATCCTAAGCACATGCGTTTTCAGACCGAAGAATTTTATTTTACCTCACCGGCGGAGATGATCGCGCTATTTAAGGAATATCCGGAGGCGATAAAAAATACCTTAGAAATTGCCTCCCGCTGTAATCTGGAGTTAAATTTTACCCAAATGCATTTACCTAAGTTTTCTCCTCCCGGAGGAAAAAATAAAGAAGAATTTTTACTGGATTTATGTGAAAAAGGCTTAACCGAGAAAAATCTTAATAATAACCCTGAGGTACAAAAACGCCTGGAGCATGAATTAAAAATTATCCGGCACATGGGTTTTATCAGTTATTTTTTAATTGTTTGGGATTTTATTGCTTACGCTAAAAGTCAGAGTATTCCTGTGGGGCCGGGGAGGGGCTCTGCCGCCGGAAGCCTGGTAAGCTATCTTTTAGGGATTACCGACCTTAATCCTTTAAATTATGGATTGCTCTTTGAAAGATTCCTTAATCCTGAGCGCATGAGCCTGCCGGATATTGATATTGATTTTTGTTATGAACGCCGGCAGGAAGTGATTGATTATGTTACCCGTAAATATGGCCAGGAGAATGTTGCTCAAATTATCACCTTCGGAACTATGCAAGCGCGCGCTGTAATCCGGGATGTCGGGAGGGTTATGGCTATTCCCTATGCCGATGTCGACCGGATTGCTAAAATGATTCCTGCTGAACTTGATATGACCCTGAAAAAAGCCCTTGAGAGTGAACCGGAATTAAACGGCCTTTATAAAAATGATCCGCAAATTACTAAATTAATCAATATTGCTCTTTCTTTAGAAGGATTAAATCGTCATGCTTCAGTTCATGCCGCGGGAGTAATCATCACGGATAAACCGTTAAATAATTATATGCCGGTGTTTAAAACCGCGGATGACCAAATTACTACCGGATATAGCATGGGGACACTTGAGAAAATCGGCCTGCTTAAGGTGGATTTTCTTGGCCTTAGGACGCTTACCGTAATTGATGAAACCCTAAAACTCATTAAAAAAATCCGCGGCCAGCAGATTGATATTGAAAAACTGCCGCTAGATGACCAGGCTACTTATAAATTATTAGCCTCAAGCCATACGATTGGTATCTTTCAGGTAGAAAGCTCAGGCATGCGCGATTTGCTTAAAAAGCTTATTCCTGAACGTTTTGAAGATTTAATCGCGCTTTTAGCGCTCTACCGGCCCGGGCCAATTGGCTCCGGAATGCTTGATGATTTCATGAAACGTAAACATGGAGTTATCCCGATCAAGTACGAGCACCCTAAGCTTGAGCCTATTCTTAAAGAAACTTATGGAATTATGGTTTATCAGGAACAGATTATGCAAATTGCGTCTGTTTTGGCGGGATTTTCACTTGCCCAGGCGGATATCTTACGTAAAGCTATGGGTAAAAAAATTCCGGAAGTTATGGAAAAGGAGCGTAAGAACTTTCTTATCGGCTGTATCAAAAACGGCATTAAAGAAAATACCGCCAGCAAAATATTTGATTTAATCGAATACTTTTCCGGGTATGGATTCAATAAGTGTGTCGTTGGCTCAACGAAAATTATAGATGCCGATACGGGCAATATGGTTACCATAGAAGAACTGTTTGGCAATAAAAAATCGATAAAATCTACATTCAGCTGTGACGATCGCCTTAAAATTGTAAAAACCAGGATAAAAGGCCTATTCTATAATGGCAGCAAACCGGTTTATAAATTAAAAACCGCTTTAGGCAGGGAACTTACCGCGACATTAAATCATCCGATATTTACTTTTAGAGGATGGAAAAATTTAGGTGATTTAACTAATGGTGAAAGAATCGGCTTATGCGGAATTCTTCCCATAGAAACTAAATCAGGTTTAGAAGAGTATAAGATAATTGTATTGGCAGGCATGCTTTCCGAAGGCAACACTTGCCATCCCAGTGGTATTTATTTCTATAACAACGATAAAATCCTGATAAATGATTTTGTAAAGAATGTAAAAAAATTTCAAAATACTGTGCCTACAATATATCAAAGACGAGGCCGTTTTGAGGTATATGCCGGGACAGACAAAGACAACAAATTTTTAAAAGGCTCCTCTCCTTGGAATAAAGGATATGTTAAAAATAGTTATTCGGCAGCGCGAAAGATAATCGCTAACAAAAAAAGCGGAGCAAGGCTGTATATGGAAAGCTTAGGATTAGATTATGTAAAAGCGACGGAAAAATTCATTCCAGAAGAGATTTTTTTCTTAAATGGCGCGCAATTAGCTTTATTTGTAGGAAGGCTCTGGTCTGGCGGCGGCTTTCTCTTTAGCCGGGATAATTCTATTCCTTTTTATGCCACGTCTTCATATAATTTATGCCAGCAGTTGCAAGGCCTTCTGTTAAGGCTGGGCATTAGCTCAAAATTAAAATCTAAAGTATTTAAATATATATATAAAAATGTTTCTAGCCCAAAGACTGGTTATACCTTATATTTATTCGGCTATAGGAGCATAAAATTATTCATCCAGCGGGTTTGTCCATTTATAATCGGTAAAAATAAACAACAAAAAGAATTACGTAATTATTATAATTCTGTATCTGCGAATATGGAATCTAAAGATACCTTACCTCCTGAAGTGCGAGAAATTGTAAAATTGGAAAAAGAAAAATGCGGTTTAACCTGGAGAGAAATTGAAAAAAAGGCCGGAGTTTCCATGAAGGAATTTTGTGGAAAAGCCAAATTGCATAAGAAAGGATTTAGAAGACAGACAATAATAAGGTTGGGGCAATTTTTTAAGTCCGATCAGCTCTTGAGATTAGTAGAGGCGGATATTGTTTGGGATAGGGTTTTATCTGTAGAATACGCGGGAAAAGAAAAGACTTATGACCTTGAAATTGAAGGAACGCATAATTTTATCGCCAACGGAATTATTGTTCATAATTCCCATTCGACCGCCTATGCTTTGATTTCATATCGTACCGCTTATTTAAAAGCTAACTATCCGATAGAGTTTATGACCGCCTTGCTTACTTCAGAACGCGATAATACCGATAAAATAGTTGAATATGTGAATGAATCTTTGCGCATGGGCTTAAAGGTGCAGCCACCGGATATCAATGAAAGCGAGGCGCTTTTTAAGGTAGAAAATGAATCCACTATTCGTTTTGGCCTCCTGGCAATTAAAAATGTCGGTTCCGGCGCGGCAGAATCAATTGTGGCGCAGAGAGAGAAGGCAAAATTTAAATCCCTGGAAGATCTTTGCCAGCGTATCGATTTAAGATTAGCCAACCGTAAAGTTTTAGAAAGCCTGATTAAATGCGGGGCCCTGGATTACTTTGGCCTATCCCGGGCAAAAATGTTTACTGGCCTGGATATAATTTTAGAAGGGGCGCAAAAAATCCAAAAAGAAAAATCTAGCGGCCAGCTTTCTTTCTTTGACCAGTCAATAAAAAGTAATGGGTTTGGGAAAATTACGAATAATTTAGCCGATTGTAAAGAATGGCCAGAGCCGCAACTTCTGGCTTTTGAAAAAGATATGCTTGGTTTTTACGTGAGCGGACATCCTTTGGCGCGTTATGCTCAGCAGCTTAAGCGTTTTGTTTCCTGTTCTACGGCTAGCCTGCATGAACATAAAGATCAGGATATAATTAAAATCGTCGGCCTAATCGTTAAAATCAAACAGACCGTCACCCGGGCCAAACAAGAGAAAATGGCGATATTAAAATTAGAGGATTTAGAGGGGGCGGTAGAAATTTTAGTTTTTCCGCGCGCCTTCGCTAAAATAAGCTCCCATATCCAGATTAATTCTATTGTGCATATTCGTGGAGTGCTGGACCTTAAGGAAGAAACGCCTAAAATTATTGTTGAAGACCTTTTCCCTTTTGATGAAATTTATAAACTTATTACCGCGATAAATATTAATTTATCCGGAATAAGGGAGAATATCTTTGAGTCTTTAAAAACGCTATTAAAAGCTCATCGCGGTAATACGCCGGTATATTTACGCCTGGATAATCATCTCCGTGGTAAGCTGGCGTCCGCTAAATCTCGTGTTCAACTAATCGTGGGTGAAGGGTTATATGTTTGCCCGAATGAAAAACTTATTCAGGATTTAGATGAATTATTAGGCACAGAACGCTTGTCATTAGTCATCTAGCTTTAAGTCAGCTCATCTACTAGGGTTATCTTGTTTTTTCTTAATTTTATGTTAGACTTCTGTAAATAGTTTATTTTCTCGATTTATTCTTAATAATGATAATTTCAATCGTTAATTTAAAGTTAGCGTGTATTTATCTATCAGCATAGATATAAAAAGTTAGGAGAAAATGAGTATCGAAGAGATCTCTATCCCCAATTATGAAATCCTTGAAAAATTAGGCGAAGGCCCGCAATCAGTTATTTATAAAGCCTTCCATAAAAAATTTCCCGCTCAATTCTTGGTGCTAAAAGTTTTAAAAGCCGGATTTTTTCCCGAACATCAAAAACTACATTTCCGGCAGAAAATTCAGCGGCTTAAAGTTTTAAATGACCCAATGCTTATCCGGCCGCTTTCTTTCGAGATAAGCGAGAATATCCAGTTTATCAGCCGGGAATATTTTGATGGCCTCCCCCTTAATGAATGGGAGGCTCTTCAGCCGAAAATTTCCCTCAATGATTTCTTTACCATCAGCTGCCTTTTAACGCAGGCCGTGAATAAAGCCCATGAATGTGGCATTATTTACGGAGGGCTTAAGCCGCATAATATATTAGTGCATCCTAAGAGCCTGGATATCCGGTTGGTAGATTTTATATCTTCCATTGATGTCAGAGAAGTGAGCCATTTTATTTATAACCACTCCTTTGTAGAGGGTACCCTCGCGTATACTTCACCAGAGCAAACCGGACGCATAAATCATAGGGTCGATTTTTCTTCGGATCTTTACGCGCTGGGTATTATTTTTTATGAATTATTGACGCGCAGGTTGCCTTTTTTCTCATTGGATCCACTGGAGCTTATTCATTCACATCTAGCGGAAGTGGCCCCGTATACCAGCGAGTTAAATCCTGATGTTCCTCAGATGTTAAGCCGGATGGTCGCGAAGTTAATACTCAAACAGCCGGAAAAACGTTATCTAAGCGCTTTGGGCTTACTCGCTGACCTTGTTCAGTGCCGCAATGAATACACGGCAAAAAAAACTATCGCTGAATTTCCTTTGGGCATTTATGATTACACGCGCCGGGTGACCTTCGTCTCTAAAATGGTCGGGCGGGATGATCAGGCCAAAACAATCCTACAGGAGTATGATCAGGCCACCCAAGGCCTTTTTTGCTCTACGTTTATATCAGGCCTACCGGGTATCGGCAAGACCCGGCTTATTCAGGAGCTGCAAAAGCCGATAGTTAAATGCCGCGGTTATTTTACCCTGGGAAAATTTGACCTCTATCAAAAGAACATTCCTTATAGCGCGCTTATTCAAAGCTTGCGAAATTTAATTCGGACATTTTTAACGGAGAACGATGAAAGGGTCGATCTCTGGAAAAAGAGAATCCTTGGAATATTAGGAGCTAACGGCAGAATTATAACCGACGTTATTCCTGAGCTAGAAGTATTAATTGGCCCACAGCCTGAGAACAAGACGCTCCCGCCGGTTGAAGCAAGAAATCGTTTTAACGATCTCTTTGGAAAGTTTTTGGCCTGCCTAGCCAATGATGAAAATCCGCTTACTATTTTTATTGATGACCTGCAGTGGTGCGACAGCGCCACCTTTGATTTTTTAAATAATCTTTTTACAAACTATTCGGATTATAAGTATCTTTTTTTCATCGGGGCTTATCGGCATAATGAAGTAGGCCCGGAACATCCCCTAACCCGCTTAATTCGCGATATCAGAGAACAGAAAAGTCCGTTGAAAGAAATAAGATTAGGGGCTCTGGAGCCCGGGCATTGTCATGAAATGGTTTCTTATATTCTCGACTCTTCACTTTCTCAAACTGAAGAACTGTCTGTTTTTATCGCTAACCTTTCGGAAGGCAACCCTTTGTTCGTAAGCGAGATACTCTCTTACCTGAACAACGAAAAGCTTATCTACTTGGATGAAAATCGGCATTGGCAGTGGAATATGAATAAAATAAGGCAATCAAATATGCCGCCCACGGTTGTCGCTCTCTTTAACTCCAAGGTCAAGAAACTTCCTCTGGCGGCGATAGAATTGCTTGAATATTGTGCTTGTATGGGTAACTGTTTTTCTCCTACACAGATCTCCATGGTTAAGGAAATCTCCGTGCTAGACACGTTTGAGACATTAAAGCTAGCTTTGGCTCAGGGGCTGTTGATGGAAAGCAAGGACGATTTACAGTTTGTTCACGACCGCGTACAAGAAGCAGTTTTAAGCGCGATCGGCCAGGAGAGAAAGCGCCAGATTCATTGGGCTATCGGGACACATTTATTATCCGGTATTTCTGAAAGGTTAGATCCAGAGGCGGTTAACAGTATGTTTAACATTTTTTCCGTGGCCGCCCATTTAAACCTCGGCCAGCCGGCGGACTTGGAACAAGCCATGAAGTATCGATTATCGGGCATAAACTATCAAGCCGGTAACAAGGCCTTGGACGCCTTAGCTACGGAAGCGGCGAATGAATATTTCCGGCTAGCCAGAGAACTCCTGCCTCCGGATTGCTGGGAAGCGCAATATGAACAGACCTTTAAGATATTCCAGAAATCAGCAAAAACAGAACTGATGTGCGGTAAATATGATGATTCCGAAAAGTTGCTTAATAAGCTGTTGGAGAACGCCAAGACAGACCTCGATAAAGCAGAATGCCTTGCCGAGCAAACCACCTCGCTCTCTTCAATTGGAAATTTTATTAAGGCGGTAGAGACCGCGAACCGCGGACTTAACTATTTTAATAAATCTATTCCGGATGACCCCCAGGAAGCGCAGAGTAAAAGGGATGAGTTGATGAGAAACATAGAATCCATGAATGTGGACGTTTGGAATACTATTTTAAACATGCCATTTACCAAAGATAGAAAAAATAAGATAGAATTGGCGTTTTACAGTGAACTAATTCCCGATCTTTATATGTCCGGGCTTGTGCCGCAATTATATCTTTCCGCCGCCCAGTCTACTCAGCATTGCTTGACCGGCGGTATGGATGAATCGGTCATCTACTCTTTTTCGATCATGGGCCTTTGTTTGGGAGAAAGGGGTGAATTTGACAAAGCGTTTAAATACGAAGACCTTGCGCGCGATCTAAATGAGAAATATCCGAACACTTTCGGCGCTACGCGGGGGATGAACGGAATCGTTTGGTGTAACGCGCATTCTAGAAATCATCCTGAAACAATAGTTGATTACTGTCTTAAGTCCATACAGTGCGGTAAAAATTCAGGTGATCTTTATAATGCCGGGCTTTCTTACGGGCCACTAATGTGGAACCTTCAGGTGCAAGGAAATGATTTTAAGAGAACGGAAGAATACGCCCGCGAATGCTTTGAATTTTCCAAAAAGTATCACCTTTATTTTTCCGTTCGTCTGGCCGAGGCGATGCAGGCCGGATGGATTGAGCCGATGAAAAAGAATTATTCTCCCGTCCGGATGGAGGATAAGCTTAAGCTTTGGGAGAAGGATAACCACGTCGCCGCCGCCGGCAGCTATTACGCGCATCTGGGCCTGGCGCATTATTATTTTGGAGAATATGAAAAAGCCGAAGAGTGCCTGCAGGGCGTCAAAAAATATCTTACCGGCTTAACCGATAATGTCTTAAAACGACAGTGGCATGTCTTTTTAGTTCTCAACGCTCTTGAGCTCCATGAAAAAGGAGTTAAATATAAAGATAATGAAGAGTTGCGATTGTACATTGAACCATTAATAAAAAAAATCCAGGCCTGGGCCGAGCTGGGGCCTTTATTAAAACCTTATTTGGCTTTTATCTATGCCGAGCTGGAAAGAGTTACCGGAGATTTAAAAAAGGCGCATGCCTTATATTTTGAGGCAATAGATCTTGCCTGCCAATTCCGATACACCTTTTTACAGGGTAAACTAAATGAATGTTTAGCTGAATTAATTGAAAAAGAACCGCGCGCCGTTCAGGATAATCTAAAAGGAGCGTTTTTGGGCAGGGCAACCGCCGCCACATTTTTTAAAGAGGCGGCGCGATTATATCAAAGATGCGGTGCCCAGCGCAAAGAGTTGCTTCTGATCGAGAAGCATCCGGAGTATTTTGAGGAAGAAACGCCTGTTTACGCGGTTGAGGCCGTTGCTGTGGCCCCAACTTTACCAAATATCGATATAAACTATCTCATAAAGTCTTGCCTTATTATTCCCGCGGAAACAGAAGAGAAAGTTCTGTTGGATAAAATTATGAACGTGGTTTTAGAAAGCTCGGGCGCTCAACACGGCTATTTGATCATGGAAGAAAACAACGATCTGATAATCCGCGCCGAAAGCCACATTACTGAGAAAAATATTGTTTCGACGACAAATCAAAAATTTGAAGATTGTCAAAATATTTGCCATGCGATTATCCGCTATGTCCATCGCCTCAAGGAGATGGTGCTGCTGGAAAACGCTTCCGAGAAAGGAGAGTTCAAGGATAATCCTGAGGTCCAGGAAATGAAACTTAAATCTGTTCTTTGTCTTCCGGTAATTAAGCAGAACAAGCTAGTTGGTATTCTCTATCTAGAAAACCGTCTTTCTGATTCAGTTTTCACTATCGAAAGAGCCAATATTACTAATTTATTTACCTATGAAGCAGCCGTCTCTCTGGAGAACGCTAAATTGCTAGAAAAGATGAAACAGGCGGAAGTAGAGCTGCACAAACATCAGGAACATCTGGAAGAGATGGTCCAGGAGCGGACCGACCAGCTGCGCAAGACACAGGATGACCTGCTTATTGCTGAACGGCTGGCGGTATTAGGACAATTAGCCGGAAGCGTTTCACATGAAATTCGCAACCCTCTAAACGTGATTAGCAGTTCCGCTTATTATATTAAAATGAAGCTTGGGAAAATGAATAAAAAACTCCAGGAGCATATTGAGCGCATTGAGTTTGAAGTTAAGAATTCAACCGCGATTATCGATAGCCTTTTAAGCCTTTCCGGAATGAAAGAATCAAATAAGAAACGCCTTGATCTCGTCGGCCTGCTCGATGAAGTCGTAAATATTTCACAAATTCCCCAGACGATAAAAATCGTCAAAAAAATTGCTGAGAATAAGATCTTTATGGAAGCGGACAAAGAACAGTTAAGCATGGTCTTTCATAACGTGATTAAAAATGCCGTGGAAGCAATGGCCGATAAAGGCATACTCACTTTAAATATTCATAAGCAAACAGGCAAGAAGGTTGAGATATCGTTTATGGATACGGGTATGGGAATCGCGCCGGAAAATATGAATAAATTATTTAAGCCCCTGTTTACTACCAAAGCGCGCGGCATTGGTTTCGGGCTAACCATCTGTAAAATGATTGTGATCAAGCATGAAGGCTCTATTGATATAGCTTCCGTAGAGGCAGAAGGAACCACGGTGACAATGACCCTTCCTATAGTTTAAGTTTGTCAGGATATTAACTATGAGATTAAAACATAAAATATTGATTGTGGATGATAATAAGCTTCTTTGCCATAACTTGAAAGATATCCTGGAACTTAAGGGCTACCAGGTTATTTGTGTTTATGACGGAGACCAGGCAATTGAAGCCGTTAAAAATGATCGTTTTAATGTCGCGCTTATGGATGTTAAAATGCCCGGAAAGAACGGCATAGATACTTTAAAGACATTAAAACAGATCGCCCCCGAATTGACTGTTATCTTTATCACCGCTTTTGC
>JAZDEW010000076.1:0-2035 GCA_043808425.1 Candidatus Omnitrophota bacterium
TAATTGTGCCTGCGGATATCAAAAAATTAGAGGCGGATGTAGAATCATTGCGTAAGGAGAAAGAATCTTTTATCAAGAGTCAGAATTTTGAAAAGGCTGCTTCTTTGCGGGATCAGGAAAGAACCGCACGCCAATCTCTTGAGCAGTTGAATAAAGAGTGGAGTCAGGCAAAAGATAAGATGCGTCCGGAGGTAATTTCCGAAGATATCGCTAAAATTCTGGCGCAATGGACGGGAATTCCTATTTTTAGGCTGGAAGAAAAAGAAAGTGAAAAGTTGCTTAAAATTGAAGAAGATCTGCATAAGCGCGTCGTTGGCCAGAATGAAGCTTTGGAGGCCATTGCTCACGCTGTGCGTAGGTCGCGGGCCGGAATTAAGGATCCTAAGCGGCCAATTGGTTCGTTTATATTTTTAGGCCCCACGGGCGTGGGCAAAACTTTGCTTGCCCGGGCATTGGCAGAGTTTATGTTTGGCGATGAGGACGCTTTATTGCAATTGGATATGTCAGAGTATATGGAGAAGTTTAATGTTTCCCGGTTAATTGGCGCTCCTCCCGGTTATGTCGGATATGAAGAGGGAGGCCAGCTTACGGAAAGGGTGCGTCGCAGGCCTTATGCCGTTATACTGCTGGATGAGATTGAGAAGGCGCATCCGGATGTTTTTAATTTATTGCTACAAGTTTTTGAGGAAGGCCGGCTTACGGATAGTTTTGGCCGCAAGGTTGATTTTAAGAATACAATTATCATTATGACCTCAAATGTCGGCGCCGAGCTGATTCGTAAAACAGGTTCGTTGGGTTTTAAGGCGCAAAAAGAAGAGATTACTTATCAGGATATGAAAGAAAAGTTATTGGAAGAGGTGAAACATTCCTTTAAACCGGAGTTTTTAAACCGTATTGATGATATAATTGTCTTTAGGCAATTAGTTAAGGAAGACTTAATGCATATTATCGATATCGAAATCTCATACCTGATTGACCGGCTTAAAGACCAGCAAATATCCTTAGAAATTAGCCAAGAAGCCAAGGAGCTTCTGGTGGAGAAGGGGTTTGATCCGGTTTTCGGGGCACGGCCGCTAAAAAGAACCATTCAAAGGTTTTTAGAAGATCCTTTAGCCGGGGAAATAATTTCTAAAAAATATAAGGAGGGCTCTTCGATTAAGGTTACCCGTAAAAACGAAGAGCTTATTTTTGAATAATGTTTACTGATTTTTTCGTTAATCTTGGCCACCGTTCTATTTCTTTTATGCATTTCTTTGGTGGACTAACTAATTTGGCGGTGCAGACTGTATATTTAACTTTTAAGCCGCCGTATAAAAAAGACCGTATAATTGAGCAGGCTAAGAAAGCCGGTTACGATAGCTTTCTAATCGTTTCATTAATTGCCCTGTTCATTGGCTTTATTTTTGCTTTGCAGACAGCATATTTTATGCAGCGTATTGGTTCAGAGATTTATATTGCCAGCCTGGTGGCTTTAACTGTGGTGCGTGAACTAGGCCCAGTAATTACTGCTCTAATTGTCGCCGGCCGAGTTGGGGCATCGAATACCGCCGAGCTTGGCTCGATGCAGGTTACTGAACAGATCGATGCTTTAGAGACCCTAGCAACGAATCCTATAAAATATTTAGTGGTTCCTCGTTTTGTGGCTTTAAGTGTCATGCTTCCCGTACTGGTTTTATATGCTAATATTATCGGCATTTTCGGTAGTTATCTGATCTGCGTGTTTAAATTAGGCATTACCAGCGGTATGTATATGAATGTAACCTTTTCTTCATTATTTTATAAAGATCTATTTACCGGGTTATTTAAAGCCTGGATTTTCGGAATGTCTATTGCTTTGGTCAGCTGTTATGAAGGTTTTAACGTCGAAGGCGGTGCCGAGGGAGTGGGTAAGGCGACTACGCGTTCGGTAGTCTTTACTTTTATTATGATTATTGCAGCGGATTGTTTTTTTACCGCGCTGTTTTATTTTATTCTACCCTAAAAAAATGATTGAGATTAAAGATTTAAGTAAAAAATTTAATCATCGTTTAGTTTT
>JAZDEW010000077.1:0-2903 GCA_043808425.1 Candidatus Omnitrophota bacterium
TCAACTAGGCGCGGATAAGCAGGTATTTTCTAACCTTGTAATTATGCTTGGCCCGATTGTCCCGCATTTTGCCGAAGAATTATGGCAGATTTTAGGCAATCATAAGAGTATTTTTAAGGCGCGTTGGCCAGAATATGATGCCGGGCTTTTGGTAGAGGAAAATGTGGAATTGGTGATTCAGATTAATGGTAAAGTGCGTAGTAAAATCGAAGTTCCCAGCGATATATCCGAGGATAAGCTCAAAGAGCTAGTTTTGCAGAATGAGAAATTAATTCCCTGGTTAGAAGGCAAGCCCCCGAAAAAAATCATCGTTGTACCCCAAAAGCTCGTTAATATTGTAGTTTAATGTTCTAGAATAAGAGGACCGATTCTATTTTTAAGCTTGAAAAAATAGAAACGGTCCCATTATTTTCTCTAATTCCCCAGGACGTCTTTAATATCGAAAAGCAGCCTTTGATAATTGATGGGTTTTTCGACATAGACGGTGATTCCGCTTTTAGCGGCAATATGTTTGTCGATTTCTTCGTGTTTTAAAGAGGTGGCAATGATGGGGATATCCGCAAATTCAGGCAGGGTTTTGATATCCTGGGCAACCTTAAATCCGCTTTCATCCGGCAGAACCAGATCCAGGAGCACGCAATCTGGTTTTTCCGCTTTTAGTTTCTCTATCCCTTCTTTAGCGCTGTAGGCAATGACTACCGCGTAACCTGCCTTAAGCAATTCTTCTTTACTATTTTTGGCGATATTGTAGTCATCGTCAATGATGAGGATTTTTTTAGGCATTAATTAAGTATACACTAAAAGATTAGCGATTACAATTTAGAAAGTAAAAACTTTAGGGATGGTTCTTTTCTTTAAAAAACAGGAGGAGAGAACCGTTCTCTTTATTTATTAGTTAGATAGCATTAGTTTGTGCGTCTATTTAAGTGAGGGCGCAGGATAACAGGGAGGGCTTAGCTATGTTTAATTTTACACCTGAAGAAAGAAGAGTTGCTTTGTTTCTTTTGGGCCTAGCGTTTTGCGGTTTGATTTTAAGCAATTTGATTAAGCTCAACTGCCGGATGGCCGGGGTGGCCTATCCGCGAATTCAATTAGCCAAGTTAGATATTAATAAAATTAGTTTGTCCGAGCTCATCGGGTTAAAGTGTGTGCCGGTGAAATTAGCCCAACGTATTATTGAGCACCGGAATGCTCGCCAGGCGTTTGGCAGCTTAGAAGAGTTAACGGAGGTCAAAGGTATTGGCCAGCAGCGGTTGGAAAAACTAAAAGATATTTTTTTTATTGAATGAAGAGATTATTGGCAGGTTTAGCCGTATTTTATGGCCTGGGTATTATTTTGGCGGATCTAATCCGCCTGGATTTCTGGCTGATCACCGGGGTGGCTGTTGCTGTTTTTATTCTGGCTAGCTTAGGTAGGAGTAATAAATATTTATTTCTGCCCCTTTTTCTATTTTTAGCGTTGTTGGCCGGATGCTTAAGCCTGAAAAATTCCTATAGATTGTCTGGCTGTCATATTCGTAACTTTGTTTCTTATAATCATAGTATTATTTATAATGTGAAGGGATTTATCAGCAGCGTCCCGGAACTTAAGTATGGCCGTTATTGGTTTAGCTTGCGGGCGCGGGAAATTCAGGTGGACAGGCTAAGGTACAAGTGTTGCGGAGAGCTGTTGGTCAAAATGGACTTCGCGCGAGAATTAAATTATGGAGAGAATTTAACGCTTATCGGTAATTTAAACCGGTTGTATAGTTTTAATCGCGCCAGCCAAGGCTATCAGGATTATTTGGCCCGGCAGGGTATTTATTTAACTATGTCTATTAAAGATTCCCGGCAGATTGTCCGGCCGGGCGGGTTTAGCGGCGCAAAATTAATCAAAAGCTGTTTTTGGCTGCGGGCTTATTTGGAGCAGGTAATCAGCCGGCATCTGCCGGCTTTACCGGCGAGCATACTTTCGGCGATGGTATTAGGCCAGAAGCGCGACATTCCCTGGCTGGTGAATAATTCTATGGTTAAATCCGGCACCGTACATATTTTGGTGGTCAGCGGCTTTAACGTAGGCATCGTGGCTTTTATCATTAATTTATTGCTTAAAATCTTGCGCTTTCCGCATAAGGCGCGGATTATTCTGACCGCAGTTTGCCTGCTTGTTTATTGCTGGGTAACCGGAGCAACTAATCCGGTTATTCGCGCGACGGTGATGGGCTTAGTCTACCTGATGGCCTATTTTTTAAAAAGGGAACCGGATATATATAATTCTTTGGTTAGCGCGGCTTTATTTATCCTGGTGATTAATCCCCGGCAACTTTTTGATATTGGCTTTCAACTCTCTTTTGTCAGCGTGCTGGCAATTGTATATCTTTACCCTAAGTTAAAATCACTGACGCGTTTGGAAGCCTGTAAAATAAAAATATTAAAATTTATAGGTGAAGGCTGCTTAGTTTCATTTTCTGCCTGGCTGGGCACGCTGGTAATTATTGCTTTAAATTTTCGGATCATTGCGCCGGTAACTGTTTTGGCCAATATTTTAATTGTTCCGCTGGCCACGCTAATTACTTTATGCGGGTTTACTTTGGTTTTATCCGGCCTGATTTATCCGGATTTAGCCAACCTTCTTAGTTTGCCTACCGCGGGGGTAATTACCTTGCTTTTAAATATAAATGCCGCTTTGATTAAGCTGCCCTTTGCCTATATTTATTTTTAACTATCTTTAGTAAAAGTTAAGCCTTATTTATTTGACAAAGCCGTTTGACTATGCTAAATTTATAATGTTATGAAACGCATAATCTTAAGTTTGTTAATAATTTCTTTTCTTTCTATTCAGCCGGCACGGGCTTATTGGATTTGGACCCCGAAGAGCGGTAAGTGGGTTAATCCCAAGAACCTGCCTAAGGAAAATCCCGGGG
>JAZDEW010000078.1:0-4408 GCA_043808425.1 Candidatus Omnitrophota bacterium
AAGGTGGCAGTGGTTCCGGGCACGGCTTTTGGCGCTTGCGCCGAAGGATATATCCGAATCTCCTATGCCTCAAGTATGGATAATTTAAAAGAAGCTTTACATAGAATTAAGCTATTCCTGCGAAGAACCAAATAATGCCGGCTAAAAAAAAAGATCATATTCAAATTTACGTTAAACAGATTGAGGCTATTTCCAAGGTTGCCAGCCTGCTTGCCTCAGGGATGTATTTAGAGGAATTATTGCGTTTGGTGGTGCAGGTTACTGCTGAGATTATGAATTCCAAGATTTCTTCCTTAATGTTGTTTGACCCGGATAAAAAAGAGTTGGTGATTAAGGCTACCCAATCAATATCCGAGGCCTACAATAAAAAACCGAATATACCCTTAGGTAAGGGTATTGCCGGGGTAGTGGCTAAAGAAAATAAAGCTGCCTGTATTCTGGATGTTAAAAAAGATCCCCGTTATTTAAATCAAGATGTGGCTAAAAAAGAAGGCTTATGTTCTTTGGCTTGTGTGCCGCTGGCAGTAAAAGGCAGGGTAATTGGAGTGTTGAACTGCTATACTTCCAAGCAGCATAATTTTTCAAAATCTGAATTGAATTTGCTTGGCGCTTTAGGCAATCAGGCAGCCATGGCTATTGAAAATGCGGAATTAGATCTTAGGGCTACTTCCGCGGAAGAGGCGTTAACTACGCGTAAGCTGGTGGAGCGAGCAAAAGAAATTCTTTCTCAGGAGCTTTCTATTTTACCATCGGAGGCGTATCGCTTGATTCAGAAGCAAAGCATGGATATGCGTAAATCCATGTCTGCCGTAGCTGAGGCGATTATCCTGGCAAAAGACATAAAACTTAAGAAGAGTTGATTACACCAGGGGGGATAAATGAATTTAAGACAAAAACTTTTATTTAAAGTTAAAGGCATAGAGTTAAAAAAAATTGTCGCGCCGGTGAAGGTGTCTAGTTATTTTGGCCAGGATACTTTTGGCATAGAAGCGATGCGTAAGCATGTTTCTCAAAAAACCTTTAAGGCGTTTAAAACTTGGATTTCTGAAGGTAGAACTATTTCTCTGACCCAGGCTAATGAAATTGCCAATGCCATGAAAGACTGGGCGATGGCTAAAGGGGCGACCTATTACACGCATTGGTTTCAGCCGATGACCGGCCTGACCGCGGAGAAGCATGACAGCTTTATATCTTTTACCGGACCGGGCAAGGTGATGGAGAAATTCTCCGGCAATAAGCTAATTCAAGGCGAGCCGGATGCCTCAAGTTTTCCATCCGGCGGAATTCGCGCGACCTTTGAAGCCCGGGGTTATACTGCCTGGGATCCTTCCAGCCCGGCCTTTATCATTGAAAGCACGCTGGGTAAGACTCTTTGTATCCCGACGATATTCATCTCCTATCATGGCGCCTCTTTAGACAAAAAATTACCGCTTTTGCGTTCCGATGATGCTTTAAATAAAGCCGCCTTAGGGTTACTGAAGCTTTTTGGCCATAAACATATTAGGAAAGTTTTCTCTACCTGTGGAGCAGAGCAGGAATATTTTCTAATTGATAAAAATTATTATAATTTACGCCAGGATTTAATTATGACTGGCCGGACATTGATCGGCGCGCCTAGCCCCAAGGGCCAGCAGTTGGAAGATCAGTATTTTGGCACGATTAAAGAGCGCATCTTGAATTATATGTTTGATGTCGCCGCGGATGCCTATAAATTGGGGATTCCCGTCATGACCCGGCATAATGAAGTTGCTCCGCATCAGTATGAATTTGCTCCGATATTTGAAGAGTCTAATCTTGCCGCCGATCATAATCAGTTATTGATGGAGTTAATGAAGAAGGTTGCCTTGCGTCATGGGCTAGTTTGCCTTTTTCATGAGAAACCTTTTGCCGGAGTAAATGGCAGCGGAAAACACCTTAATTGGTCGTTAGCCGATGATCAGGGGAATAATTTGCTTAATCCCGGAGAAACTCCAGAAGATAATTTACAATTTTTAGCGGTTTTAGCCGTGGTTTTAAGAGCGGTATATTTACACGGCGATCTTTTGCGCGCCTCAGTGGCCTTAGCTGGTAACGAGCATCGTTTAGGCGCTAATGAGGCTCCTCCGGCGATTATCAGCGTCTTTTTAGGAGAGCAGCTGACGCATATTTTGGAGATGATTGAACGTGGAGTTAAATCCAAGGTTTCCAAGCGCGATATTATTGATTTAGGAATCGGCCGCCTGCCTAAGTTCAATAAAGATTCCACGGATAGAAATCGTACTTCACCTTTTGCTTTTACGGGTACGAAATTTGAATTTCGTGCTGTCGGTTCATCACAGAATATCTCTACGCCGATTGCCATAATTAACACGATTATTGCCGAGAGCTTAGATTATGTTTCAGAGCAGATCAAAAAGCTTACGGCGCAAGAAGGGGATTTTAATTCTGCCGTGCTTAAAGTGATCTCTAAGGTTACCAAAGAGACCAAAGATATCCGCTTTGAAGGGAATAACTACGCGCAGGAATGGATTAAAGAGGCCAAGAAAAGGGGGCTGGCGAATATTTCCGCTACCTATGAGGCGTTGGAGGCTTTAATTAAAAAAGAAAATATTTCTTTATTTGAGAAATATAAAGTATTTTCTAAAGAAGAGCTCGCGGCGCGTTATCAAATTTGGGTGCATATGTATAATCTTACCCTGGAGATTGAGGCCAATACCTTAAATGAGATGGTTAATGCTTCCGTGGTGCCAGCGGGATATAAATATGAGAGATTGCTAGCTTCTGCCCTGGATAAATTAGTAAGGTTAAAGAAAAGTGTAAGATTGAAAGTAAATGCCGCGGCTTTAGCGGATAAGAAGGCGCATTTAAGCCAAGTAGTCTGCAGTATTTATTATGTGCGTAAAAACACTATCGCTATGGTTAAGCTGCTGGAAAAGGCAAAAAAATTAAGCGATGAAAAACGCGCTGAGGTTTATTTTTCCCAACTGAAGCCCTTGATGGAGCATATCCGAAAACATGTGGATCAGCTGGAATGCGTGGTGGCTGATGATGCTTGGGAGCTGCCTAAGTATCGGGAAATGTTGTTTATAAGTTAAATGCCTTAGGTTCTTGTCTGCTGCCACCCGCCATAATTCCGATGATATAATATTTAATTTATGAATAAATAATAATTTAGGAGGTATTGGTTATGAATCTATGGCATTTGATTAAAATGGGCGGCGTTACTATGGTTGTACTTTTAGTAATGTCAGTGATATCCGTTGCCATTATTTTGGAAAGAATTATTTTTTATCGCAGTAAATCAAAGTTAAAACGTAGAGACCTTATGCTGAGGGTTCGTCAGGAGCTTATTCAGAAAGGCGGGGTAAATAAGGCAATGAAAATATGCCAAGATAGCAACGCCCCGTTTTCTCAAGTAGTTTATGCGGGCTTAAGTTTTTTTGATTGCAGCGAAAAAGAGATTTCTAATAATATGGAGCGGCAGATTATTATTGAAACCGTTATTCTGGAGCGCTTTACTTCTGTAATTGGAACAATCGGGAGCGTGGCCGTTTACATTGGTTTGCTAGGGACAATCCTGGGGATACTCAAAGCCTTCCACGCTGTGTCTATTAGCGGTTCTGGCGGCATAAACGTAATTATCGGCGGTATATCCGAGGCATTATCTACTACTGCCGCCGGCCTGACCATTGCGGTTCCCGCGGTGGCCATTTATAACTACTGCATGAAGAAGATCGATGACTTTATTAAAGATATGGAATTGGCCGCTTCTGAAACCATGGATTTAATTAGCGCGATAAAAAAATGAGAAGCCCTGGCCGTCGGCAAAAGCCATTTACGGAAATTAATACTGCTCCATTTACGGATATAATTTTAGTGCTCATGGCTATTTTTATGGTGACTACTCCTTTGGTGATGCAGTCGAATATTCAGGTTAATTTGCCTAGTTCAAAAACCGGAGAACCCCATAAGGATGTCCGGCAAATCAGCGTTATGATTACCAGTGAGGGGTTAATTTATTTGGATGATAAGATGGCCTCCAAGAAAACATTGAAGGCGGAAGTGGCCAAGATTCATCAGGATAATCCTGAATTGGAAGTGATTTTGTTCTCAGATAAGATGGTGAGATTCAAAGATATTGTAGGGCTTTTAGATATTTTTAATGAGTTAGGCGTGAAGAATCTGAATATTGCTACTAAAACTGAATAGTTTGAGGTTAAGCAGAGTTTAATGGATCAGCGCAACGGTGGACAGATAAGCAACCGTAGTTGTAACTAGGCCCACAATTAAGCCTACTTTTAGCTAAGGGTAAAAACCTATTCTTACGCCGCGGTTTTTTTCCAAAATATCCGTGGCAATAATATTAGCCGTAGAGCCGATAATGGTAATATTCCCACCGTAGCAGGCGCCGAATAATACCGCCCACCAA